>CAZJTF010000029.1:0-30277 GCA_964548565.1 uncultured Planctomycetales bacterium | reverse complement strand
GGGGAGCGACGCGGCCCATCGGGGAGCGCCCGCTGCCGGACGCAGCATGTCGACGGCTCTTTCGAGATCGAAGCTCCGTGATGCTCCATTATGTGACGCGCAGGACGGGGGCCGGGGTGACCTCGCGACCGACGATGGTTGCTGGGTTGGTTTTCATCCAGTCTTTGAGCACCGCGGCATAGACGCTCCGGAAATCGGTGGTGAACACCAGGTCGCCCTGATCGAGTTTCTCGAGCGACGGTGCCTGGCCGTGGAGCCCCGGCTTGACGGAGGGGCCGATCAGGAACATTGGCGCGGCGGTGCCGTGGTCGGTGCCGCCAGAGGCGTTTTCGGCCACGCGGCGCCCGAACTCGGAGAACGTCATGATCACGACGCGATCGAGTTGTCGGGTGGCCTTCAGATCCGCCACGAACGCCTTCACCGCGTCGCCGAATTGCGACAGCAACTGCTGGTGCCGACCCGCCTGGCCGGCATGCGTGTCATAACCGCCCTGCGAGACGTAATAAATGCGCGTGGGGAGCCCTGCCGCAATGAGACGCGCGACGGTACGGAGCGAATTCGCGAGCGGGGATCCGGGGTAGGTGACGGGCGGCGTCGATGCGGCGGCTTTCTGGATATCGCGGGCACTCAGGCGCGCGTCCATGGCGGTCCGCTGGAGGTAGGCCAGCTCGGAGCTGCGCGGCGCGCGGCGCTCTTCGGGAGCATTCAACCGCTCAAAGAGCGACGCCTCCACGGAGGAGTTGCCCTGTCGGGAGCGGTTGCGGGCCCCGCCGTTCCACGACAGGTTCTCCGGACGCTGGAATGCGACCGGCGCGAACCTGTCGCCGCGGAGAGCCAGGGGCGCCTGCGTGGTGAGAGCCACGGCAGACTCCGGGTTCGGGCGATCCTCCCCTCTGCAGGTATTGTCGAAGTAGCGCCCGATCCAGCCGGTGTAGAGGCGCCCATCGGGCGAGGCCGTCTCCCAGATATCCATGCTCTGGAAGTGCGACCGGTTGGGATTGGGATAGCCGACACCGTGCACGATGCCGAGCAGCCCGTCGTCGTGCAGCGACTTGAGGCCGGCGAGCGCCGGGTGCAGCGAGAACGTGTCGTCCAGCCGCAGGGCGTCCGCGGCACGGACGGCGAGCCGGGGGCGGGCCTTGCGGTACAGATCGTCACCGATGGGAATGACCGTATTGAGTCCATCATTGCCGCCGGCCAGTTGCAGCACGATCAGCACGCGCTCATCGGGAACACCCGGGCGCGACCGCGTGCGGGCACCGTCGGCCGGGCCGATCGCTACCGCACCCTGCTGCAGGAAGAGCGGAACGGTCGCGGACGCACCGACCAGTGTGATTCCCCGTTGCAGAAACTCACGTCGGGTGGCCATGTCCTCGGGACGCATGTTCTTTTCTCCGTGCGGCAGGCCCGCGGGGCCTCCACTCTCGCAGCGCGCGTGCACGCGCGTCAATTCAACTGGTACTCCGGCGTGCTCATGATCAGATGGAGCAATGTGCGAATCGCAGGGGCCGCCGCCGGCGACTTCGGATCAAATCCGCTGCCCTGCAGCCCCTTGACGAGCGCATTCACCCGATCGTCCGGCAGGGGGACGGGGAGCAGGCGCTTCGCATAGTGCTCAACGACGCTCCGCGCGGTGGTCAGACGGTACCTTTCGAGTGCCGGAGCGGGGTCGTACGGCGGTTGGGCGGCGGAGTATTGCCTGGGCAGCCGAATCTGCCGGAGCCACGCACGTGCCGCGTCCGGGAGCGACCGGATCGCAGCGGCCATGCTGTCGTCACCTTCCATCTGCTCGCCCACGCGTGTCGTGAGCTGCGGAAGCTGCCGGGCGCGACGCGTCGGGGAGGGCGGCGCGTCCGTCGCTGCATCGGCTCCGATTCCGAGCGAAGCCAGACGCGCGGTGAAGCGGCGATACTCGGCGTCCGAGCGATCCGGCGTGCCCTTGAGGAACGCTCCGACCGCGTTGTAGCGCAGGAAGAGCGTGCTGGTGTTGATCCACGCGCGCCCGCCATCCCAGCCCTTGACGTTCGGCGGCTGGAAGAGCTCCTGGCCCATCTGCTGCATCAGGCGATTGGCACCGCGGAGGTCCTCCAGCGGCGTGTCGAGCGTGCGGGCGGTCTGCACGATCAATTCGACAGGGCTCTTGATGAGGGCGGCTCTCGCGCGCGGGGCGTAAAAGGCATCGCTCCGCAGGATCAGGCGCATTGTCTCCCGCAGGTCGTAATCGTTTTCCCGGATCCGGGCGGCGAGGGCGTCAATCAGCTCGGTCTCGGGATCTCGCTCGACGAAGAACGTCCAAAGTTTGCGGGCGAGGTGCCGCGCGGTGGCCTCCTGCTCGAAGATGATGTCGATGATGTCGTCGCCGCCGAAATTGCCGGTGCGTCCCAGGAACGTCTTCGGCCCGTCGTCATGGAGCCGGGGGCGGATGTGGAAGCCGTCTTCGCCGGCCGTCCAGCCGGTGAACGCCCGGGCCGCCTCCTTGACGTCCTGTTCGGTGTAGTGGCCGATGCCCATCGTGAAGAGTTCCATCAGCTCGCGGGCGTAGTTCTCGTTGGGCTTGCCCTTGATGTTCTTGCCGTTATCAAGGTACGCGAGCATCGCCCGGTCTCGGCTGATCTCCTTCACGAGGGTTTTGAAGTTCCCGAGGGCGTGCCGCCGCAGGAGCTGGTTCTGATCGTACATGGCCCGCGGATTCTGCACCTCGCGCATCCCGCTCGTGAAGTGCCCGTGCCAGAAGAGCGTCATTTTCTCTTCGAAGGGCCGGGAGGTGACCACCATCCGGCGAAGCCACCAATCCTGGAGCGCGCCGGCGTTGGCCTGGCCCACGCGGCGGACGAGTTGAAACAGCTGGCGGCGATGCTCCTCCTCGAGCGACGCAAACTGCCGGAACGCCGGACGTTCGAGGAATGATTCGACCGGGTAGTCCTCGTCGTTGAGCGGGATCTTCTCGTAATCCACCAGCAGGTCGACCGCGGCATCGCGACCGAGGCGCATCAGGTACCGCACCTGTTCGGGAGGACCGCCGAAGCCGGCACGCCGCAGGAGATGGGCGGACTCGGCGGTGGTCCATCGCGGACGATCGGAGACGGCCAGTGGGTCGCGTGCGGGCGCAGTCGTGCCCGCAGGGGCCGCAGCACACAGCATGACGCACGCGAAGATCGGTCGAGCCCAGAACATGGGATCGCTCCCGCGGATTTCCGCACGTGGTTGTGCTCCGGCAGGCGGCCGGCCCGGCTGCCTGATGTCACAACGCGTCGACCCGGGGATTATTGTCGCCTGGAGCCAACGTTGGCTGAACGGACGGAGTCGGCAGGCACTCTTCGACGCGCGGAGTGCTGCGGCCGGGTTCCGAGCGGCCAGCCCCGGCGGGATGTGCTCTGCTATGAAAGCGAGGCTCGATCAGGGGACGGCGGCCGGCCTGCGGGGCGGCGGTGAGGCCGCCGGGGGAGCGGGCGAGGCAAAGTCGCGGCTCAGCATGTTCAGCAGCGGATCCGTGGCGCGAATGGCGGCGTCGCATCGCACGGCGTCGCCCCGCAAGGCGGCGTTCCGCAGGTTCTGGGTCTGCTCGAGGAGGCCGTCGCAGCATTTACGGAACCGGACGGGGTCGGAGGTCACTTCCGAGTAGCTGCTGAGGCGCCGGATGTACGAGGCCCAGTCGCTGGTCTCCTCGACGAGGTCCTTCCAGTCCTGCTCCGCGAGTTGCTTCGAGACCTTCTCCTGCTGGCGAACGACCTGGTGGAGGGCCTCACCGTACGGCGTGCGGCCCTCGCTCGAATGGGGGCCGGTCACAAGAACAGGCATGGGCGAGGCGTCCATCCGGACCTCGCCGGGATTCACGATGACGCACCCGCACAGACTCACACCGGAAACCAGAACCGATAGCATGGCTGAACGCATGGTTTGTACCCCTGCGCGGCGGGAACACGGCCAACAGCGGCGCCGGCTCGCGACGTCCTTGTGTATCTTCGGCGGCCGGGCGCCTTTTTCAGCAGTGAAGGTACGGCGGGATTTGCATTCCCCCCGGGGGCGCGGGACCATCGACCGGCAACACTTACAGCACAAGGAGATATGAATGACCGTCCTGCCGACCCTCCCCTGGAGAACCGTGTGTGCGTGTGCACTGATGCTCGGAGCGGTCGCCACCGCGGCTGGAGCCGGAGAGCGGGAGGTCGTGCCCCTCTGGACGGAGGGCGCCCCGGGAGGCCCGGCCGCGGGCGCGGAGAACGCCCCGACGCTCACGGTGAGCCTGCCCGACACGCCGAGCGGCGCGGGCATCGTCGTGTGCCCGGGCGGCGGTTACGGCGGGCTGGCGCTGGATCACGAGGGCGACCAGGTCGCGGCGTGGCTCAACGAGAACGGCGTGGCGGCGTTCATCCTGCGGTATCGTCACCGCGGGACCGGCTTCGGCCATCCGGCCCCGCTCCAGGACGCTCAGCGGGCGATTCGGACCGTCCGCACCCGGGCGAAGGCATGGAACGTGGAGCCGGATCGGATCGGCATCCTCGGGTTTTCGGCGGGCGGACATCTGGCATCGAGCGCGGGGACGCATTTCGACGCGGGCCGACCGGATGCCGACGATCCCGTCGAGCGCGTGAGCTGCCGCCCGGATTTCATGGTGCTGATCTATCCGGTGATCTCGTTCACGGAGCCATTCTCGCACGGCGGCTCGCGGAAGAACCTGCTGGGGACACAGCCGGCGGAGGACCTGGTCGAGCTGTTCTCGAACGAGAAGCAGGTGACGCGCCAGACGCCGCCCACATTCCTCGTGCACACGACCGAAGACTCGGGTGTGCCACCGGAGAACAGCATCGCATTCTACGCGGCACTCCGAAAGGCGAAGGTACCGGCCGAAATGCACATCTTCGAGAAAGGTCCGCACGGTTTCGGGCTTGGGCAGAAAGTCGGGGCGGCGGGGAACTGGCCGCGGCTGTGCATCGAATGGATGCGCGGGCGCGGACTTCTGGGACCGGCGGATCGCCCGCAGTGACGGGCGTCAAGCGGCCGGAGCGGGCTCGGCGGTCGCCCCGTCGAGGCCAAGGTCGTGATACTTCTTGTTCAGCGTGTTGCGGTTAATGCCAAGGTAGTCGGCTGCCTTGAGCTTCACGTGATCGCAGCGTCGCATCGCCTCTTCTATGAGTGCCCGTTCCATCGAGCTGGTCACCCGATCCCAGATCGAGCCCTCGGCGCCGTAGGCCTGCTCGTCCATGGCCTGCGTTACGAGCTGCTTGAGCATGTCGCCCGGTGAGTCGGTGCGGAGCGACGGACGGCTCTGCTCGGCGAAGGTCTTGAGCGTGAGCGGCAGCAGGTCTTCCGTGAAGTGCTCGTCGCGCGAGAGCACCACTGCCCGCTCGATCACGTTCTCGAGTTCGCGGACGTTTCCCGGCCAGGGATACCGCAGCAGCAGGTTGAGCAGGTCGCGCGAGATCTTGCGCAGGCTCTTGTCGTTCTCGTTGTTGTACTTGTCGAGAAAGTGATCGATCAGCTGAGGGACGTCGTCCTTGCGCTCGCGGAGGGGCGGCAGCCGGATGGCCACGACATTCAGCCGGTAGTAGAGATCGTCGCGGAAGCGCTTGGCGCGGACCTCCTGCTCGAGATCCACGTTAGCCGCGGCGATGATGCGGACATCGCACGAAATCGTGTGCACGTCGCCGACGCGCTCGAACTCGCGCTCCTGCAGGACGCGGAGCAGCTTGACCTGCAGCGGGATCTCCAAGGTTCCGATCTCGTCGAGGAACAGCGTCCCGCCGTCGGCCGCTTCGAATCGCCCGATCTTGTCGCGGATCGCGCCGGTGAACGCACCCTTCACGTGGCCGAAGAGCTCGCTTTCGAGCAGCGTGCCGGTGAGGGCGCCGCAGTTCACGCGGATGAAGGGTTTATCCTTGCGGTCGCTGTTGTAGTGGATCGCCTTGGCGATCATCTCCTTGCCGCTGCCGGTTTCGCCCATGAGAAGGATCGTGGCCCGGGTGCGCGCGACCTGGTCGATGACCCGGAAGACCTCCATCATCGGGGCACTGGAACCGACGATGTTCGCAAACTGGTAGCGGTCGTGCATCGTCTTGCGGAGCTCGGCCAGTTCGTCGGCATGCTGATCCTTTTCGCGGTGGACCATCCAGTTGATCCGCACCGCCTGCGAGATCATGGCGGTCACGATCGTGAGCAGGTGCAGGTCCTTCTGCAGGGATTCCTGGTCGCGAAAACGCTTGTCGACGGAGAGGACGCCGATGGTGCGACCTTCGGTCGTGATCGGGACGCAGATGAAGCTGTACTGCTCGGGGCTGGCCTTGTGCCCACCGGTCCGATCCAGGTAGTCAGGCTCCGTCCGAACGTCGGGGATCACGCGCGGCTGGCCGGTGGCATACACGCTGCCGGTAATACCTTCGCCGATGGCGTACACCCCCCGGCGGTGCTCCTCGGCGGAGAGTCCGTGGGCAGCCTCGATTCGGAGGCGGTCGGTCGCATCGTCGTGAATGACGAGGCGCCCCTTCTCGATGCCGAGATGTGCCGCGAGCACGCGCATGACCCGCTCGAACACCGTGCGGAGTTCAAGCGAGCTGCCCATGATCTGGCTGATCTCACCCAGAATCGTGAGGTCCGATATCATGAAGCTCTTTTCCTGGGCAGCAGGGCCGAAGACTGCTCTAAACCGGGCATTCTAGCAGGCGTGCAAGTTGCTAACCAGCGGCAGGTTACGCACCCACCGCGCCGGCGAAGGCAGATTGCCTAAGATCCGCGCAGCAGAGCAGTTACGACGCGATCCGTTCGTCGGGTTCCCTGGAGGCCGCTCTCGGTGCTGTGGATGGCTTTGGGTTCGTGTTGGGTTCGCGGTGGCTTCACTTCGGGTCAAAACAGCGTTTTCAGGGGCGCGAGGGCGGTTTGGTGGGTTCGCGTCGCGCCGGAGGTTGGTGGCGGTGCCTGAGCTGATGCGGCGTCGGGGGTTCTGCCCTGTACGTGGGACCCGCGCGGGTTGAAGCCCGCGGCGCTTTGGGCTGGTTGTCAAAGAGCGTCGACCTCGCGGGCGGTGTGCGCGCGGGATCTTTCTAGCCGAACGGACACCGGGCTCGCTCCGCCAAACCGGGCATTGGCCGCAGACACTCGGAGACGCAGAGAGAACGGGGGGACTCCGGAGCCCGGAGCAGTCTCGTCACTCCATGTGTTCAAATTGACTGACCGCTTCAGGCGGGGACGGCGGCCTCGGCGATGTCGTCGGCCTCGTCGTAGCCGGGAGCCGGCGGCGGGGGCGCGGCGGCGGGTGCGCGGGTGTCGGCGACAATGCGCCGGGCGGACCCGAGGGTGCTGACATTGCCCGCGCCGACGACGGCTTCGAGCGCTTCGAGGCACTCGCGGCTCGGACGGATGCCCGCACGGGTGCGGATCGTCACCTTGAGCTGGTTGGCGGTCCAGATTTCGAGGTAGACCGGCTTGTCGCCGCGGAAGCGGTCGAGCGTCGCCCGGAGATCCTGGAGCAGGGTGCGGGAGGCACCGATGCCGTTCACGCGCACGAGGACCAGCGTACTGAGCACCTCGTCGGCACCTTCGAGCGGGATCACGTCCGTGACACGGAGGGACGGCTCCTCGCGGCGGCGGTCGACCTTGCCCTTGAAAAACGCGATCGATTCGAGGGCGAGGAGGGAGTGGAAGCGTTCGAGATCCTTGGGGAACACCACCACCTCGACCTGGCCCTGCAGGTCCTCAACCAGCACGATGCCCATCTTGGATCCGGCATAGCGGCCCTGCTTGGTGACGACCGTGCGGATCTTGCTGATCATGCCGCCGAGGGTGACTTCCGTGCCGTCGTCGAAGCGCTTCAGGTCGGTCGTCCCCACGCTGGTGTACTTGCGGAGCGTCGGTTCGTGGCTCGAGAGCGGATGCCGGGTCACGTAAAAGCCGAGGGTGGCCTTTTCATGGGCGAGCATCTCGGACTCGGACCACTGCAGCGGCGGCACGGTCGGTTCCGCCCGGGGCGAATCATCTCCGCCGCCGAAGAGCGACATCTGGCCGGCCTTACGGTCGGCGGCCGCCTGGCTGCCGCCCTTCAGTGCGTCGTCGAGGACGACCATGAGGCCCTTGCGCATTGCGCCGGTGGAATCGAACGCGCCGCACTTGATGAGGGCCTCGACCACCGCATGATTCACCGCACCGAGATCTACGCGCTCGCAGAAGTCGAAAATCGACCGGAAGGGGCCCTTCTCCCGGGCGGCGACGATCGCAGCGACGGCTTTTTCACCCACGCCCTTGATTGCAGCCAGGCCGAACCGGATGGACTCGGATTCCGATGCCGGGGCCGCCCCCCGTGCCTGGGTCGTGCGGCCCTTGACGACCGTGAAGTCCTTCTCGGAGATATTGACATCGGGCGGCAGGACGGAAATATTCATCCGCTTACATTCGTCGATGTAATCGACCACCTTGTCGAGCGAGCCCATTTCGAACGTCAGCAGCGCCGCCATGTACTCGGTCGGGTAGTACGTCTTGAGCCACGCCGTTTTGTAGGCGACGATCGCGTAACCGGTTGAGTGCGCCTTATTGAAGGCGTAATCCCCGAACCGAACGATGTCCTCGAAAATCTGCTCGGCCACCTCGCGCTTGAGGCCGTTCTTCTCGCAGCCGGTAAAGAACGGCTCTCGCTCGGCCTCGATCATCGCGTGCTTTTTCTTGCTGATGGCCTTGGCGAGCCGGAAGGCGCGCTTCAACTCGATGCCGCCGAGGCGGTTCACGAGACGGGAGACCTGCTCCTGGTAGACCATGATGCCGTAGGTCTCAGTGAGCACCTGCGTCATGATCGGGTGAGGCGTCGTCCATTTCTCGCCGTGCTTGCGGGCGACGTAGGCGTCGATATGGACCATCGGCCCTGGGCGATAGAGGGCGTTGGCGGCGATCAGGTCCTCAATGCGGTTGGGACGCATCTTCATGAGGACGTCGCGCATGCCGCCGGATTCAAACTGGAAGATGCCCTTGGTGTCTCCGCGGACAAAGAGTTCGAAGACCTTCTGGTCGGCGAGGTCGATCTTCTCGAGGTCGATCGTGACGCCGTGGTAGCGCTCGGCCAGCTGGCGGGCGCGTTCCATGACGGTGAGCGTCCGCAGGCCGAGGAAGTCCATCTTGAGCAGGCCGCAGGTTTCGACCGTCGGCCCGTCGAACTGCGTGACGAGATTCTTGTCGTTCGAGATGCACAGGGGGACGAACTCGTCGATGGGCTGGTCGCAGATGACGACGCCGGCCGCGTGCACGCCGGTGTTGCGGGCGAGGCCCTCGAGCTTGCGGCTGATGTCGATGACGCGGCGGATCTGATCGTTCTCCGCGTACATCTTCTTGAGCTCGGGCTCTCTTTCGAGCGCCTTGTCGATCGTCATCTTCAGCTCATCGGGGATGAGCTTGGTCAGCGCGTTGGCCTCTTCGAAACTGAGGCCCAGGACGCGGCTGACGTCCTTGACGGCCGCCTTGGCCTTGAGGGTGCCGTACGTGACGATCTGCGCAACGTGGCCGTACTTCTCGCGGACGTAGCGGATCACTTCCTCGCGCCCGTCCTGGCAGATGTCCATATCGATATCAGGCATCTCGTCGCGGTCGGGGTCCATGAACCGCTCGAAGTAGAGCTCGTAGCGCAGGGGGTCGGGCGCGGAGAGATTCAGGCAGTAGCCCACGACGGTTGAACAGGCACTGCCTCTGCCGCCGCAGGGGATTCCGCGGGAGCGGGCGTAGTTGACGAAATCCCAGACGATCAGGAAATAGCTCGAGAACCCCTTCGATGCGATCACGCCGAGCTCGTAGTCGATGCGCTCGCGGATCTCCTCGGTCAGGGGCTGGTATTTTTTCTTCGCCGCCTCGTAGACCAGCTCGCGCAGATACTCGTCGGCCGTTTTGCCGCCGGGGACACGATACACGGGCGGATGCCGCTCGCCGAATTTGAGCTGCAGGTCGCACATCGCGGCGATGCGGTTGGTATTGTCGATCGCCTCGGGCCAGGACTTGAACAACTCCGCCATCTGCTCGGGCGTCTTGAGGAAAAACTCGCCGCTCGGGAACTTGAAGCGGCCCTCGTCGTTGATCTTGGCGCCCGTGTTGATGCAGCAGAGCACGTCGTGGGCCTCGACGTCCTCGGCAGAGAGGTAGTGAACGTCATTACTGGCGACGATGCCCACGCCGCAGCGTTTCGCGATGTCGACCAGCTCGGGGTTGGTAAGTTTCTGCTCCTTGAGGCCGTGGTCCTGCAACTCGATGAAGAAGTGTTCTTCCCCGAAGATCTCCAGGTAGAGCTTGGCAATCTCCTCCGCCGCCCGGCGGTCCTCGCGCATCAGGGCCTGGGGAATTTCGCCGCCCAGGCAGGTGCTTGTGCAGATCAGGCCCTGGCTGTGGGCACGCAGCGTCTCCTTGTCGATCCGCGGCTTATAGTAGAAGCCTTCGCGGTAGGCAATCGACGAAAGCTTGAGCAGGTTCTGATAGCCCGTGCGGTTCTTGGCGAGCAGGAGCAGGTGGTAGGCGTTTTCCTTATCGACACCGCGGGCCTGCTTGTCGCGGCGGTCGCCGGGGGCCATGTAGGCTTCAAGACCGATGATCGGCTTGATGCCGGCCTTGGTGGCCGCCTGGTAGAAGGGAATCGCGCCGAACAGGTTGCCGTGGTCGGTGATGGCGACAGCGCCGGCGCCCTGCTCCTTGGCGCGCGACACGAGAGCGTCGATCCGTGTGGCGCCGTCGAGCAGGCTGTAATGCGTGTGAACGTGCAGGTGCGTGAAGGCAGGGCGATCCATCGACAATCCGCTCCTTCGGAGAGAGCCGGTTCCCCGGGGGCCCGGCCGGCTCATCTTAGGTTCCGCGGCCACATGAGCAAGCGCGTCAGCTCCGGTGGCGCGACGGGCGTTGTGAGTCGCCAGGAACTCACAGGCGCCCCATCCGCGCGCGCTGCCGGAGGTTTGACGCAGCGGGCGTGCATGCTCACCATCAGGCCCTTCGAAGAGATCATTCCGATCGGCTGCACGAAACTCGGAAGGAGACGAGGACCATGGGGTTTGCAGGCGGCACGATGACGTTCAAGCGGTTTTTTGTGGGTGGCGAGTCGATCCGGCAGGTCGGTGAGGAACTCGTCGAACAGCTTTCGGCGCGCTCCATGTCGAAGGACTGCGTCCGCACGGCCGACAAGACCGAGGTCGGCTGGACGACCGGCGAGCACGTTCTGGACACGAAGTTCACCTTCGAGAAGAACGTCGTTGCGGACGGTCTGCACATGGCCATGCGGGTCGATACGAATCGCCCGCCGGCCGACATCGTCCGCAGCTATCAGAAGATGAACGAGCAGGCCATGCTGGAGGCGAGCGGGCGGGACTTTCTCTCCAAGGCCGAGCGGCGCGAAGCCCGCGAACAGGCCAAGTCGCGAGCCGAGGCCGAGGCGAAGGCGGGCAACTTCCGCAAGATGACGACGATACCGGTCTTCTGGGACGTCACGCGCGGCATCGCCTACCTGGGCAGCGCCGGCAGCAAGGCGGTCGATCATTTCATCATGCTGTTCCGCGAGACGTTTGACCGGACGGTGGATCCGGCCGGCTCCGGCGAGATGGCGGCCCGGTGGTCGGCCCTGAGCGGTGACGCCCGCGCGTTCGACGACGCCGAGCCGGCTCACTTCGTGAATCCGCCTGACGGTGCGGAGACGGCCTCCGAGACCGCAGAGTTCGCAGACAACCGCGCCAAGGACTTCCTGGGCACCGAGTTTCTCAGCTGGTTGTGGTACACCTCGCACGTGGAGTCGCCCGACATCACTGTGCGCCTGGGCGAGTCGGTCACCGTGCTGTTCGACAAGACGCTGCAACTCGAGTGCGCCTTCAAGGTCAGCGGCAAGGCGGCATTGACGGCGGATGCCCCGACGCGGCTGCCGGAGGCGGTGGTGGCGCTGGCCGGGGGCAAGCGACCGATCCGGGCGGGGCTGCAGATTGCCGTGCAGGGAGACGTGTTCGCGTTTTCCCTCCGGGGTGATGCGATGAACTGGTCAGGGCTGCAGGTCCCGCCGCCCGAAGACGTCAGCACGCCGCGCGCGGTGTTCGAGGATCGCATCGAGAAGCTCCGCACGATCTCGGAGGCGGTGAGCGATCTCTACACGGCCTTTCTGAAGCGCCGCCTGTCAGCCAAATGGTCGCAGACGCTCAGCGCGATGCGGAGTTGGATCGCCTCGGGGCGCCATGCGTCCAGCGAGCCGGCGGCGGTGGTGGCGGCATCGTGAGGTTGAAAAACCGGCGCTCGCCTGCCAAAGGGAAGCTTTATCGGACCTCCCAGGCGTCATCCTCTGCGAAAGAGCCCGCGATCGCGGAGGTGCGGAACAGTGCACGCGGCCATTGGCTACAACCAGGTTCTTGAGAAATGTCGAGCACGTGAAACCAGGGATGTTGGCATTCGCCGGCAGTTGATCGCAACGCCCCGAGCAGCCCTCTCGCCTTGCGCCTTCAGTGGCAGTACGTATCTTTGATTCCACCCGGGTCAATCCGATAACAACAAGCGAGAACTGCGACTGACGTGTGACTCAACGCCGCACTCCCATACGGTACGGTATTTCAGCAGTTGGCGTGGTTGCTGCTGAGCAGGGTACGCCTTGCCCCACGCCATGAAACTCGGCCCATCCGCGCTGTATGATGGCGATTGTGCGTGGCTCACCCTGGTCAGCGCACTGGAGGGATAATCAATCATGCGACGCGTGCGAGCTGCGACGTTCCTTTTCGTGGTGGCCGCCAGCACGGAGGTCGGCCTGGCGGCGAGCATGCTGACCGACGGCGATCCACCGAACGACACCATCCGCTGGGCTGATCCGTTCGACTGGTACACGCAGTGGAACTGGGACCACCGCAGCGATCCGGTCTCCACGTATCCGCGCGGCACGCTCTGGAAGGGTGGACCGATTCCCCCGCTGAGCGATCCCGCCGGATCGCTGGGTCTGCCAAAGAAAGCCAGCAACACGAACGGAACCGCCCCGCAGTACTGCGTCGAAGGCATTGCGCATCAGACGAGCCCGGCGGAGGACGAGTACGCCCGCACACAGTGGATCCGGGTGTCCGAGTGCCCGGAACTCATCACGCCGACGGGACGCATCACGGACCGTTGGCAGGCTTCGCAGATGGAAATCGCCTATGGCGGGAACTGCAGCGGCGTCGAGAACAGCGGTACCGCGACGACCATGCAGATGGAAATGCGCGTCCTCAACACCTGGTACCAGAACAACCAGGGCATTCCGGGCCCGCTGGCCATGTTCCAGAACAACTTCGAGGCGCGCGTCCCGGCCGGGTACAACGGCTTCAACGGAACGGGCACGCTCCCCGACGGCTCTGACGGCACACCGCTCGTGCTGGCTTACATCATGCGGGGTGTCGCGGACAACCAGTACGTTGACAATTCCTACGTCGAATTGAACTTCAACGGCGAGCACGCTCCCATGGATTACGTGTGGCGCGGCCATAACTACTCCACCTGCAATACGACCCCGGGCAGCAACGATCCCGAGTGCACCACGCAGGGGCCCTATCCGATCGTGTGCCAGCAGGCGTACGAGACGAACATGGACGTGACGGAGACCGCGGAAGACACCGTCTGGCTGCTGGGCAGTGCTCCGGGCACGGGCGGCGCCTGCCCTCCCCTCAAGAACAAGACGTGGAAGAGCATCGCGTTCGGCCTGCTCGCCATCATGGACAAGGATCCGAATTCGACCGACGCGAGCACGACGCACTCGCCCAAGTCGTTCCATTACGCGGTGTTCGATGGGCACGTGTGGCGAAAACTCGTGGCCGGGCGATTTCCGGGGCTGATCAACACCTACACAGGGCTGCCGGTCGAGATCTCACCGATCAGCCAGGCCAGTAACGGCACCGGGCACTGGCATCCCGAAGACCTGTACATGGCGAAGAATACCGCCGGAACGTGCGGGGACTTCACTGTCAGCAACAATCAGAAACCGACCAAGGTTTACATCAAGATCACGGCCACCGACATTCTCATCTACGTCACGAACGTCATCACGGAAAAGGGCGTGGACGTTCCACATGCGTGGGGTGCAGCCGTGCCGCGGGCGTACATGGGGCCGTTCAACCGGATCGCCGTCGGCGCCGGCCCCGGGTGCGAACTCGACCCCGCCACCGGCGAATGCAAGAATCCGCCGACCTATAACAACAACCCGACCGGCGGGAGTGCGTACATTCCCGCCTGCCTGACGTACTCGACGACCTATCCAGGTTTCGGCGTGACGTACTACGACTCGATGGTGCTATACAAGGGCATCCCCAGCTACGCTTCAACCCAGGGCGCTTGCTGCCAGCCGAACCAATGCGTTGACGGCATGGATCAACTGGCATGCCAGGCCACTCCAGGGGCGGTATTCGGCGGACAGGGCTCGAGCTGCGCGACGGCCTGGTGCCAGGGCGCGTGCTGCCCGCCGGATGGCCAGTGCACAGAGCAACCATCCGCCTATTGCACGGGTACGCTCGGTGGAATCTACGGCGGCAATGGCTCACGGTGCGAGGAGACGGCCTGCTGCGCCCATGGCACGTATGTCTGGGCAGACAAGGACGGGGATGCCGACGTGGACATGGACGACTTCGGCGCGTTCCAGCGATGCTACAAGCCAGAACTCCCGATTTCGGATGCCGGCTGCACGTGCTTCGATCGGGACCACAGCAATACGATCGACCATGCGGATTTCGCGTCGTTCGCAAACTGTGCGACCGGAGCGGGCGTGGTCTGGAGCCCGGGGGTTACACCCGATTGCGTGCCCTGAACGGCAGGCGGTCGCTGTAATCGTCCCCGGGTGGTCGTTCGCTCACCCGCAGGCGTGTTGACTCGGGGGGACGCCTCCGACGGCTCCTCCTGCTGCACCCAGACCGGCAGCGGTCCGGCACACCTGCTGGCATCGCCGGGAAGCGTCTTTTATAATCGGACCGTATCACCGCGGATGGCACGAGGCCTGGCACGTCCGGCCGCTCCCCGGCCCGTCGGGAATGGAGGTCCGATGCGACGCATTGCTGTCATCAATCAGAAGGGCGGCGTCGGAAAGACGACATCCACCGTGAACGTCGGTGTCGCGCTGGCGCGTGCGGGGCATCGGGTGCTGCTCATCGATCTTGACCCACAGGCGCACCTGTCATTGCACCTTGGCCTCGACCCGGCAGCCAAACGGCCCGGCTCGTACGAGCTCCTCACCGGTTCTGAAAGCATCGCCAAGGCACGCGTGAAGGCTGGCAACAACCTCTGGGTCGTCGGCTCGAGCATCGACCTGGCCGGCGCGGAGGTGGAACTGATCAGCGTCGTCGGGCGCGAAGTGATTCTGCGCGACCTGCTGGATCAGCACACGAGCCCCGGCAACACGCAGTACGACTATGTCCTGATGGACTGCCCGCCGTCGCTGAGCGTCCTGACGCTCAACGGGCTGTGCGCCGCGCAGGAAGTGTTTATCCCGCTCCAGCCGCACTACCTCGCCCTGCAGGGGCTCGGCAAGTTACTCGAAACCGTCTCGCTCGTCGGCAAACGTATCAACCCCGGCCTGAAGGTCGGGGGCGTGATCGTCTGCATGCATGACGCCGGAACGAAACTGGCGGCCGAAGTCATCGATGACGTGCGCGGCTTTTTTGACGCAGACCGCGGGAAGGACGTGCCGTGGGGCAACGCCCGCGTGTTCGATACGGTCATTCGGCGGAACATCAAACTGGCGGAGGCGCCGAGCTACGGCAAGAGCATTTTCGACTACGCCCCCGACAGTAACGGAGCGAAGGACTACGAGGTGCTCGCGGCCGAGATCGACGGACGGCTTGCCGCGGCGCAGGCGCAGCTCGCGCCTGCAGACGCGGGCGGCAACGGAAACGGCCACGGAACAGCCGCAGTCGTGGGCAGTGCACCGGCGGCGGCGAGCGGCACCTCCGATTCCGGGCAGCCCACCCCACCGGGCGCGCCCGCTCCTGTGACGGACCGCCTTGCCGGCGTCAGCTTTCAGCCCGCCCGTCGTTCGCGCCCGCGCGTGCGAAAAGATGTTGCCGCCGCGGCTATCCCCGCCCCTCCGGGCATCGTGATCGATGCGGATCTGCCGGAGGACCTGAGGACAGTGGAGTCGCCGCCGCTCCGCAAGGCGGCGGGCAGCACAAAGCCGGCGCCCGATGCTGCGCCGCTCGCCCCACCTCCACCGGGTCTTCCGGATTCGATCACGCAGCGTGCGTGATCGCCTCGCGCGGTGGCATGCATTGGTACGACTCCCCCGCCCTGGCGTGCGGACGGTCGCCTGGACGTCTCTGCGACTGATCATTCCTGGCCAGATTTACTACCGCGGTAGCGGGCATAGAATTCCTCGTCGCAGCCGGTCGGGCCGGGCTTGCCGAGAGAAATCCGATGCCTTCCAGCGGGCGCCGAGGGTGCACGGTTGCGATGCGAGGGACGCGCGGAACGTCCCACCTTCACCCTTTCGCCGCGAGGTGATTCATGTGTCGATTTGGTGCCACCGCCGTCGGTTTGCTGATGGCATTGACTGCTGCCGGATGCAGCGAGAAGAACTGCCCCTGCACGACACGGACGGCGTCCGTCACGGAGATGCAGGGCTCGACTGAACTCGCGTCGGGAGCATCTTCGGAGCCAGTGAGCGATCGCGCGATGGCCATTGAAGCCGACGATGCGCGGGCGGGCGACGCGGCGGATCGCACCGGCACGAACCCGGCGCGGCTGTCGGATATCGAGATCAAGAACCTGAGCCGCGAGGGGAATATCTGGGTTGGCGGCGAGCCGACGCTCGAGGGATACCGCCAGGTGCACGCGCGCGGCGTCAAAGCCATCGTCGATCTGCGGAACCCAACACCCAGGCAGAAGGAGGCCGCCGAAGAAGCCCGGCGGCTGGGGATTGACTACGTCCACCTGCCGATCGACCCCAGGAACATGGACGACCAGGCGGCCAGTGATTTCCTGGCGTTCATGCGCGAGCATGAGGGCGAGCAGGTGTTGATCCACTGCGGGTCGGCCAACCGCGCTTCCGGCATGTACGCCGTCTATCTGGGTGCAGTGAAGGGGTTGCCGGTCGACGAGGCCATTCGGCGTGCGAAACGAACCGGCCTGCGCGAGCCGGAACTCGAGCGCGACGTGCGGAATTACCTCGAGCGGCATACCCACGCGCGGCCGCAGGCTCGGTAACCGCGCAAGGCGGTGAACTCCCGATCACGCGCCGGCAACCGCGGAGAGCGCACGGTATTCAGCTTTCTGAGCGGGGCCGATTGTCTGAAAGGCGGGCGTCTACTCGAGCCGGACCGTCGCCATGCCGAAGGGGCGCAGTTTCACGCGCAGCTGCCCGTCCTGCATCGCGAGCGGTTCGCGGACGCGCTCGACGAGGTCACATGTGGAGGCCCTGCTCACGCCGTCGAGCGCCGGGGCAATTCTCGCCTCCACCGGCTGGTCGGACGTGTTGCGGACCCGGAGGACGACACCCTTCCCGTCATCCGCCCGCTTCAGTGCCATGAGGGTGACACTCTCCGGCTCGACGCGGCAGAAGCTGCGCACCGGCGGCAGTGCGGGTTCGACAGGCGCGGCGGGGATCATGTCCACGGCCCGCAGGGGCGCGGCGACGGACTCGCCGAAGAGGGACGCCTTCACCGGGTCGATGGAGCGGTCGCTCGTGAGGCTGTAGCGGAACGTGAACTCGCCGTCCTGGCCGGCCTTGTAGTTGGTGAACCAGTAGTTGTTCATCACGTAAGCGAAGATCGTGCCATTGGTGATCGGCAGTTCATCGAGCCACCTGCCCGGCGTGGTATCGCACAGGGTGATGAGCGGCGTGTCGATCGGCGACCACGCGACGGCTCCGGCGTCGGTCTCGACCGCCACCCACCGCTGCACGGCGAACCAGTCGCGGCAGGAGCCGGGGAACTGATCTTCGTTGGGCCGCACGGACGCGCCACCGATCTCGTAGCGGAACTTCGGATTCGCGCCGGCGAACGGGAATGCGATGTACAGCGCCTCCTTGTCGAACGTCATCTGCTTGCGGAGTCGGAAGACGAAGTCGATCCGCGGGATGGCCTCGAAGAGCTGAACCTCCATCTCGATGCGCGGGAAAAACCGCATGTTGCTGATCGCACGGGCGCTCGAATAGACGGCTCCCTGCGCCCCCGCCTCAATTGTGGCGGTCGTCGGGGACGAGAACTTGACCTCGTCCGGCTTCGGACACTCGACCTGGGTGGTTTCACGCCCGTCCGGCCCCTTCACGCCGCCGCCCGCGCCGTAGACGAGCTGACCCAGCTTGTATTTCGAGGCATCCACCAGCTCCCGCCCCACCGCCTTGTCCACGATGCTGGAGACCGCGCCGTCCGGAGCGAATGTCACGCGGTAGTAGCTGTTTTCGAGGACCTTGCCGTCAAAACGCTTGGCGGCCGCGGTGGCGGGCTTCTCCGCCGGCACGACGTCGCAGGTGATGTAGCCCACGGAGGGAACCTCGGGGGCCACGACAACCGCCTCCACCATGTCGAGCAGATCCTCGCGCACGACCTGATGGTCGAGCACCTTGCCCTCGTGTACGACGGTTGCGCTGCGCGGAATGCGGGCGTGAACGAGACCGCTGCGGGCGCGGCCGGAGGGATTGAACACGAGCAGCCCGGTGCGCGACGGCCGGCTTCGTGTGACGCGCGCCGCGAGGTCGCGGAGTCCGCGGTCGAGCAACCGCAGACTGCCCTCGGCGGCCGTCGTCGCGTAGGCGGCCTTGACCGCCCACTGGCGGGTGACAAAATCAGACGTCGGCTCCGAGATGCTGTTCCAGGCACCCCAGGTGTGCTCGTCATAGAGCAGGATATTGTCCCAGACATGGTTGAACGCTTCCTGCGGAAGAGGCCCGGCACTGGGCACCCCCGCAACCGCCCAGGCGGTCTCGGCGGCGAGGATATCCTGGTGAGCGACGCGGTTGACGCCGGTTTCCAGCGCGCTGGAGGCCGCGCCGTCTTCCCACCAACTCCCCCCGCAGCCGCGGACGGTCGGAATCTTGTCCCCGAAGTTCTTCTCGACGTACTCGAAGAAATCGTTGTTCGCGCCGAGAATGACCCTGGGATACGCGTACTGCTTGCTGTAGGCCGCGAGTGACTTGGGGATGTCATCAGCAATCGCCACGTTGTCGCTGTACGCCCCGTGCAGCAGGATTGCGTCGAACGGGTAATCGGCGCGCGTGTTCCACTGGTGCAGGTCGCGCTCAATGGCCGTCCGCATGCGGTGCGCGCCCTCACTCAGGCCGATCTGGCCGGCCTGTGAGTAGCCCACGGCGAACCAGGTCAACACGCGCTGGCCGTCCGGGCCTTCCCACCAGAACGGCGACTTGTGGTGAATGTTCTTCTTGAGAATGGGGGCACGGGTGCCATTGATGCCGATGCTCAGGCAGCGGATCCCGGCTCCCGCGAGCACGCTGGGAACGCTCCAGACGTGCGACGGCGCGTCGGTCAGGGTGTGGCTTTCAAAGGGGATGCCGTAATCCCGCGCGAGGCGTGCGGAGTAGTACAAGTTGCGGATCAGTTCCTCATCCGAGCAGAGCCCCGTGAGCATGTTGAGGTATCCCGACTCGATGCCGATCCGCTTCTGTCGCGACGCCTCGTATAACCGCTCGTGCAGTTCGCGCGGTCGGCCGCCGAACCACACCTGGGCCGCCCATGAAGACTCCAGGTTCCAGTGGTAGAGCGGGTAATCGCGGATCAACTCGAGGGCCAGGTCGGTGTTGCGGTTGTGGCGCTCGATCACCTTGCTCTGGACGTCGGTGTAGCCGATGTCGGTGTGCGTGGCCGGCGCCACGTAGATCCGCCAGAGCCGCTGCGGTTGCTGGGTGATGCTCAGCGTGCTGATCTGTTCGCCGCAGGCCACGTTCACGGTCAGGGGGCGCGCCGACGTCGTGGGTTCGATCAGGATGGCGCCGCTCACCGAGCCGAGAGTGGGTTTGCCGATGCTGCCTGCGCCGACACGCTGCGCGCCGGAGAGCACCTGGACCTCGACCGGCCGTTCCCAGACGACACCGTCGGCGGCGATCCGCACCTCCTGCAGGAGCTTTCCTTCTCGCTCGACGAAGAAGATCGAGGCCGTCGCGGTGATCTGCATCGGCGGGTTGGGATCCGCCCCCAGGCGCCGCAGGGCGATCGCGTCATACAGCAGCCATGACCCCTGTATGACCTGCAGCGTGATGGTGTTTGCACCTGTGCGGAGGCGGTCCATCCCGAACACGAATCGCAGCGTGCGCGGCTTGCCCCTCTCGGGGCGCAGCAGGGACACGTCACCGGTGCCGGGTTCGAGGTGGACCGTCGCTTCCTGCCCGTTGACTCCGACGCGCAGCACCGGCGCCTGGCCGGCATGGGTATCGACGAGGTCGATCTTCAACTCGTACGCGCCCGGGGCCACTTGCGGCAGATCGAAAACGATGTTGAACGCGTGCGTGCGCCGTCCGGCCCAATCATCCGCAGGGCCCGGGTGGATGAACGGGAAGTCCTTTGCCTCCGTGGAACTCCCCACCTTGTAGCGGACGCCCCCGGGAAACGTGCGGCTGAAGGCGGTGACGTCTCCGGCGATGGCGAACTCGCGGTCGTCCTTGTCGGCCTTGCCGATCTGCCAGATGGACTCGGGTTCGGCCGCGCCCGCGGGCGAGAATATTACCAGGGAGAGGATGAGTGCACTGGAGGTCAGGCGCATGAGTGGTGCTCCGGAAAGTGCAGGGCCAAGCGGTCGCACGGGCGCCCGCTCCCCCGCCATGATAGAGTCCGGCGCTGGTGCCGCAAGTTGCTCGCTCCCCTGCCGCGGCGGCCATAGAATCAGCCAGGCGACGGGTCCTGTTTCGCCGCCCAAACTCAGGCGTTCCCGTGCCGTGAACCTTGCGGCGGAGCTTTCGGCAGTGATGACTCCCGACCCGCATCTGGACAGCCGCCGCCGCATGGTGGACGAACAGATCCGCTCCCGCGGCGTGCGGGATGGACGCGTCCTGGATGCGATGGAACGTATTCCCCGCGAACAATTCATTCCTCCGATGGAGGCGCCCCGGGCCTTCGAGGATCGCGCCCTGCCGATCGCCCACGGCCAGACGATTTCGCAGCCATTCATGGTGGCGGCCATGTCCGCAACACTGGAGCTCGGCCCTTCGCACCGTGTCTTGGAGATCGGGACGGGATCAGGCTACCAGACGGCCATCCTGGCTGTGCTTGCGAAGCAGGTCTACACGATCGAGCGGATCGCGCCTCTGCAAGAAGCGGCTCGGGGCGTGCTGGCGGACCTTGGGATCCGCAACGTGGTGTTTCGCGTCGGCGATGGGACCGCTGGCTGGCCCGAAGAGGCGCCGTTCGACCGAATCGTTGTGACGGCCGGAGCCCCGGACATTCCTCAATCGCTGCTCGATCAACTTGCCGACGGCGGGCGTCTCGTTATCCCTGTCGGGCGCGGTCCCGAGCAGATGCTGACGGTGATCGACCGGACCGCAGGCCGTCTGCACGAAACGCCGCGGTTTCCATGCCGATTCGTCCGCCTGATCGGGCGCGAAGGATGGCACGAGAACGAGCCGGAGGCCGTACAGCCGCCGGAGTGAGCGACTCAGTAGAACGCGAGGATGCTCTGGACCACGTGTTCCTGCTGCGCCTCTGACATTTCAGGTGAGATCGGGAGTGAGACCACCTCTTCGACCGCGCGTTCAGCGACGGGGAACTGACCCTTGCTGAATCCGAGGTAATCGAAACACGGCTGCAGGTGGAGCGGGAGCGGGTAGTAGAGCCCCGTCGCGACGCCGGCCTCCGCGAGGTGTGCACGCAGCGCGTCGCGCTGCGGAGCCCGGATCGTGTACTGGTGGAAGACGTGGTGCGCTTCGGAGTTCACCACGGGGCAGGTGATGGGCGTACCCGCGAGTGCAGTCGAGTAACGGGCGGCGCGCCGGCGTCGCGCTTCCGTCCAATCAGGCAGATGACGCATCTTCACGCGCAATGCCGCAGCCTGGATGCCGTCCATGCGGAAGTTGCCGCCGATATAATGATGAAAGTAGCGCTCGCTCTGACCATGATTTCGAATCTGCCGCAGCTTCGTGGCGAAGGCGTCATCGTTGCTGACGACAAGCCCGGCCTCGCCGATGGCGGAGAGATTCTTCGTCGGATAGAACGAGATCGTGCCGGCGATGCCAAAGCTTCCCGCGGACGTGCCGCGCCACGTCGCACCGATGGCCTGGGCGGCGTCTTCAACGACGAGCAGGTTGTGTCGGCGGGCGATTGCCATGAGCCGGTCCATGTCCGCGCACTGTCCGTACAGGTGCACCGGGATGATGGCTCGCGTGCGCGGCGTGATGGCTGCTTCGACGGCGGCGGGATCGATGTTGAAGGTGTCGGGCAGGATGTCAACGAACACCGGACGGGCGCCGACGCGCGCAACGCAGCCGGCCGTCGCGAAGAACGTGAAGGTTGGGACGATCACCTCGTCACCGGGACCGATGCCGAGCGTCATGAGCGATGCGACAATGGCATCCGAGCCATTGCTCACGGCGACGGCATGCCGCGCCGCGCAGTACACGGCGGCCTCTTTCTCAAAGGCGTCGGCCTCGGAGCCAAGGATGTATTCCTGCGTGGTGAGGACGCGATCGATCGCGGCGCGCACCTCGTCTTCCACTTCGCGAAACTGTTGACGCAGATCGAGCAGCGGAACTCTCATGGCGGCACAGTATGGCGTTGAGTCGGGATCACAACAACAGAGCGGGCTGCCGATCGGCACCTGCAACGCCGCAGTGACGATGCGGAAAGCACGCCGTACGCCGCGCGCAAAAAAACTTCCGGGTCAGAACGAGTCTTCCCCGGAAGTGCGCCACGGCTAAGACAGCCGAATGCGGTAAATTGCCTGGTATGTCTGTCTGCCGGCGGAACAACGATTCTGCTCTCAAGGTCCGTCTGCCGGCGACACCCGCCCAGCGGTCGCTTCGGACTATAACACGCTGCGCATCCGGGTGTCAATGAATCCATCGGCCAAACCGCAAATAAGCATGAAAACACTAAGTTCATTATCTTCAGGCGTTTACAAAAAATCGGCCGAGTACAAGAAAGCGCGCAGGATGCAAGTACCGACAACGCAGGGACTTGGCTGATGAGGCGGAAAAATGAAAAAACTGCGGGGCGGTTAATGGGTAAATCTACCCATCTTTGGGGACTCTTGCGAGACGTACGCCAACCCTGCCGCCTGCCGTATGTTGCGTGCCTGGCGGGCTGACGGGAGCTGATCGTGGTTGAAGTAGCACTTGCACTCATCGAACGTGGCGGACGCTGGCTCGTCAGCCGTCGGGCCCCGGGGCGCGTCTTCGAGGGGCTCTGGGAATTCCCGGGCGGCGCGTGCCAAACGGGCGAAACACCGGCCGCGGCGGCGTCGAGGGAGGCGCTCGAGGAGGTCGGACTGGTCGTCTTGCCCCTGATGGATCTCGAGCCGATTGAGACCGCTCATGCCGGCCGGCAGTTCCGGCTTCACCTTGTGCGGTGTGCGGCTGCAGAGGGAGACGTAAGGCCCTGCGACCCGGCGGTCATCGAGGTCCGGTGGGTCGATCTCGACGAGTTGAAGCGTTTGCCGATGCCCCCCGCGAACGCCGCCGTCATCGCCAGGATTGCGGCGGCGGTGCAAAGCGAGCGTCAGTAACCGAAGGCTCGGTTCACGCCGGTTTCCGCGAGGAACCCCACGACGTTCGACAGCAGCGTCTGCGTGCCGTTCGCGATGGCAGCGCGCACGGTACCGGTCTCATCACAGCCAGCGGGCGCCTGCAACAGAATGGCGGCTGCGGCCGCAAGGCGAAGGTACCAGCCGACGGTTGTCGCACGCAACATATGGACCTCCCCGATGAAGGCAGATGCGGCATTCCTGAAACGCTGTGATGCTCCAGGAGTTTCATCGGCCGCTACGGGCTCTGAACGCGATGATGAGCCGCAGGATCGACAGGGAGCAGTGCCTCTGCTCGATGAGCGGGGCAACATCGCGGGTGCATGGCGCGTCTCCTGGAGGGAGCAGTCAACCGCACACTCCAGCTCGACCACGTCCGCGGGTACGTAGTTGGCCAGGTCGCCGTATTTGTCTCAACGGCACCTCCGGGAGGGCTTGTTGGGCTGATGGGTGTCCCTGCGGCACGCTGCCGTGTTTTCTAACCAGCGGAAGAGGCGTCGCCGGCCTCCTGCAGCCAGAGGCGGTCCAGCAGGTCGGAGGCGGTCCGGCGGATGATACCCTCGCTGCCGGGAGCGAGGTGCGACCAGCCCCCGGGTCCGGTTTCGTAGCCGCCTTCGCGAAATGCCTCGTCGGTGGGGATGTAGCCGACACTGGCCTCTGAGTATCCCACCACCGCGGTGAAACCGAACCGGGAGCGCTCGCGGATCGCAAGCCCTGTTTCGGCGAACGGCTCACCCGGCAGAAACACGAACGCGGCCTCTGCGACCCTGAGTGCTCCGACCTTCGCATGGATCCGCCCGGCAACGACGTTTCCGACGGAAGAACGCGAGGGCAGCCACACCTGCTCCCACAGCATCGAAAGCGCAGATTCGTCATGAGGCTGCAGCCGCTGGAGCAGGCTGTCCACCTCTCCCGCAAGGCGCAGTCCGTGCCGCTCCGCGGCGGCCGGTCCCTCAGAAACCGTGGGCGGATTTACGTTTCCGGCGGCGCCGTTCAGGAACAGGACGGTCGACCCCGCGTACCGTCGCTCCAGTTCAGCGCTCATGATCCCGGGGTAGTCCGGCGATACGTGGGGCAGACACATCTCGTGGACCGGATGGCAGGAGGCGTTGACGAGGATGCCCCGCGGACGGCCGCCCTCGTCGAGAAACGCGGCGACGTGGACCGAGTGGTCCACCGGCCCCTCGCGCGACAGCACGATTTCCCGCGGCGGCTCGGGGTGCGAAAGGAGAATTCCGCGCGTCGTCCGGATTCGCCGGTGGATCGCAAGGTCCTCAGCCATCGAGCGTCCAAATGCGGCCGCACACGGGCGCGCCTTCTGCGCCGCCGCGCGGACCGCCGCTCCGATTCCCTCGCAAAGCCGCTCGAGCCAGCGAGCGTAAGCCGGCGTACGGTGCAGGTCGGAGAGGGCAAGAGTCTCCGGTGCGGTGTGCGTGTGAATCGAGATCAGGACCAGCTCGTCGGGTGTGACCGTCCCCCCGGACGCAGCGATGATCCGCCGGCGGAACTGCTCCATGCTGCCGGTCCCTGCCTCAGTCAATCCCAGCAGCTCGAGTGAGACGACCGCGATGCGACGGCGCCCGTTGCCGATGAACAGTGCCCGTGCGTGGAGCGGCATTCGAACGCTCTCGAACGGCGCCCACTGGCGTTCGACCGAGGACATCAGCAGCCCCACCTCGAGCGGCGGGGTGATGTCCGCCACGCCGCCGCCGACCATAAAGGGGAGGTAGGGCTGCTGTGTGTCGGCCGGTTGCCTCTGGTCTCGATCACCCATCGCGTTCATTCCGTCACGTCACGTCGGCGCCGGGAGATGTCATTCGCGGCACGCGCATTCAAGAGGTCGTCCTCGACACCCACCGAAACGCCTGCTGCCAGAATGCATCGTACCCTTCCCACAACTCGAAGTTGATGCCCCAGTGGGGTGCCGGATCGGATGCGTAGATCATGATCCGCCCCTTCCCGTACTGCCCCGCGACCACGAGCGGGTGGCCGGTCTCTCTGACGCGGACGATGACGTCCGCGCCCCGCTTCGCGACGAGCTCGTTGTAGCCGAAGATGGGCGGGAACGTCTTCCACGGGAGCGCCGCCGCGAGCGGATGGTCCGCCTGCACGACCTCGGCCGTGAAGCCCGCAGAGCTTTCGACCAGATCCTCGCCGACGAGGCACTCGATCGGCAGCGCCTCCGCGAAACAGGTTCGTCGCCAGCCGCCGGTCTCCTTGGCTCCAGAAAATGACAGCCAGCCACCCAGCATCATCAGCCCGCCGCCGGAATGCACCCATTCCTTCATCGCGACCAGACGGTCCGGGAAGGTCACGACTTCCCTGTTGACGCGCGCCCGATCGAAGAAGGCGGGATAGAGGTGGAAGCACTTCGCCTCGACGTCACTGACGATGACGGCCGCCGACCGGCCAAGGTACTGCTCCAGCTTTCCCGGTTCCAGACGATAGAGATCCCAATTGGTCGTACAGGTCAGCTCCGCAACAGGCCGGAGCGCCTCCGAGAGGCGCCGCCCGTAGAAACGCAGCTCACAGTCCTTCGTCTCGCTGGTGTTGAACGGCGTCTCTACAAACGTGGGGCCCATGAGGAACACCCAGTCACCCATGTACCAGATGTGCGGTTTCGCCGATGATGCCATGTTTTCTCCTGTCTGTATCAGTATTAACCCGTCGTCACTCCGCCGCTCGTCGCGGCGGCTTTGCTTCATCACTCACGGCGACTGGCCCGGCGTCCGCGGGCGATCGGCCCAGCCACCAGACAGCGCCCGCGGAAGCGAGAAAGGCCAGACTGCCGATGAGATTCAACACTCTGTCCGCGGGGCAATCGACCACCAGGGCGATCGCGCCCAGCACCAGCCCGTACGCACCCGTCGCCATCGCGACCACGAGGCTCGTGGCGATCGGCTGCGGCAGGCGCGCGTCCTGATCCACTGCCTGCGGCTCGGCACAGGCCTGCGCCTGCTCGACACCAGGTGCGGGAGCGCTGCCGGACTCAAGACGGTCCAGGTAAGGTCCGTACAGCCGGAGGAACGCGGCGCCGCCTCCGACCGCAACCGCCAGCAGCCCTGCCGCCGCGGGGAATCGCCCCAGATAAAGCAGCGTTAACCCCTGCACGAGCAGCGCGACCGAAGTCGCCCCGATGATTGCCAGCAGCAGCCCCAGCGCGATCAGCAACCCGTTGCACCGCCGGTCCGCGCCCTCCCCGGGCAGCGTGCGCACCGGCCCCCAGGCGCCGAGCGGGCGGGCCCTCCGGTAGAACCGCTCCAGGATCTCCGGATCGTCCGGCGGCGTCAGCAGCACGACGGCGATCCAGAGCAGCGTGTTCGCGCCCACCACAACGTACATCTGGTTCCACCATGCCCAGTCGCGCGTCGGCAGCACGAACCATACCAGCAGCAGGAGGAGCATCGCACCGAAGGACGCGGAGAGACGACCCCAGCGGTTGAACCGCCACCACCACCACTGCGCCCAGTTCGCCGGCAGTTCCGCGGCCGACGCGCTCAGCATGAATACCGCGACGTGAAAGATCAGCGTCGCCTTGTACGCGACGAGAACCGCGAGCGCCAGGATCAGCATGGCGGCGCCGCGTCCGAACCAGAGGTAATGCGCGTCGGTCTCGAAAGGGCGCAGGAACCGCCGGTACACGTCGCCGACGAGGACCTGGGCCCCGAAGATCAGATTGCTGCCGATCGTGGACATGACCGCCGCCAGCATCACGACGAACAGCAGGCCCAGCATGCCGGGCGGCAGGTGGCGGGCCATGAGCAGCCCGTACGCTTTCTCGCGGTCGACGCCGGGATCGCGCAGCCAGGGCCACTCCACCACCGCGCCCAGCGACGGCAGGGTCACGAGCAGAAGCAGGACAAACAGCGTCACCTCCGCCACGAGGTACATCTTCGATGCTTCCTTCGCGTTGCGGCTCGACAGGACGAGCTGCCCCTCCATGGCCCCGCCGAGCGGAGCCGTGTCGCCTCCGTACCCGAGACTCGTGCCCAGCGTCAGTGACAGGACGGCGGCCGCGGGAAGGAACCAGTGGTCCGCCGGCGGAAGCACCTGCACACCCGCCTCCCCCGCCACCGCATACAGCCGCTCCGCGAGCACGGCCGGTCCACCGAGCGAATACAGAACGATTCCGCACAGCATGGCGCTGCCGAGGAGCATGATGAGGCTCTGCACGCTCGCGGTCACCACGACACCGGAGAGCCCCGCCAGCGCGACGTAGATCAGCACGATCGGGATCACCAGCAGGATCGACCCGGTTTTCGAGAGGCCCAGTACCGGCTCGCAGATCTTGTGGATCGCAAGCAGCCCCGTCCCGGTCCACGCGACCATGGCGATCAGCGACGATCGAAGGGCCACCCACGTCCGGATCACGTTGCTGGCCAGGCCGCCGAACCGCAGCTCGTAGAACTCCGGCGTCGTGAAGAGCTGCAGACGCCGCCAGAACACCGCGAACAGCATGGCGCCGATGAAGAGGGCAAGGCCGAACCGGCTCAGGTAGAACCAGCAGGCGAATGCCCCCGTGGCGACGACGATCCCGCTGTACGCCGGCGCGACGTCCGCATTCATCAGGGCCGCGGCATACGAGACGCCGTTCGCCCAGCCGGAGTTCCGCCGTCCGGCCAGGAAGAAGCTCTCGAGGCTTCTGCCGGCGAAACGTCGGTAGTACAGGCTGATGACCACCAGCAGCGCGAAGTAGCTGACGATGAGCAGCCAGTCCACGGTCTGCAGCCGGATGGCAGGTGTCATGTTGCCGGGAAGACTCATCCTTCGATCACGCCCCGCAATTCACGTGCACGCGGAACCGCCGGGGAGCCAGTCGCAAATCCGCTCACCGCTGTCGGGCCGGCTTCGTCGACTTCAGACCTTCCAGTGCCTCGCGCATCCGCGACAGCGTGTCGCGGTTTCGCGCGCTTCCCCGCTGCTCGTGTTCGCGCACGAACGCCTCGATGCGTGCGAGCGATTCATCGTCCGCCTGCGCCGGGGCGAAGCAGAAGTCCGCCAGTCTGAGGTAGACGCTGATCGACTCCGCCGGCATGTCCGCGTCAAAGAGGCGCTTTGCGAGCCGCTTCGCGAAATCGTCGTCGGTAATCTGGGTGTTCCAGCACCGCTCGCGGAATTTGTATTCGTGGGAGAAGTACGGCATCGTGTACGGATGGAAATCCCGCGGCCCGGCGGCGCCGCCGAGCGTGCTGCCACCGTTCCAGGGGTTTCCAAAACCCATTCCAGGATCGTAGCTGGTCGCAATGCCCGCCAGCTTCTTCTCCGAACTCGACGGCGGTGCAATGGTGCCGTGAATGTCAGACATTCGGACCACCGTGTGCCATGCCAGCACACTCGAATACAGCGACGTGGCTTTATCGGCGTGCGGATCACCCCAGCACCACCACCACCAGACGCGTTTCGGGTCGAGCTCGGACATCAGCTTGAGGTACTCGGCGTTGTTAAACCGCCCGATGGCCACCGCGATCTCGAATTCGGGATTCTGCTTCACCAGGTCGCGGATGAACTCGCGGAGGCTCTCGCACTCCGGGCGCCAGTCCTTGACCTCCGAGCCTTCGCCCGTCGGCTCGAAGTAGAAACCGCCGACGCCCTTGAAGGTCCGCAGGTAGTCGAGGTAGTACTGCCGCGCCTTCTCGCGGTCCTTGCCGACGGCTTCGCCTTGATGCCAGCTCATCCAGCCGCCGCCGATGTACAACTTCATGTCCTCGGCGTTCACGAGGTCGATCAGTCCCTGCACGTTGTCGTTACGCGCCAGGGGTGTCGAGCCGTAATCGCTCGGTTTGCGGGGGTCGTGCGAGGTCGCCTTGTGGCCGGCCACGGAGAACCCGTCAAGCCAGAACCAGGCGCGATTCAGTGTCAGCTCGGATGTAAACTGCAACACACGCTTCCAGGACGCAATGGAGTCATGCTGCGACCAGCACGGCAGCATGTAGATGCCGCGGTAGGCGACTTCCGGCACCATCACGGCGTCGAGCGGCCAATCCAGCGTCGCGCCCGCGGCATCCGCGGCGATGCGGAAGTACATCAGCTCCTGGCAGGCATGCTTGATCGCCCGCGGCGTGCGCCCGTACAGCACGACGGACTTCCGGGCGCCCTCCTCAAACGTGACGATCTGGAAGCCCTCGTCACCGATGTCGCGCGGGGTCAGCTTCAACCCACGCGACACCAGGTCCTGCAGCGCGAGGTTGTTCGCAGGCGTGCCCGCCACGATGTCGATTCCCGCGTCACTCTTCCCGCGCCCCTCCGGCAGCGCGACGCCGTAGGAGTCCTGGAGGTAGCGGCCGAGAGTCGCCTTCGCAAGCGACGCTGCCCGGGCATCGGCGTCCGGCAGAACGAGCCGGCACTGTATCTGCCCGCCTTTCCACAGCACGGGGCCGGGCGAGGCGGCCCCGGTGGCGGCCGACAGGAGGAACGTGGCGGCAACGATGGTGAGGTGCGACCGTTTCACTGCGTGGCTCCAAATTGGCGGGCGAAGGTGCAAGAGTTCACTGTGTAGGAGCCGGCGCGGCCCTTGTCTGGCGAATTCCTTTCACAGCGCCGGCCATCCTGTTCAGGGTGTCGCGGTGGCGCGGGGTCCCTGCTGCCGCATTCGCCCGCACGAACGATTCGATCGCATCCAGCGCCTGCGGATCCGCGGCCCGCGGGTCCGCGCACAGGTCCGCGAGTTGCAGGTACCTGG
>CAZJTF010000028.1:0-30527 GCA_964548565.1 uncultured Planctomycetales bacterium | reverse complement strand
TGCCCGACAAGAAGCGCCAGCTCGAACGGCTCGCCGCGTGCGTGCGATCGCTGCAGACGCTCGCCCGGGGAGACGGCGACATGGTCCGCGTGGCGCAGATGGAGCAACGCATTGCTGCGGCACGTCCCGGCGCGCCGGCACGCACGATGGCGTCCCTCGACCTGATGCAGCGGGCGATCGACGACATTCGCGGGGCGATCGCCGGCAGGCGACAGGACCTGCTGGACGCGGAGGACACGCTGTCCCGGATCGACGCACGCATCGCCGAGTACCTCAAGGTGAAGGGGACGGCGCCGGCCGCCGGAAGCGCGCGTCCCACACCGATCTCGGTCACCTCGGGGCCGATCACGGTGGACGCTCCGTTCCCGGGGCTGCTGCTGCGACTCCGCGTCTCGCACGTGGACATGCAAGGGGGCCTTTCCTTCATGTTCTACGAGCACGCCAATGCCTCGGCCGTCAAGGGATTTCCCGGGCCCGCGTCGATGGAGAAGATCGCTCCCGACACGCTGAAGCTTTCCGGGGCCAATGACGTCGGCGAGTTCGTTCTGCAGATGCGGGTCGATGGTGAAGGCATCGGGCTGGAGCTCACGGCACGCAACCGTTCGAAGACGCCGTGGCCCGCCCACGCGTCCGTTGAACCGTGCATCTCGCCGCGCTGGCCCAACCTGCCCGCCGAGTACCAGGGCATGACGCACTTCAACCGCCCGGTCCTCTTCATGGAGAGGCGCGGCGAAAGCTGGGTGAGGACGCAGCCGCTGCATGACAACGTGGAGAAGAAGCGGACGTCCGTCCTGCTCGCCGACGACCGGCCCGCGCTGCTGGACCACATGGGGATCTGCTTCTCCGACGCGGCGACACGCCGGTCCATGGAGGCGGATGACAACTGGATTTCGACCTGGTGGAACAAGACGTACCCGCCCGACCCGCGCCATCCCGCGCGCGGCGTGCTCGTGCGGCGCGACGACGCCACCGGCTGGGTGCTGACGTTCGGCTGGGATGACTGGACCAACCTGAAGACGCACGATACCTACGACTCCCTGCATGTCGCCCCGCGCCTCGGGCCGCTCGCGCCCGGTGAAGCGAAAACGATCCGCGGGCGGATCGGGCTCTTTCGGGGCACGCTCGAGGAGGGCATCCGGCGCGCGTTGCCCGGCGGTCCGGCGGCGCGACGCTGAAGTGGAGTCCGCTCGTTACGGCCCGCGCAGGCAGGCGGGATCCCACGGCAGACCCGCGCCGGAGAGGCAGCCGAGGAAGCGCGCCGCATCCGCGGCATCCACGTCGGCGTCGTGGTCGGTATCGAGCGGGCCGCAGGTGCCTGCCGGCGGCACGTTCACCGCCCCCAGGCAGCGCTGCATCACGCCGAAGTCGGACTGGTCCACGTCGCCGTCGCCGTCGCGGTCCGGGCAGCCCCAGGGCGCCGAACCCGCCTGGATGATGAGACTCGCGCCGCGAATGGCGGGCGGAAAGGCCGGATCGGAGTTGTCCACCGACGGGAAGTAGCGCTGGCTGCTGATGCCGTCGGGCACCGCCTGCGGGGCCACGCGCCACGCGAAGCAGGTTCGCCCGGCGGCAAGTTCGCCGCGCACGGCGGTGGTCACGTCGAACTCCGCGGCGCGCGTATTGTCCAGCGTGTAGGGCCCGGCCGGCCGGTACACGGCGAGCTGCGAGAGCCGCGGAACGGATCCGTCCGGCAGGGTGACCGCGGTGTTAACCGCGGGGCGGATGTGTTCGAGCAGCATGGTGAGATCGAGGCTGGAGGTGTCTGCGGTCCAGATGTTGTCGGTCCGCGGCATCCGCAGCGTCGCCTGCGTCACGTCGCCCGCAGTCAGGCCGCACGGAAGCGTGTGGATGCCCACCTGTACGTAAGGGGCTCCGCCGTGCTTTCCCCACTTCGCAAAGGAGGTCGTGGTGTCCACGGCCCCGAGGGCCGGGGCCACGTCGCCGTCCTGTGCGCTCGTCGGCCGGATCGTCAGCACCGTCATGCAGTCCGGATCGGCAGCGTCGGTGAGGCTGTCCCCGTCATCGTCGATCCCGTTGGCGCAGTCCGACTCCCGCAGCGGCGGGTCGGCGGTGTCGAAGACCCACACGTGGTCTCCGAGCGTCGCCAGCTTCGCCTGCATCTCCTCCTTCGTGCCGATGACCAGGAACATCTGGCGGAACACCTTGCCGAACGCGCGCAACCCCGTGAAGTAGTCCGTATGCACGACGGAGGGGGAGGAGGGCCAGTTGTTTGCGGGGAAGATCCCGATGCCGCCGGGGGGATAATAATAAATGCCGAGACCCAGAGCCGGGCGGAGCGGATCGATGAAGTAGCCGACCCAGCCGTTGCCCGTCGTGAGATAAAGTCCCGCGGGGTTCTGCCCGTTGGCGAACGGTTCGACGTATTGCCCCAGCGTCGGGTTGTAGTAGAACACCCGTCCGTTCGGGGCGCTGTCGGGCGCCATCCAGTAGCCGTCCGTCGCCGCCGATCGCCACGGGCGGTTCGCGAGGTCCGTCCAGATGTGCGTCAGCATGAGCGTACCGTCGGGATAGACGCGGATCTGGTTTTCGAGCTGCACGTTGTCCAGCGCGGCGGCTATCTGCTGCTGGATGAACATGCGATCTGGGCAGAAGAGGAAGTCGCCGAGAAAGCGCGGGTCCTCGGGGTCGAGGACGCCCTCGTAGTAGATCCACGGCCGCGGGCGCGAGACGGCGAAGAGGGTCCGCGTTGCCTGGTTCCATGCGGGTGGGGAGGTGATGACAGGCAGCACGCCGCTCCCGCTGCCGGCGCCCTGGTAGTTGTCGATGGGGAACGGGTTCGAGAAATGCGCGTTGCGGCAGCCGTAGTTCGTCCGCACGGCGGTGACGGGCGAGCCGCAGTCGACGGCGTTGGTCGCGCCGATCGCCGGCATGAGCACCCGGTCGGTGGCGGTGACAAAGCCGTCCTGGCAGTTGTCGTAGTGGAAGCCGCCGACATAACGGGCCGACCCGGCCCGGCCGGGCTCGTTGCGCAGAAACTTCCAGATCGCCAGGCTGGGCGAGAAGAACAGGTCGTAGCTCCGCTCACTCTGCACCGCGTCGCGATAGCGGAGAACGCCGTAGAACGGCAACGACTCGGCAGGCGCTCCCGGGGCCGCATATTCGGCGCCGAAGGCGGCCTCAACCGTGCCGCGCTGCTCGAAGAGCGAGGAAGGCGGTGCGTACTGGTCGGCGGGCGCCCAATTCCAGGCGTGAGCGGTCCCGGCCGCCGGCAGCACGAGCAGGACAAGCAGGCACGGGCGGCGGGAGCCTCGGTGGAGGCGAGGTTCCCGTTCGCGGTGTGAACCCATAACATTCAGCCTACACCGCTCCCCGGTGGGGTGCAAGCATGAAATGTGCGTATTTCAATAGAAACGACGTTGTAGCAAAGCGGCGGCCCACGTATGATGGGTCCGGCGAATGCGTCGCTTCGCCGCCGGGCCCACGTGCACGGGCGTCGGGGAGGTCGTGACATGCGAATCGTGATCGTCGGAGGCTCGGGGCACGTTGGAACCTACCTTGTGCCGCGCCTGGTGCAGGGCGGACATGAGGTCGTCAATATCACGCGTGGGGTGAGCCAACCGTATCAACCGCACGCGGCATGGAAGAGCGTCCGTGCGGTCGCGGTGGAACGTGAGTCGGGCGAGGCGTCGGGGACGTTTGGTCGCACGGTTCGCGACCTCGAACCGGACGTGGTGATCGACATGATCTGTTTTCGTCCGGAGAGTGCCGCGCATCTTGTGGAGGCCCTCCGCGGACATGTCGGGCACTTTCTGCACTGCGGTACCATCTGGGTCCACGGGCCCAGCGTTGAAGTGCCCACCAGGGAGAGTCAGCCGCGCCGTCCATTTGGTGAGTACGGCATCGGCAAGGCCCGCATCGAACAGTATCTGTTGGAGCAAGCACGACGCGACGGTTTTCCCGCGACGATCCTGCATCCCGGCCACATCGTGGGTCCCGGGTGGGTCCCCCTGAACCCGGTCGGCCACTTCAATCCGGCGGTCTTTCAGCGCCTGGCACGCGGCGAGGAGGTGGCACTTCCCAATATCGGGATGGAAACGGTCCACCATGTCCACGCCGACGACGTGGCTCAGGCGTTCGAGCTGGCGGTGGCGAACCGCGGCGCCTCGCTGGGGGAAAGTTTCCACGTTGTTTCGGAGGCAGCCCTGACACTGCGCGGCTTCGCGGAGGCGGTGGCCGCCTGGTTCGGGCGGGAGGCCCGACTGCGGTACGTCCCGTGGGAGCAGTTGAAGCCGTCCCTCGGTGAGCGGGAGGCCGCGTTCACGTGGGATCACATCGCGCACAGTCCGAACTGCAGCATCGAGAAGGCACGTCGCCTCCTGGGCTACCATCCCCGCCACACCTCCCTGCAGGCGGTGTTCGAGTCGCTCCAATCCCTGCTCGCCGAGGGGGTGATCCGTGCCTGAGCAACCCGCACCTTTGAGCCCCTCCACGATTCCGCTTGCTTTGCTACAACGTTGTTGTACTATGGAATGAAGACATGGAGCAGTGGCTCGTCGGTGCCTCCCAGGATACGAACCGCCAGGCACACGAGCGAACGAGGAGCCGGTCATGAGTTTTCGCCGTGACGACAGATGGGTGTGTCAGTTCCCAATCTCCCTGGCCATCGAGGGGCCTTCCTGCTACCAGCGGATGGCGGACGCGGGGCTTGGCCGCCTGCTGTTCTGTTCCGTCATTTACTCGCCGTATCGCCTGATCATGCCGCGGTACCCTCAGCGCGGCATCTACAGCCTTGAGGAGGGGCGGTACTACTTCCCCGCGGAGGCCCGTCGGTACCGCGAGTTGCCGGTCATTCCTCAGCCTTCGGTTGATTTCGCGGATCGCGACCTGCTGGGCGAGGCGGTCGCCGGCGCTCGAAAGGCGTCCCTGCAGCCGGGTGTCTGGGTGACGCTGTTCGCCAACGGCATGATCGCCAAGAATCATCCCAGGTGGGCGGTGCAGAATCTGTACGGCTCCGCCGACCGCCTGTTCCTGTGTTTCAACAACCCGGAGGTCCGCGAGTACTCGCTGCGGGTCTGCGCGGAAATCGCGGAGCGGTACGACGTCTCCGAGATCATGCTGGACAAGATTCCGCAGACCTGTCTCGAATTGAACTCGTTCGCCGGGCGGATCGACCCGGTTCTCCGCACCGTCGGCTCGTTCTGCTTCTGCCCGCATTGCGTGGCGAATGCCGCGACCCACGGCGTTGATCTCGAGGCCTGCCGGCGTGACGCGCTGCAGCTCGCGGCGCGGTCACTGGCCATTCCGCCGCATGTGGTGAACGCCCAGGCGGACGAGCTCAAGGGCGATACCGAGATCCCGCTGCTCTTGCTCGACAATCCGTGGATCCTCCAGGTGCTGAACCTGCGGATCGAATCTATCCGCAGCTTCCTGCGGGAAACGCGCCGGCGGATTGAAGGCGTTCGCAGGAACGTGGCGCTGTCGATGGCCTTTGTTCCGCCCGTGAAGGTGGGCCACGATGCGGCGAGCCCCCGCTCCTGGCTGGCGGCCCAGAGTTATGCCGCCTACAGAGAATCCGCCGCCGACATGATCCACTGCGTTATCCACTGGGATCGAGACGTCGTGGAGTATGACACGCGCCGGGCGGTCGATTCCGTGCGGGGCGGGAACGTGAGGATCTGCACGCACGTTCGCGCCTACGGTCCCGCGCGTCCCGAGGAGATGGCGGGCCTGGCGTCGGCCGCCGGGCGCGGGGGCGCGAGCGGCGTTGCGTTCTTCTGCTACGACCTCATGACGGATGACATGCTCAAGGCCATCGCGCAGATCGGCTGATCCGGCGCGGGACGATTTCCACATGCAAGCGGGCTTCTCGGCAGCAGACATTACCCCGCGGGTCGGCGCGGCCCTGAACGGGTTCATCGCACGATCGGGGGCCTCCACCGGTATCGACACACCCCTTGAGGCCCGCTGCCTGTACCTTGCGAGCGGTGAGCAGCAGGTGCTCCTGATCAGCCTCGACCTTCTGGGTGTGGATGCGGGGACGGCCGACGGGCTGGTGACCGGCGCGGCCGATCGCCTGGGCATTCCCCCGGACAATGTCGTGGTTTCCTGCACGCACACGCACTCCGGACCTATGACAGTGCGCCTGCGCGGTCTTGGTGCGGCTGACGAGCGTTACCTGGACTGGATGTGCGAGCGCGTGGTAGCCGCATCTGCGGACGCCGCTGAGAAGCTGAGGCCCGTTCGCTCCCGCTGGGGGCGGGCGCCCCTTCACATCGGGTGCAACCGGCGCCGACGCGTCGACACTCCTGACGGTCCGTCGATCGTGCTGGGCAGCAACCCGGAAGGGCCCTGCGATGCGGAGGTGCGCGTCCTCCACCTCCAGGGAGAGGCGTCGTCGATCGTCCTGGTGCACCATGCATGTCACCCTTACTGCCTCGGGGGCGACGCCACCCTGCTCAGCGCCGACTTCTGGGGGCATGCGGCGAGTGCCCTGCGCGATGCCGGGCATCTGCCGACGTTCCTGAACGGATGCGCGGGGAATATCGCTCCGGTCGACGGTTTCGGCGGGGTGGAAGCGGCGCGACACTCGGGGCGGAGCCTTGCGGCGGCCGTGCTGGCCGCGGTGGCGGCAGGGCAGGATGCGCGGAACGGAGAGCTCCGGGTGTGTTCCCAACGGGTGTCGGTGCCGTACGATCGGCTGCCGTCGATCCAGAGCATCCGTGCGGAGCTCTCCAGGCCGGACCGCACGGTGCGGGACGTCGAGCGGGGAGACGCCGAGGTTCGGGGGCGGATCCGCGCCGCCTGGCACGAGTGGCTGTGCGAACTGGATGCCGCCACGCGGGACGGGCGCGAGCTGGCGCCCGTCGAAGGCCGCATGTCGGTCGTTCGGATCGGCGATGGGGCCGTCGTCGCGCTTCCGGGCGAGGTTTTTTTTGAAACGAGTCGCGAGATTGCCGCGCAACTCGATGCGAGCCCGGTGTGCGTGGGGGCGTACTGTCACGGGTACATCGGCTACGTGCCGACCCCCGGCGCGTTCTCGGAAGGCGGTTACGAAGTGGAGGAAGCGCACCGCTACATGGGTCTCTGGCGCGTCGGCCCGGCAGCGTGCGGGATCCTGGAACAGGAAACGCTCAAACTGTGGCGCCGCACGGGAGGTGCAGTCCGATGACACGACTCGCAGTCAATGGCGGCCCGAGGGCCGCAACGCGTTCCTTCCCCGCCTGGCCGGTCTGGGACGACGAGGACCGCAAAGCTGTCCTCAGTGTTCTCGAGAGCGGCAAGTGGTGGATGTACGCCTACGGCGAGAAGGAGCTGGGCAGCGAGGGCGGGACACCGCTGCGCAGCCAGGTCGAGCAGTTCGAGGAGGAGTTTGCCGCGCTGCACCGGATCAGGCACGGTATCGCCGTGACCAACGGCTCCGTGGCGCTCGACGTCTGCATGCGCGCGATCGACATCCGGCCCGGGGACGAGGTCATCACCACCCCCTACACGTTCTTCGCGACGTCCGGGTGCATCCTCAACGCCGACGCGCTGCCCGTATACGTGGACATCGACCGCAACTCGTACAACCTCGATCCCGCCCGGATCGAGGAGGCGATTACGGACCGCACGCGTGCGATCCTGCCCGTGCACTTCTCGGGAGAACTGTGCGACATCGAGGAAATCTGCCGGATCGCCCGGCGGCACAATCTGAAGGTGATCGAGGACGCCGCCCAGTCGCAGGGCGTCAGCCTGCAGGGAGGTCGCTATGCCGGGTCGTTCGGTGAGGCGGGGATTTTCAGTTTCCAGGCGTCCAAGTGCCTGAACGCCGGGGAAGGGGGGATCATCCTCACCAATTCGGACGGGATGGCGGAGCTGGGCTGGAGCCTGCGGCACTACGGGCGCACGCGCGAGGGCCTGTGGTACGAGCATCACCGGCTCGCGTGGAACAGCCGCATGTCCGAGTGGCAGGCCGCCATCCTGCGGAGCCAACTCCGGAAGCTGCCGGCCCAGAACGAATGTCGAATGCAGAACGTCCGGCACTTCTACCGGGAGCTCGAGGCGATCGACGGACTGAGCCCCACTGCGCTGCACCCGCGGGCAGAGACGCGGTCGCACTACCTGGTCATGCTCCGGTACGACGCGGAACGCTGGGGCGGACTGCCGCGGGCTCGCTTCCTCGAAGCGCTGAACGCGGAAGGGATCCCTGCGACCGGCGGCTATTCGTTCTGCAGCTTCGAGAACCCGGTGCTGCGGAACACCGACCTCTCTTCGCCCCGGTCACCGTACATGATCGGTCGCTCATCGCCCGTGGATTATCGCTCGTTCGCCGAAAAGTGCCCCAACGCGATGCGGGCCTGCCGGGAGGAGGCCGTCTGGCTGATGCACAGCCTGTTCCTCGGTGATCGCGAGCACGTCGACACGGTCCTGCGTGCGATCTGGAAAATTCGCGAGAACCTGCGCGAACTCACCTGATCGCCGGTTGCCGCGGGCGCAGCGCTCGTGACAGGTTGGGCGGCCCGCAGGCATGCCGTCCTCGACGCCGGAACGCCGCTCCCATCGCTCATCGTGCGACAGCCAAAAGGGCCGGAGCGTCATGGCCGCGACCGCCGACGCGCCCGCCGCCCCGCGCCGCTCAGTCTCGACGCGGACCGGTTTCCCGAATCCTTCCGAATCCGCCATCGTGGCGCGGACAGTGGTCTCAACCAGCTGGGGGGGGGGATCCCATCTCCCGGCAGATCCCGGATGATCGCGCACACCCGCACAAGTGGGGGGGGGAAGGTTCCTGACACCGCAGAATTGCCACGAATTGGCTTAACGGCGGTTCCAGCATCGGATAGGCTGCTGACATTGAGGAGAGCCGGAGCGGGCGTGTCGGGAAATGTGCCCGCTCCGAACCATGTCGGGGCTTGTACCCGGCCGTCACGGGCCACCGGACGGACGGGGCGGTTGCAGCGTGTTTCGCACCGGAAGCCTGTAGAATGCGTGCACTCTCTCCTCTCCCTCCGCGCGGCTTCTTCGCCTTACCCGGAAGTGCGCATCAACTTCTGCAGTTGGTTCAAATCAACCATTGGTTGGTTCTTATCAACCAGTGCTCGTCCCGCGCCGCCTGCCTGTTGCTCGGAATTCCACGATTCAGGCGTGGCGCGTTGATTGCAGTGCATCCGGTTGTGCACCCTGCGGGTGCGGTGTTTGAACAAGAATCGGATTGAAGGAGGTTACGTATGAACCGCACACTGCGGGTCCTGCTCGGGACGCTGATGTTGGGTGTTTCCGGCCGGACATCGACCGGGGCGATCCACACGTTCGTTCTCGAAGGGAGGGTCGACAGCATTACCAACCTGACGGGGTCGCCGGTGAGCATCGAGACGGGAGATCTCGCGGTGTTTACCTATACCTTCGACAACACTTCAGGCCAGAACAGCATCCCGCATTCATACAACGGCATCAGCAGCACGCTCGTCGTTGGTGGTCATGTTCTTGAAACACCTGACCCGCCCATTCTATCTGTTTTCGCTGGTTCTGCGCACAGCTTTACGGTGACCTCCAGCGTGTCTGGTTTCACGTGGTATGGTCGCACGCAGTTCAGCCTGCAGAGTAACCGCAACGACATCTTCGTTGACGATGCGCTTCCTACGGCGCCTCCGGACGTGAGTCTCTTCTCGAGCCGCGTTTTCCAGATTGTTCTGAATAGTGCGACAGGGAGTCCTCACCTTGGTATCAGTGGAGACATTGAATCATCCTACGAAGTTCCTGAGCCCTGCTCTATGCTCATGATGATTGGCGGCTCATGGTTGGTGGTGATTGTGACGGCGCGCCGACGTATGTGATCGAGGCGTCACTGCGGACACGCAACCGGGCGTTACATCTCTGTTGAAAGGAGCCCGCAATGGGCGCGAAGCGCATGCATGCTGTGTGGCTGGTCGCATCAATGGTTTGGGCACTCCCCGCCGCCGGACAAAGCCCCGCAGGATGCCCACTGGAGCGCACCTGGACCACCGCGGGAGACTTCGCCGAACCGGCGGGCGTCCGGTTTCGGTTGAAGCCTCCAACGGAATCGGCTGGACGACTCGAACTGGTTCCGCCGCCGGGGCGATACGGGATCGACACGAAGGAGGGACGCGCCGCTCGGACCTCTAATAAGCCCATTTCGCAAACTACGCAGTGTCGCCTGATGGTGGTCTGCAAACGTTGTCACCAGGGGGCCGGGGAGCGGGTTCCTCGGTGGTATCTCCCAACAAGCCGGAGGTCCTCCCGGAGCGGGCCAGAAGGGGGAAGGTTCCTGATACCGCAGAATTGCCACGAATTGGCTTGACGGCGGTTCGAGCACTGGATAGGCTGCTGACATTGAGGAGAGCGCGGGCGGGCGTGTCGGGAAATGTGCCCGCTCCGAACCATGTCGGGGCTTGTACCCGGCCGTCGCGGAGTATCGGACGGGCGGGGCGGTTGCAGCGTGTTTCGCACCGGGAGCCCGGATGATGTCGCTTTCTCCGCAAGCACCCTTCAATCCCGGATTAGATCCGTCCAGAGATTCCGCAACTCGCCGCGCAAGTCACGTCGAGCTTCGTTTTTCGCGTGGCAAGGTTGATCCAGCCCTTCACCGGCGAATGACTGATAGTGGAGCGCCACGCGGCAGGTCACCCCGCATGGGAGGAATCATGATCCGTCTCATTTCAGGACTTGCGGCCGTGTGCCTGTTCGTGCTGCCGGCAAAGGCGGTTGTGCTGGGGCAGGTCGATACGTTCCAGTTCGGCGGAAACGGCTGGCGGGGCAGTGGCCAAAGCTCGGTTGTGCCGGGGGGTGGCCCCTCCGGTGACGCAGATTCGTTCTTTCAGGTAACGTCCGACGCCAATGGGCGCCTGGCCGCCAATGGGGGTCGCTTATGGATAGGTGGAGTGGATTACCTGACACCAGGCGTCACGTCCATTTCCGTCGACCTGCGCAACTTCGGCACGTCCGCATTGCACCTCAGGGTCTTCCTCTATACTGGCCAGGCAAACGGTTCCTACACGTCGACCAACGCCTTTCTCGTTCCCGCCGATGGCCAGTGGCATCATACGATATTCGGTTTGACAGCCCAGGACCTGACGTGGGTCGGCACGGGCGTGCAGGGCAATCTGAATCATACCCTTATGAACGTGAAAGACCTGTCGGTACGACATCAGTCAGGCCCCGCATCCCCCTTAGATACTCCTATCGCCGGTTCGTTTGGTATTGACAATGTCGCAGCGATGCCCGAGCCGAGTTCGCTCGCCGGCCTCCTCCTTTCTGCAATCTGGCGCATTAAACGAAGGCAGCGGAATGTTGATTGATCGAACGGCGGCGCAGCACGACACCCTGTGGAAAGGACGTCAAGATGGGAAGAAGGGCGACACTCGGGGCGATCGCCATTGTTTTGGCACTGTGGCCGGGCATGGCCGAGCCGAATGTGGTGGAGATCTCCTCCATCGTGCTGCACCCGGCCATGACCTGTCCGCCGGAGCCAATCTGCACCGCCGGCGCGACCGGCCTCATCAACCGCCGCCGCGGCCCGCTGTACTCCACCGGAGCGTTTGGCGGCACGTTCACGGGCGAGACGCCCGTGATACAGGACACAGGCGAGACGCCTGTGCCACACTTGCCACACATGGCTCCCGGCCAGTACGTGGCTGCGACGCTGACTCTGACCGTCGCCCCGCGCCCGGGGACGTACCGGCTCGAACTCGCCGACGCGGTCTACACCACCGGCGACCTCGGCCTTTTCCCCGTCACCCGCGGCGAGGCCCTGGCCATCACCGTCGACCCTTAGCCAGGCGCGTGTGCCTGGTGAGACGCGCAGGCGGCAGGGAAAGCGCCTGAAACCTGCCACCGCAGCGACTGTTCCGCCGGACCGCGCCGAGAGCGCAACACCGGGCGATCGCGAGGTCAAAGCCGACGCCTCGATCGGGCTCGAGATGCCGTCGCCACGCCGTGAGAACAAGCCCGGCCACGCTGTCACGGACCTCCGGGCGCACCGCACCGCCCCTCCGGGTGACGGGCGGGTCCTGCCGTGCTATAATTTCATTCGTTGTCGTCGTCTCCCCTGCCGCACGGCGGACGGAGAGGTGCGGATGCGATGAGTGTCACTCTCGCCGATATCAGCCGTCAGGCCGGCGTTTCCATTACGACTGTCTCCAAGGTCCTGGCCGGCAAGGCTGCGCCGTTCCGAATCAGCAAGAAGACACAGGAGAACGTCTGGCGGGTCGCCCGCGAGTTGAACTACACACCGGACCTGCATGCCAGGTCGCTGCGGGCCGGCCGATCGAATCAGATCGGAATCATTGTCGCCCATTTCAACGACCTGTGGTATGGCCAGGTGATCCACGCGATCGAGGCGGTTCTGGATAGCCGGGGTTACGGTTTTCTTATCAACTCCGTGGAAGAGGATCCGTCAAAGCTGAGCGACCAGGTCTCGCGCATGCGGGCGAACCGCGCGGAGGGGCTCATCATTGTGGGTTCCCGGCTGGCACTCACAGATGACATCGCGATTCTGCTCAAGAAGGCCAAGCTTCCGGTCATGCTCGTCAACCGGCGCTCCGCCTGGCCCTGGGTGTCGTCCATCGTGTTCGACCACGTGCATACCTGCCGTATCGCGGCCGAGCACCTGCTGGGACTCGGTCACCGGCACATCGGGCTGCTGCTCGGCCCGCAATGGGACCCGGGCAACGAGGCTCGGATCACCGGCTATCGCCAGGCACTGGAGGCCGTGCGGCTGGAAACCGATGCGGACGACTTCGAGTACGCGGAACCGCAGGGGGGTCTCGATTCCTGCCGGAACGGCTACGAAGCGGTCAAGAACCTCCTGCGCCGGCGTCCGAGGCTCACCGGGGTGATCGCCTTCGATGACAGCGTGGCGATGGGAGCGCTGCGTGGGGCTGCGGAAATCGGTATCCACGTTCCCCGCGAACTCTCCGTCATCGGAGTCGACGACGCCCCACATGCCGAATTCATGTCGCCGCCGCTGACGACCGTTCGCTTGCCGACGGCGGAGGTCGGCCGGGCGGCGGCTGAACGCGTTCTTGATCTGCTCGCATCCCCGCGCCGGCGGACATCAAGAGCAGAGGTCGAGGTCCAGGGCTCACTCGTGGTACGCCAATCCACCGCGCGTGCGCCCGGGGGCTGACCGGACGACCGAACCCCGCTCGGCTTGCACATGCTACAACGTTTGAGTATAATCAGGTCCGTTGCAGCGGGTGAATGCGCGTTTCAGTGGTGAGCCATGCACGGGACCGAGGTACAGACAACCGTTCGCCCGGAAGCGGAGGTCGTCTCCGGGCACTTGACGGCGATCGAGGCGATGCTGAAGGACCACGAGGTCTACCGGCGCGGTTGCCTCAACATGATCGCCTCCGAGAACATCACCAGTCCGGCCGTGACGCGGCTGCTGGTCAACGATCTCTCACACCGATACGGCGATTACACGGGCATTGATCCGCTGGCCCGCAAATACTGCGGGAATCGGCATGTGGCCCGCATCGAGCAGTACGTCACTGGACTGGCCCGCCGGCTCTTCGGTGCGGAGTACGTTGATCTCCGCCCCCTGTCGGGGCACGTCGCGGGTGCGGCGGTTCTCCTCGCTCTCTGCCGGCCTGGGGACACGGTGCTCGAGGTCGACGGGCCGGGTGGCGGTCACCGGCTGGCGGAGAAGCTCGCCCGGGCGCGCCTCATCGATTTGCACGTCGCGCCGCTGCCCCTCACGCCCACCGGGCTTCGCCTGGACGTCGCCCGCTGCCGCGATGCGATCCGGCGCATCCGCCCGCGCGTCGTGGTGCTGGGCTCCTCGAGCTTTCTCTACCCACATCCGGTGAGCGCCATCCGCGAGACGCTGGACGAGACAGGGGATGCCTGCCTGCTGTACGACGCGAGCCACGTGCTCGGCCTCATTGCCGGCGGGCGCTTTCAGAGGCCATTACAGGAAGGCGCTCACGTTGTCGTCGCCAGCACTCACAAAACCTTCGGCGGGCCCCAGGGAGGGCTCGTCCTGACGAACGACCGCACGCTCGCCGAGCGGATCGGGGAAGCGATCTATCCGGCGCTCGTCACGAATCACCACCTGCACCGTCTGCCGGCCCTCGGCGCGGCCTGCCTGGAATGGCTGGAGTTCGGGCCGCAGCACGCCGGCGCGGTGGTCCGGAACGCGATGACGCTCGCCCGGTGCCTGGCGAAAGAGGGCCTGGAAGTGCCGCGCGACGGGATCTGCCCCACCGAGTCCCATACGGTGCTGGTATCGGCCCGAGGCCTTGGGCGGGCCCGCGAACTCGCCCACGCGCTGGAAGAAGCGGGGCTGATCGCCGGCCCCGCGGCCCTGTCTGACGCCTGGGGGCGCAGTGGCCTGCGGTTCGGTGTGCAGGAACTGACGCGGCGGGGCATGACGGCGCCGGACGCCCGTGACATCGCGCGGATCGTTGCGGACGTCCTGCTCGGGCGGCGCGACGCGCGCCAGTGCCGGGCGGATACGCGGCTTGTGGCGCAGCGCCTGGACCGGTGCCTTTTCGCGCTGACGTGACGACGTGTCTCCGGTGGCGCCGGTACGGGCGCCTCGGCGTGAGGGTCCGTACATGCTGCTCGACGTTGGAATCATCGGCTTCGGCGAGCACGGTCAGTTTCTCCTGGAGGCATGCCGTCGCACTGGAGCGGTCTGCGTCCGCAGCATTTACCGCCGCAACGCGCAGGCAGCCGCGGAGGCCGCGGCGCGCTACGGTGTGCACGCCGCCCACTCGTACCAGGAGATCCTCGAGGATCCCCGCATCGCGGCCGTGTTCGTCACGAGCCCGTCGCAGTGGCATCTGGAGCACTGCTCCGCCGCGCTGCGGGCGGGCAAGCACGTCCTCGTCGAGAAGCCGCTGGCCGACTCGCTCAGAGACGCGGCCGCCCTGCGGGATATCGCGGAACACACCGACCGCGTGCTCATGGTCAACCACTGCGAGCGATTCAACCCCGCGTTCCTGGACGCGAAACAAACCGTCGTGGGCGGACGCATCGGCCACCTCCGCGTCATTATGTCAACCCGGCTGTCCCCGCTGCATCTCAACAACGCGGCCTGGCCGATGGGCGTGCTCGACACGGCCGTCCACAATCTTGACCTGATCTGCTGGCTGATGGGCGACGCCCCGATCGAAGTGTCGGCACGATCCGCGCGGGTGAGCGCCGACGCGGCGATCGACGACAACGTGTGGATCTCGCTCTGGTTCAGCGGCGGGCGTCACGCCGAGGACCACATCGCGTGGGTCCCGATGGAACGCTACCTCATGCCCGTGGCGCATCCGCGGTTTCTGCTCCTGGGGACGCAGGGCTTCTACCAGGTCGACTTGTGGCGCCGCTCGGGTATGCTCTACGCGGGCGATTTCACGCGGTACTCCGACGAGGTGCTCCTGGGCATGATCAGCGAGGAGTACCTCTCAACGATGGCGTACAGCGTCTGGCAGTTCGCGCGTGCCGTCGAGAGGGGCGGCCCTTCCCCCATGCCTGCGTCGGAAGCCATGCGGGCCGCCCGGATTGCCATGGCCGCCCGGGAGTCGATCCGCGCGGGCGGAAGGCCGGTGCGGATTCCGGGCGCCGGGGATCAGCCGGCACAGTGACGACCGGGAGAACACCCCTTGGCTGAGAAGCACCGCTTCCGTGAACTCACATGGCACGAGGTGAATCAGGCTGCCCGCGCGAACCGGGTGGTCCTGCTGCCGATCGGCTGCATCGAGCAGCACGGGCCGCACCTGCCGCTCGACGTGGACAACGTGATCGTCGAGTACCTCTGCGAGGAGTTGGCCAGGCGGCGCCCGGAGCTGGCGCTGGTCGCCCCGGCCATTCCGTACGGATTCAACGTGCACAACCTGGGCTTCCCCGGCTGCCTGAACGCCAACATCGAGTCGATGCTGGCTTACGTCTATGACGTGGCCCACTCCATCACGGTCAGCGGCTTCCGCAAGGTCCTGCTCGTGAACGGCCACGGCTCGAACCCCGATATCTGCCGGCTGGCAGCCCGGAAGGTCGTCAACACATCGGAGGCGCATTGTGCCTTCGTCTCCTGGTGGGACATCATTGCGGATTATCTCCGGTCCGCCCGGGACTCCGTCTACCCCGGCGGCATGGCGCACGCGTGCGAGATTGAAACCTCGTTGTACCTCCACATACGCCCGGAGGGGGTCAATATGAGCCGGGCGGTCGCGGACGTGCAGTCGCCGCGGCTGCGGCACGCCTGGGTTGACCTGGCGGGTAGCGGGCCGGTGCACCTCGTGGACGACTGGTCGCGCCGCAGTGCGACGGGCGTGGAGGGAGACCCCACCCAGGCCAGTGCCGAGAAGGGCCGGCGGGCAGCCGAACTCGTGATCCAGCGCCTCGCGGAGTTCTGCGAGGACTTCCGCGCTGACCCGGTCCTGCCCCGGCGGGACTTTACGATACGGGGCACACCGCCGCCGGAACCCGCCTGATCGGCGAATTCACTGACCCTGGTGAGAATGCCCTCTCGCCCAGCCTGAATGGCCGGTCCTGCATCAACCATTGAATTCGCAACAGGTTAGACGCGTTCTCCGCACCTGCTCCGTGGCGCCCGCTACCGACACGCTGCCGGTGCGGCCGGCTTCCGATGGGCGACCGCGAGGTCTCGGTTCACCTGTGCGTCGCGTCGAAAAAGCCTGTCCGCTCTGATCCCTCTGAACAGTACTGGAACATTCAGTTGACACATGCTACAACGATGGAGTACTGTGTACACATTGACCTCCGGGCCCGCCAGGGTGGGCGTCCGGAGAATCCACTCAATGCCTCCGGCCGGGGCGGAGTGGTCACCTCTCAGGCAGGAGTAGACGCCGTGTCTCTGGAAACCAGGTTCTTCGGTGTCCGCCGCGCTCGTCCCGCGTTTACGCTGATTGAAGTGCTCGTCGTCGTTGCGATTATCGCCCTTCTGGTTGGGATCCTGCTGCCGAGCCTCCGCAACGCCCGAATTCAGTCGCGCCGCACGCAATGCCTCAGCAATCTCCACCAGTTGGGTGTCGGCATCGCCACGTACATGGGCGACTACAAGGGCAACCCGCCCCAGTGGCGCGTGGACCCGAGTGAAACCAGCACGGACGGCGTCGCGCTGTGGCAGGGGGGCGTCGCGCCCAACGGCTGGCCGACCCGGCTGGGCATGCTGTATCCGCGCTACGTCGGGCGGCAGGAGAATGTGTTCTACTGCCCCGATGGCGCCGAGCATCCGTTGCTGGGAAAGGACGGGAGCCGGTCGGTCCGCGTCACGTATCCATGGTCGAACTGGGGCAAAGACTGGACGTACGGCTCCTACGAATACCGCCCCCGCTACTGGCTGAACGGCTCGTCCACGAGTGGAGCGTTCGTCTGGATCGGCATCTACAGGGACTTCCGGCGGGGGATTCCCTCGATCGCGGCCGACGGCTTCTCGGGGCCGTGGCACACGTTCGGCGGGCCGTACCCGGTGCACTCGCCGATCAACTCTGCCCCCAAGATGCTGTACTACAACGTCGCCTATGTTGACGGGAGCGCGCGGGCGGTGAAGGACTCCCTGCGCCCATCCGTCACCTCTCCCGGCGCAAAAGAGTTCGGCTCCCGGGCCGGCCCTCTCGCGCAGTCCAACCCGTACACCGCCAGCCGGTCCACGGCGGCCGGCGGCGACGGTCAGACGTATACGCTCCCCGGCGAATACACGCACGTGGCGCCGAACGGGGGCTTGGCCAATCCTCCACTCCCTGAGGTGAGGGCTGCCCGAGAGAAGCTACTACAGGGGAACCACGTCGACCGGGTGTGGACGTTTTTTGACAACCGTAAGTGACTCCTCGCGAGCGACCGGCGTAGACGGGCGCGAGGAAGTGGCAAGGGTGCCTCCGGAGGCGCCGGTGGACCCATTGTGCGCGGACGACAGGGGAACGGACGCAGTTTCGGGCGTCAAACAGGAGCGGAATCATGAGAAGAAGCGCATCGATCGGGTGTGTGCTGTTACTGAGCTTGTGCTGCGTGGCCGGGGCGGCCACGCGATACACGGTGTACGTTCAGCCGGGTGCCGGCACGACCGAGCGGGACGGGCCGGTGTACGGCGCCGGCGGGGCCTTCGCCGAGCCGAACAACGGGATCGGTTTCTGCGGAAGGTACGGGGGCGCGTCCATGTGGATGGTCGCCAAGTTCAAGCTGTCCGACTTCCTCCCGCCCGGAACCACCGCGGCCGACATCAGCCAGGCCTATCTGAGCGTGCCGTACACGGATGTCCTGTGGAGCGGTGACCCGTTTACCGCGATGGATGTCGTGCTGCACCACTTCGCCACGACGAACGACACGACCATCACCGGGGCGGACCACGACGCCCAGACGCCGCCCCTCACCAACTACGGCATCGTGATCCCGCGGCACACCCGCAGCGTCAACAGGACCCGCCGGATCCTCGTGAACGTCACGGCGGCCGTCAAGGACGACCTGACTCAGGGGCGTGCACTCTCCTCGTTTCGCGTCGGCGCTGATCCCGCCGGCGACCTGTCGACGAACGACTACACCTACTTCGCGACAGCGGACAACAACGACGCCTTCTTCGGTCCTCTCACACCCTTCGGTGAGCGCAACATCCTGAAACTCATCATTTTGAACGGTCCCGGGGAGATCTGCGACAACGGCCAGGACGATGATGGCGACGGGCTGATCGATTGCGCGGATACGGATGAGTGCGATGACCTGTTTTTCCAGCAGCCCTGTCACGAGACAGAGTGCTCGGACGGCCTCAACAACGACTACGACGGGCGGACCGACTGCGACGATACCGACTGCTACGGCCGGCCCGGCTGCACCACTGAGACCAACTGCCGCGATGGCGCGGACAATGACGGCGACGGCCTGGTGGACTGCCGTGACCCGAACTGCTTCGGCCAGGCCGGTTGTACTGTCGAAACCGCCTGTAACGACAACCAGGATAACGATCTCGACGGGCTGATCGACTGCGCCGATCCGGATGACTGCTACGGACGGACGGGCTGCACCGTCGAAGGCGTGGGCAACAACAACACCTGTGCCGACGGCAGGGACAATGACTTCGACTGCATGGTGGACGGTAGCGACACGGACTGCGCCGCTACCGGCGTCGTCGTGAAGGCGCTTGCGGCGCAGGATGACTCGTGCATCGTCTCGCTGGGCTCCTGCGGCGCCAGTCCCGCGTGGGCGTGGAGCTACGGGCAGTACAACGGGTCGAAATGGGTGGCGATCGCGATGATCACGATCCCGGCGGGCACCCAGGCCGCGGACGTGGGCAGGGCCAGACTCCGGATTCCGAACACGGACGTGCTCTGGAACGCTGAGCCCGCGAGTGCGGATGCGAGCGTCTCCGCTATGAACCTGGTGGCCGAACACATCGATGCCGCTGACGACACGGTGGTCACGTTTGCTGACGCGACCTCCCCTTCGCTCGGTCGCCTGGGGGTGTACCGGGCTCCGGGACCGCGGAACCAGAACGGCGCGCGCTTCACCGAGCTGGACGTCACCCAGGCCGTCAAGGACGACATCACGGCCGGCCGCCTGACGTTCGCATTCCGCATCGAATACGAGAACCCGCCCGCGGTCTCGGATGTGGCGTCCTACTACTCGCCGAGCGCGGATAACACCGACGGCTATTTCCCGGCGAGCAACCGGGGCGCCCGGCTGCTGCTGCTGCTGCCTGGCACGTTCGAGAGCAGTTGCACGGACGGCATCGACAACGAGAGTGACGGGGCAATCGACTGCGCGGACGCCGACTGCTACGGAAGCCCGGCCTGCACGACGGAGGTCTGCCGGAACGGCATTGATGACGACGGCGACGGCTTCACGGACTGCAACGACACCGACTGCGTGGCGTTTACGTGCTGCCTGCCCGCCGAAACAGGGCCGGTGCTCTGCGCAAACGGGGTCGACGACGACCTCGACGGGAAGGTGGACTGCCTCGATCGCGGCTGCGCGAGCCAGCCGAACTGCCGGGAGGGCGGAGCCGCGCCGCCGAGCGCCGACTGCCACGACGGCGCGGACAATGACGGCGACGGGCTCGTCGACTGTGCGGACCCGGACTGCTGGACGTACCCGCTGTGCACGTTCTACCAGCCGTTCGCGGATGCCGACCACGACTACGACGTCGACATGACCGACTTCGCCCGGTACCAGCTGTGCTATTCGGGCACCCAGCCGGTGCCGCCCGGCTGCGCGTACATGGACCGCGACCTGAACAACAAGATTGACAAGGCGGACTTCGACGCGTTCAAACTGTGCGCGACGGGTCCGGCTGTCCTGTTCAACCTGGCGAGTCCTCCCCCCGGCTGCATGCCATAACCGCGCGCGCAGCATCGTCCAGCCGGCGGTCGGCCTGCGGCCCGTGCCCCGGGCCGACCGTCCGGCTGATCTGAAACCGAAGGCGACGGAGCCGTCCACGTTGGCGCGAGGACGGATTCGTGGCCGTGCGGCCGGCCCTCTCAGAGGACCGTGCCAGAGCAATCTCACCGGCGCCGGCCGGGCAACTCTCGGCCGGAGCACCAGCGCCAGTGTGAAGTTCCGCTGTCCGGGCGGTTTCGTGCCGGTTTCCGGCCGTTCCTGACGAATGCGAGGCATGTCGATGTACCGCCGATCGATGGTTTCTGCGATTCTGCTCCTCCTGCTGGCCCCAGCGTCGGCCTCCCCTGCGCCACCCGTCGTATTGACGGAGGCAGGTTCGGCCCGCTGTGTAGTCGTTGTTCCGGACGCGCCTTCCGTGATGGAGGAGCGGGCCGCGGACGAACTCGCCCGGGTGATTCTCCGCGACGGTGGCGCCCGCGTCCCGATCCTGCGTCGCTCTCGCCTGGAGGGAGATCCCTCTCCTGTGCGCATCGTCGTCGGCACCACGGAGTCGGCCCCCTGGATCGCCGAACGAGTTCGCGACAGCACAGGAGGCCTCGGAGACCTGCCGCTGCTCGGGCCGGACGGATACGCGATCGAGACATTCGAGCACGAGGGGAACCGCTGCCTTGTCGTGGGGGGTGCGACGCCGCGCGCGGTCTACTACGGGGCCATTTACGCGGGCGAGCAGGTGATCCTGCCGCGATCCGGGTCGAGTTCCGCACCTGCGGGAGGCGCCGCCGACATTCTCGAACTCCACGATGTGAAGCTCGCCCGCTCTCCGGCCATGGGCGAACGCGCCCCATACACGCTGGGTTTCACGGGCATCCAGCCTGAATATCAGCTTGAGGACTGGAAGACGATCCTCGACGGGATGGCCCGTGAAAGCATCAACCGCGTCTACTTCTGGTGGCAGAGCCTCTACAAGCCGCGCGACTTTCCCGACCGTCGCAACATCGACGGAGGAAACGCCCGCGTCCGCGTGACGAACGCGGATGTGAACGAACTCGCGAAGTATGCCCACAGCCTCGGCATGGAGTTTCTGCTCGGCGGGGGCGCGTTCTCGTGGGGCGGGGCGGCCGCGCTCACGGACGTTTACCCCGAGACGGCGGCCAAGGGCACCAGCGGCATGTGTCCGTCCCATCCAAAGGCCCGGGAGCTGCAGCTCGCGTTTTCGCTCGAGATGCTCGAGTCCATTCCCGACGCCGACGGCATCTGGTTTGAGCCGCGCGACGAACACGGGGAGTGCAGGTGCGAGGTCTGCCAGAAGCCCGTCGACGCACTCGGGTCGAAGCAGTATGGTCAGTCGGAGATCAGCTGGCTCAAGACGTTCTGCAAGAGGCTCTGGCAGAAGCGCCCAAACGCGCAGGTCGCCTGGCTCATCGAGCTCTACAAACCGTCAAAGATGCACAGCGAGGACCCGGCATATTTCGCCGAGATCGCGAAAATTCGTGATCCCCGCGTCCGGTGGATCGTTGTGTGGGGCGCGTGGGACTTCCCCGGCCCGGACGGGACTTACCGCCCGAACACGTTCTTCTCGCGCAACCACGTCTGGTGGAACAAGCCTTACGTCATGAGCGTCGAGGACATCCGCAAGGAGATCCTCAGGGCCGCCGACATGGGCCTCGCAGGGTTCAGCCCTGCGTTCGAAATGTGCTTTTCCGTCGACTACTACGGCGCGTCCATTCCTTACCCCATGGACCTGCTGCCCTACGAGCTGACGAGCTATGCGTTCCGCGAGTTCAGCTGGGAGCCCGCGCAGAGGATGGACGCGTTCCGCGCGAAGATGCTGAACCGTTACTTCGGGCCGGGCGCCGACATGCAGCTCGTGGACGATCTCATCTACCTGCGGCAGTTCGCGATCGTCGGCGGCTGGGCGAACAACCGGGCGATCCTCCTGACGCAGATGGCGGGGGAGTTCATCAGTTATGACGGCAAGCCGCTGCCGCGCCAGGATCCGGCGTCCGTACTGGCAGCAGTCAAAGGCTACGGTGAGTCGGACCGGAAGCTGGCCCTCGACCGGCTGGAGAAGCGTCTGAGGGAGCTGGAAGCGATCTATGCCGAGGATGTTCCGCGCATGGAACGCATCTCCGCGCGGCTGGCGTCCCTTCGTCCCTCCGCTACGCGCCGAGCTCAGGCCTCATTTGCGCTGATGGAGCGTTTCATCACCGACACACGGCGACTGCTGGAGAGGATCGCGCTGCCGCCCGACCGGATCCGGCAGCAGCTGTCGGAAGTAGCGAGCGCCCGCGATCCCGCGCAATGAACGGGGTCGGTCCGGTCGGTTGCGCCGCATCTGGAGAGATCGACATGCATGCTCTGCTTCCGACGGCGATCTCGTGCATCGCGGCCTGTCATTGGGCCGGAGCGCAGTCGCCGACTTCACAGGAGGCGTCCCTGCACATCGGTGCCGGCGCGGAAACGGCGACCGTGCGAATCATCGAATCCTCGCCGCTGCTGGAGCGCGTCGGACGCCAACTGGCGGAGTTCGTCGCGCTGCGCACGGGAACAGCGGTGGCAGTCAGACAGGGGCCGCCGGCTGATGAGGACCGCGGAATCGTCTTCCTGCTCGCCCGCGAATCGGCGCCCGCCGTCCGGGCGATGACGTTCCAGCCGACAGCGGCCCTTCCCGGGATGGACCATTTCCGTGACGACGGCTATGCGATCCGCACGGTCTCCCGGGGAGAAGGGATGTATGTCATCTGTGCCGGCAAGGCGGATACCGGTGTCAAGTACGCCGTGCATCGCCTGATGCGGGCCACCCGAACCAGGAATCGCGTGGTTTCGCTGCCGCCACTTCATCTCGACGCCGACCCGTTCTTCAAGGGGCGATATGCAACGCCATCCTCCGCGATGGCAGGCTCCGCCCCGGCGCTGCTCCAGAAGCATTACGCGTGGGAGAACTGGGATCCATCCCGCATCCCGGCACTGGCCGACTACTTCGATGCAGCGGGCATGAACGGACTCTTCCTGTTCGACTCGCCGTGCCGTTACAACTGGACAGGCAATCACACGTCGCCCGAACAGATGGCGATCAAGATCCGCACGCTGGCGAAGCGCGCAAACGAACTCGACATGAGTGTCTGCCTCTGGGTACACGGGGCATCCAACCTGTCGACCAACCGCTTCAGCGACCTGCAGCCGCGCGATCCCGAACAGCTCAAGCAGATTCTGGAGGATTTCGATCGGCTGGCGGAGCGCTATGGCGACGTGATCGACGCGGTGTATGGCCACTGGGTCGATCCGGGCGGAGCGCCGCCGCCCGCGGACATCACAGACCCTCAGAAGCTGCAGATGGCGATGCTCGAGCGCCTCGAGCGCAAGGCCGGCAAGAAGCTGCTTAACATCTTCAGCGCGCATGGGCTCCACTGGCCCATGGGGCCTGGAGGCAGCCTGCCCTGGGCCGGCTACAAGGGAGCGGAGTCCCTGATCGAAAGCGGGATTCTGCCGAAGGGTACCTCGATCGCCACACCGGAGATGCGCATCTACCCGGGCGAGATCGAATTCGCCCGCAAGGTCCGGGCGGGCGGGTACACCTGCGGGATGTTCGGCTGGCTGATCGCCGAGTACGAGATGAACCCCGGTATCCACGTGCATACGCACATCATGGACCGGTATTTCCACGGCATACCGGACGAATCGCGCGCGTTGTTCGACTGGTACGAGGAAGGGCTCGTCTACACCACGATGAACCTGCCGACGTACTACGTCTTCGCGCAGATGCTGTGGGACCCGCGCGGTTCGGCGGATGCGCACCTGGCGGACTTCTGTGAGGCGGCGTTCGGTCCGGAGCTCGGGCCGCGGATGCTGAAGGGTTATCGCGCGGTGGCCGAGGTGCGGTGCGGCCATGCCGGCGCGGAGGACCGCGGCGGCTGCCGGCTGGGGCGAGGGAGCTCCGATCCTCAGCACGACCTGAAGGTGTGCGAGGAGGCGGTCGCGGACATGGACGGCGCTTATGCGGATTACAGCTACCTGCCCACGATCCCGCTGCCGGTGGCGACGGAGGCCATGATCACTGATCTGCGCGAACAACTGAAGGGAATGGCGACGTACGCCCGATTCCGGATCGAGTCAGGCAGAGTCGGGGCCCTGATTGCCTCGGGGGCGGCCGAGACGGCGATCCGCGCGGCCATGGCCTCACTTCCGAAGCTCGAGGTCTGGCCGGGTTCGTCGCAGCCGCGCACACCAGGGACCTGGGGACAGACCGAGTACTTCCCGTACATCGATGTCGTGAACCGCTGGAATGAGTACCTGCAGTCGCAGGCGGGCGGGCCGCCGGCGGTGAAGGGCGTCGTGCTCTTCAGTGACGACTTCGGCAAATATCCCGAGGGCGCGGATGGGCGTCCGGCCTGGAAGGCGTCCACGGATGCCGCTGCCGGGCAGCCGAGGCCTCAGTGGATGGTCGAGCGCGGCACCATGGGCGTGGACATTCCGGGCCAGGGCGGGGCGGTGGCCGCCGCGACGGGTTTGTTGTCGTGCGGCGAGCCGAAGTGGAAGAACTACTCGGTCCAGGCACGGCTCAAGCTGGTCAGAACCGGGTCGGGCACCGCCAGCGCGGGGATCCGCATCCGGTTGACGGATTCCGACAGCCCGGCATCGCAGAGCGGGTACGCACTGCGGATCGGGGCGCTGCAGTCCGAGTTCGGCTGGTTGTCGGGCGGTGAGTTCAAGCCGCTGCAGAGTGTGCCGGTCGCCACACCGCTGAATGCCTGGCAGAGCGTGCGAATCGACTGCGTCCACTACAACTACCGCGTGTGGATCAACGGGAAACTCCTGCTCGGCTCGGATGACTGGTATGGATCCCGGGTGGGACGTGTGGCTCTGGAGGTCCGCGACGCCCGGGCCGCCTTTGACGACGTCGTGATCACGCAGATTGAATGAGGAATCGCTTGTGAAGGAGCATCGTCTTTCACTGGTAGAAACCCAAAAGGAGATCTGGAGATGAAGCCGCACAGCCGGTTGTGTCTGATGGTGCTGGCAGCCATGGCGTCGACGCTGCGAGCCGAGGTGCTGCCGTCGAAGGATGCGCCGGTGTTCCTGCACCTGGTTCGCGAAGGGAAACCGGTCGCGGCGATCGTCGTGTCGGATCGGGCGACGCCCCTCGAACGGATCGCGGCGGAGAAGCTGCAGACCTGGGCGAAGGAAGCCTGCGCGTCGGATCTCGAGGTGCTCCGCGCGTCCGAGGAGCGGGGAGAGATGAAGAACGTGATCCTTCTGGGGACGCCCGCGACCCAGCCGCTCATCGCCGAATGCGTCGCCAGGTCGCACGGCGGTGCGGGAGACACGCCGTTCCTGAGCGACGAGGGTTTCGGCATCGAGACGCTCGAGAAGGACGGCACGCGATATCTGATCGTCGCCGGGCGAACGGACAAGGGCGTCTTTCATGGCGCCGTTTACGTCCGCGATTTCCTTCTCGACATCACACGTCCCGACACAGAGGCGGTCGTTCGCGAGGTGAAACTGGTGCGCAGCCCGGCGATCCCGGTGCGCGGACCCTACCTGCTGCCCCAGTACGGCGCGACGCCGCTGATGACGCTCGACCACTGGAAGCATGTGATCGACAGGATGGCCGAAGGCGGCATCAACCAGATCCACTGGTGGGTCGCGGGCATGTACCCGTCGAAGAAGTATCCCGAGACGTTCGAAATCACGAACACGAAGATGTCCGTCGACGACATCCGTGCGCTCTGCCGCTTCGCGCAGGAGCGGGGCATGACGTTCCTCGTCGGCGGGGGCGGCTTTTTCTGGCACGGCATCCAGAAAGTCGCCGAGACGCACCCGGAGCTGAAGGCGGTCAAGAACGGTGGCCTCTGCCCGACGCAGCCGGAATCACAGCGGATCATGACCGAGTACGCACTCGAATGGCTCGAGACCGTCCCCGAAGCAGACGGCCTGTGGATCGAGCCGCGCGACGAGGGCGGCCTGTGTGAGTGCGAACTGTGCATGAAGCCGCTCGACCAGTTCAAGTCGCGTCAATACGGGCAGTCGGAGATCGCCTTTCTCAAGACGCTCATGAAGCGCACCTGGGCCGCGCGCCCGAAGGCCAGGCTGGTCTGGCTCATCGAGTATCACAGCGGCATCCCGACCATGCCCCACTTCGATGACCCGCTCTACTTCGAGCGCATTCGCGAGATCAAGGACCCGCGCATCGAGTGGATGGTCGTCTGGGAGCAGTTCAAGCTGCCCGGCCCGCGCAACGAGAACGTGCCGGTGCCTTTCTTCACGCGGAACGCCCAGCACTGGGACAAGCCCTACTGGCCGAATCTTCAGAACGTGTTTGCTCACGCGAAGATGGCGGCGGAGCAGGGCTACCTCGGGTACTCCAACGCCTGGGAGATTGGCTTTGCCAGCAACGACTGGTACATCGATGCCGTGCCGTACCCGGTGGACATCATCCCGGAGGTCATCACGAGCCTCGGCTTCCGCGAGGCGTGCTGGGAGCCCGCCCAGACGTGGGAGGAGTTCACCGACCGCGTGCACCGCCGCTTCTTCAGCCGGGAGGTGCCGCGCGAAATTGCCGAAGACATGCTGTACCTGCGCCAGTACATTACGACCGCGAACCACACGATGGACCACGCCAGCCCCGCGGCGTTCAACCGCTCAAAGCCGCTGAGCGGCGAGGTCGAGCGCGTGGCATCCGTCAGCGATGAGACGTCGCGCTCGGCCGAGGTGAAACGGCTGCGGGCGCTGCTGAATACGCTGCGGATGACGCGCGACGAGGCTCTGCCGGGGATGAAGGCGATCGAGGCGAAGATCGCCGCCCTCGAGCCGAAGGCCTCGCGCAAGAGCATGGCGGCTTTCGCGCTCATGCGCCGGGCGATCGACGACAGCCGCCGCGTGTATCGCGACGCCGTCTCCGATGACCGGTTCATCGAGCAGGCGCTGGCGAAGCTGCCGGACACGGACGCAAAGTGAAGGAGTGAACCTATTCCTCCGCTGCACACGATCTGCCGATTCATCGTGCTCTCGTTGGGGTGGGCGCTGCCGCTCTGCGCGGACGGCGGGCGGATCCAGCTCGTCGAGGGCGGCAGGAGCCGCGTCTTCATCCGCGCCGGCGTCGACAGCCTCTCCGCCGGCCGGCGTCTGGCCGAGCGCATCGAACACTGGACCGGTGTGCGTCCGGAGGTCTGGGCCGACGCACCCAGCGGTGACGACCGGATCATCGTGCTGCTTGGAACCGGGGCAGACAGCCCGTCCATCCGGTCCGCGCTCGATGCGGCGGGCGGCGCGGACCGCCTCGGGACCGAGGGCTACATCCTCCGGGTCACGCAGGACGGAAACAGCGCCGGCCTGCTCGCGTGCGGCGTCACGCCGGCCGGCGTGCACAACGCCGTGAGCGAGCTCGTGAGCTGGCGCCTGCGGATGAAGCCGGGCGCAGCCTCGGTTCCGCGGGATCTGGATCTGGTCGAGGCGCCAGGTCTCAAGTACCGGATCGTCTGGACGTCCGACGGCCAGGCGAACTGGTCAAACAGCATCGAAGAGATGCACACGATCCAGAAGGGGACGACCGGCACCACGGTCGTGCCCTACACGCGCGAGGGCTTCCTCACGCACTTCCGGCGGAACGTCGATTACCTGAGCGACCACAAGCTCAACGGCTGCATCATCTGGGGGTTCCTGCGGGACGAGCACGGCGGGATCGAGGCGGGGCGCGATCTGAGCCGCTATGCGCGCGAGCGGAACGTCCGGATCCTGCCCGGCGTGTGCACGCAGGCAGCGTACGGCGGGTTCATCTACAGCCAGACGCACGAGTTCAGCCTCGCGGGCTGGCTCCGACGCCATCCGGAGTTGTGCGGCCAGGGCAAGGACGGAAAGACGCAGGCGGAAGCGATCTGCCCGTCCAGGGCTGAAAACCAGGACTGGCTGCGGCGCGGCACGCAGTGGTTCTTCGAGAGCCTCCCCGACATCGGCGGCGTCAATCTCGAGAACGGCGACCTCATGGAGTGCTTCACGCCCGATTGCGTGGCAGCCAAGAGCCGCCCGGAGAACGACCCCAGCTTCTTCTGGGATATGATGGCGACCCAGAAGGCCGTCGTTGAAACGGCCGCCCGGATTCGCCCCGATGCGTGGCTGACGTTCGCAACCTACACGGGCTTCCGCGAGCCGTCCATCCGCAGCCTGAAGGGTGCGCCGCAGTACCCGCCGCGGTTCCTCAATCAGTATCCGCCCGCCGCGATCTGCCAGTGGACGTTTACCGGGCTCCTGAGCGAGACGCTGTGGCCGCTGCACGAGCGCCCGCCGCAGGCCGCCTTTGCCGAGCACATCGGCCTGCTGCACCAGGGAAGCATCTGGGGAGCTCCCACCGAACCGGGCCGCTGGTGGGCCGCACCCGGAGCGATGCTGGACGACTGCTCGACAGCGATCCGGTTTGCCTGTGCCCGAGCGAAGGCTTGCGGCTTCGCGGGCGTGGTCCTGACGGGGCAGACCGGCCCTGCCAGCCCCGCGAACGAGCTGAACTTCCTGGCATTCGAGTACTTCAGCTGGCGCCCGGAGCGCACGTACGAACAGTTCATAGATGATCGGCTCGCCGCGGCTTGCGGCGGCGCCCAGCGGGCCCGCCGGTTCCTCGCGCTGCTGAGGAACACCACCCGGGTCGCGGAGGAGATCGAGGCGGATCGGCAGTCGGCCCTCGCGGCCGCAGCCGCGCCGGATCTCGAGCCGCGCCAGCAGATCCGTTGGCGCAACCTCGCGGACGAGCTCGCCCGTCGCCGCAAACTCGCGGAAGATCCGGCGACCTTCAAGGCGTCCCCCTGAAGCACATGGGCCGAGGTCGTTGCCGGCCGGATTGTTCCCGGCGTGCGGATCGAGGATGGTTCTTGGTCGGCTCGGACTCGCGGGAGAGCCCGCCGAGTAGGTGGTGACAACGCGAGGTTCTTCCGTTGAAACACGTCAGAGTCAGTGCGGTATGGATGCTTGTGGCGGCAGGTGCGGCCTCCGCGGTTGCGGCGGCGGGAGAGCCGATCGCGCCGGGGCTGCTCTGTCACGCCGGAGAGCACGGGTTCATGTGGTGGGCGTACGGCTGGCGCGGGCGCTCGCCCGACGGCCATCGCGTTTTCTGCGTCCAGACCGCTCGTTACGGGTTTTCGTTCGATGTCGATCGGGCGAGCTTCCTGCAACTCGGACTCATCGACCGAGCCGCGGCACCGGACGAGGCCGTCGCTCAGTCGAACGACGTGATCTTCCGGTTGCCGTCGGTCCGGCTCGTGACGACGGTGGAGGTCGACGGACGGGCGTATCGGGCCACCTCCGTGGCGCCGAAAACCGATCAGGTACGCATCATCGAGCACGGGCGATATGTCCAGCGCGTGGAGCTGCTGGACGTGCAGCTCCAGGACGAACGCGGCGATCCCTGCCCGACGGTGGACGCTCGATACGAACTGATCGCGTGGCCGGACCGCCTGGCGGTTCAGCTGCATCTGACCCCGCGGGAGGCGGGCGCGACGGTGGCCGCGCGTCTGTCGCTGGAGTTCGCCGATCCCGCGGAGTGGCGCTGTTCACGTCAGGATCAGGCCGTTCTGCTCGGCAGAGAGGCGGCTCGCGAAAGCGGCCTGGCACTTCTCGGCCGGCCGGGACTTGCCGTGGACGCAAGCACCGTGCGGCCTGCCGCGGAGATGCCGCGGACGTGGATTCAGCCCCGCAGGACCCTCACGGTCGCGCTCATCGTGCTGCCGTTCGGCCCGGGCGATCGGGTGCCGGCGCCGGAGCGGATCCGGCAGGAGCTTGCCCCGCACGATGATGTCGTCGCCTCGGCGCGGGGCATCGCACCGTACGCGCATCCGCTGGAGTCCCGGTTCGAACCGCTCGACGGTTGCTACGTGGTCCGGCTGGGCGACCCGGCGCCCGACGGCTGGTCGCCCTCGCTCGCGCCCGACCGCCTCGAACGGGTGTCCCTGATGCTGCGGAACCCCGACGACGCTCCGCGCGTGGTGCGGCTTACGTTTGCGCGGGAGTCCCGCTCCGAACAGGGCATCACCGGCCTGACACCCGTCCTTCGCGACGCGGAGGGTTGGCCGGTGGGGCTTCCCGTGCAGATCTCGAAGAACTGGCACGAGACGATGGCCTGGTTCCGCGGTTCGACCATGCTCACTCTCCCGCCGCGGTCGAGCACGCCGCTGGAGCTGACGATCGTGTACGCCTTCTGGGGTGGGGTGCCCGCGGTGAGTCACGCGCAGCTCTGCCTGGTGGGGTGGGGAGTGAACCAGCTATGGCATGAGGTGGCAATCGGAAGCTTCGGAGAGTCCATCACCTATGAC
>CAZJTF010000027.1:0-30728 GCA_964548565.1 uncultured Planctomycetales bacterium | reverse complement strand
GCGTGACCAGCCACGTCGGATCGGGAAAAGCAGTCTCCCTTCCCGCCTCGGATCGCCTGGTCGCTTCTGGTCTTCAGGTCATTTGTGCATTTCGGAGGGTCGGCGATGGGACGCTTTGTGGTGTGCAGGGGGCTGGCAGTCGTTCTGATGCTCATGACAGCGTCGGGCGCTTCGGCGGCGGTGACGATGGCGCCGCTTTCGAGCTTCGGCGGCGGGGATGGTTGGCTTGCGCCAGCAGAAGGGGGCTATGGGTACCTCGGGACGGGCAACAACGAGCGGGGACTCGCCTACGGCAACGGCCACCTCTACCTGGTGAGCCGTACCAATGTCGGCGGAGTGTCGACGAATGTCCGGATCCTCGACCCGACGACGGCCGCGGATCTCGGCGGGTTGAACACGGCTGGCATCAGCGGAGGGCTGTTCGCGGTGAACGTGGCGGGTGTCGGCGGCGACGGCGCCATTTACGTCTCGAACATGACCACGGCCGCACCGGCGAACGGCAACTACAAGGTTTACAGGTGGGCCGACGAGGCCGCCGCCGCGACGGTTGTCTTTGACGGTGCGCCGCTCGCGGGTGCGCGCATCGGCGACAGTCTGGCGGTCACCGGCAGCGGCAGTGGGACACGTCTTGCCGCGGGCTTCAACGCCACACCGAATATCGCCGGGAACAACGGCTATGCGATCGTCGACCCGACCGCCGGCACCGCCACGACGGTTGCCTTCACGGGTACGCCGCCGAATGCCGGTGATTTCCGCCTGGGGATCACGTTTACGGATTCCAGCCATGTGCTCGGCGCGCAGGCGAGTGCCAGCAGCCCGCAGTTGTACCGTTACACCAGCTTCTCCGGCTCCGCGGGGACGCTGCTTGGCAGCCCTTCGCTCACGACCTCGGCCGAACGCCTGCTGGCCTACGCCGTCGTCGGCGGGCTGCCGCTCCTCGCGGTGCAGAGCACGGGTGATTCGACGGTTCGCATCTACGATGCGACGAACCCGGCGCTCCCGGTTCTGCTGACATCCGGCAACACCACGAGTGGGACGCTCGCCTCGAACGGCAACGGCACGGGGCAACTGGCCTGGGGTCCCGAAGTGAATCTCGGGGGTGGCGTCTACAGCGCCAACCTCTACGCCATGAGCACGAACCAGGGCATCCAGGCGTTCACAGTGACCGTGCCAGAGCCGGCGACGGTCATTCTGCTGGTCGGCGGTCTCGCTACGCTGTGGATCGGACGCAGGAGTCGCGGCTGAGACCAGCCGCGCTCGAACCAGGCTTAGAAACGGCCACCCTTTGCCGCCGGAATTCAACCGCCGGCGGCAAGGTGGCCTTCGAAATCGAGCGCGTCACCCGGGCTGGTTATCATCTTCGGCAAAGCACGCCGGTCCGGTGGAACCCAGACGACATTCCGGAGCGGTGCAGGTGCGCTGTCGCTTGCCGGAAGGGGGAGGGCTGGCTACAACACCCTGAATTACCTCATCGGAACCGGTGACATGGCGGAATTCGTTTGCAGTGCGTTTGTGCAACCCAAGATGCGTATGTGGCACGGGCAGGGGCCGAGGGCTCGCGATTCCCTGCGCGGGGCCTTTACGCTGATTGAAGTACTCGTTGTTGTCGCGATCATCGCGCTGCTGGTCGCGATTCTGCTGCCCTCGCTCAGCCGGGCGCGTAAGCAGGCGCAGTCGGCGACGTGCCTGAGCAACCTCAAGCAATTCGGGGTGGGGTTCCAGTTTTACGCGCTCGACAACCGCACGCAGCCCCCGCCGAACCGCACCTTCGGCGGCACGCCTCCCGAATACAAAGACAGCGACTGGTGGTATTACCGCCACATGGTCCCGCGGTACATCGCAGCGGAGAAGCTGTCCCTGACGCGATCGGCTCTTTTTGGCGTGTTCGTTTGCCCGGGGGACCGCAAGAGCGCATCGCGGTCGTACTCGATGAACGTCTTCGCCAACAACTATCCCCGTCGCGACCAGAACGGCAGCACGATCCATCCGGATGCGGTCCTCACCAGCGGCGGGAGGCACTTCAACCCGTTCACAGTGGCCTCTCCCGCACGATACATGCTGCTGGCCGACGCGCATCCGATCTACGACGCGGCGCCGGTCGCGCCCGGGTACCTGGCGACACGGTTCATCATTGGGGACGGAGGAGAGACACCGTACGAGAAGTTCCGGCGATGGCCGCAGCCGAATGACTCGACGCTGCTCGGGTACGTCGATTTCACGAAGCATCTCGACCGCGCGAACTACCTGCTGGCGGACGGCCATTCCGAAGGCCTGCCCCGCAACCAGGCAATCGACGAGACGGCACGTCGTTCGAAGCTCCGGGTCCTCTGGTCGCCATCGGACAACCAGCTGAACAAGTGACCCATCGGGTATGGCGGCTGCCGCCGGCGCCCCGCACGCGGACAGCCGAAGGAGGAAGAGGAATGAAGACACTCACGCGATTCACCATCGTGTCTGCCTGCGCGATTGCTGGTTTTGCAGCGGTTGCGGGCGGCGCCGTGTTCGTCCACACCGCGGCCATCGACGTGGGAGCCGGTACGGACGGCTTCAACAGCACGACGGGCAACGGTGCCAACCCGCTGTCCGTCGCGTTCGACGGCACCAATGCCTACATCGGCGGCTACAACAACGCGGGCGCCGCGGCCGACGTGGGTGTCGTGAAGGTCACGGGTGTGATCGCGGGAGGAACGCCGGCGCTCACGTCGCTTGCCGCCACCCGGTTCAACTCGCCCGTCTCCCGCGGGATCGACGCCCTGGCGTACGAAGCGACAACGACCTCGCTGCTGTTGGCACACGACAGCGGTTCGGCGGCCAGCTCGTTCATCACGCGCAGGCGCGCCGCGGATGGGGCGGAGGACTGGCGAGTGATGAACCCACTGGGGCTTCGGCCGTGGGCGATGGCGATCGATCCGATCGGAGACGGCAGCGGCCCGGGCGTGGCGTTCTTCGCGAACGGCCAGGGTCGGCGCCTGATGCTCAAACTGTCGGACGGCGGCGTGGTCTACACCACGGGCGCCGGCGAGACTCCGGGCGGCATCATCAACACGTTCCCGACGGTGTTTGGGACGATCTGGCGCGCGGTGGCTTTTGATCCGGACGGGAACATCGCCCTGTCGGCCGCCCACAGCGGAGGGGCGACGGCCCGGGGCGGTTTCGGGTGTGGCCTGCGGGATTCGGCCAACGTATGGAAGGCGCTCAACGGCCTGGACCTCAACGCCACCACCAGCTCGATCGAACGCGACTCGACCGGCGGCAACAGCATCAACGTCGGCCAGGGGATCGCGATCTTGTACGGCATCCCGGGCGAGCCGAGCCTCCTGGCCTGCTCCGCTCGACTGGCGGCGAACTTTACACCGCTGGGCGGCAGCGCGACGCCGATCATCGACACGCAGGTGCACATCCGGAATCTCGACGGCTCCACGACCGACGTGGCGGTGACGGAGCTGACCGGCGGTGAGGGCGGCGTCGGGACCGACTGGGCGGCGGGCAGCAACGTGAAGAATCTCGCCTACGGGCCTGGAACCGACGGGAACCGCTACCTGCTCGTCCTGGATTTCGTCAGCCGTCGGCTGGACGTCTACCGCGTGGAGCCCAGCCCGCCGGCCTGCACGAAGAATCCGTTCGCCGACTCCGACGGCGACAGCGACGTCGATATGGATGATTTTGGAGCCTTCCAGGCGTGCTACAACCCGCTCGGGACGAGCCTGACCCCGGAGTGCGTCTGTTTTGACCGCGACGACAACGACCGGGTCGATCTGGCGGATTTCGGCGATCCGCAGAACCCGCAGCCGAACACGTTCATGGGATGCGTCAGCCGGCCCGGCGTTCCCGCGGACACGCTCTGCGACGGTGCGCCGTGATGGCGCACACATTCTGACCGGCGGCACCTCCTGTGGATCGAGCCGCGTGCCTGATGTACAACGAGGCTTGCTGCGCGTGAGCGGAGGTGACGCATGCAGACGGTCGGACGGGCGAGTGTCGCTCTCTGTTTCCTGGCGATCCCGACATCAGTGAATGGGCAGGTGACCAGCCGCCCGTCCGTGCCCACGACGGTACCCGGCGTGGTGATCGACCACAGCCCCCAGTCGTCGGGTCTCTACATCGGTTCGCCGGGGCTGGCAATCCTCCCGGACGGCACCTACCTCGCGTCGCACGACTTCTTCGGGCCCAGCAGCAACGAGAAGGAATGCGCGACAACGGTGGTCTTTCGCTCTGGTGATCGGGGCCTGACATGGCGCAGAATTGCGCGCCTCCAATGCCTCTTCTGGGCGAGCCTGTTCACGCACGGCGGCGCCGCCTGGCTGCTCGGCACCGAGAAGCATCACGGACGCGTGGTGATCCGACGATCGACGAACGAAGGGGTCACGTGGACGGAACCGCGCGACGCCGGCACCGGCCTGCTGACGCCGGATGGGCTGTATCATACCGCGCCGGTACCGGTGGTCGTGCACGCGGGGCGGGTCTGGCGGGCGATCGAGGAAGCGTCGGGCGGCACGCGGTGGGGCGAGCGGTACCGGGCGGGGATGATGTCGGCGCCGGCGGACGCGGACCTGCTCCGGGCGGAGAACTGGACGTTCAGCAACTTCCTGGCGCGGGATGCGGGCTGGCTCGGCGGGGCATTCGGCGGGTGGCTCGAAGGGAACGCCGTGGCGACGCGTGACGGGCGGGTGGTCAACGTCCTCCGCGTGGAGGTGCCGCGGTGCCCGGAACGCGCGGCCATGGTGGAGATCAGCTCCGATGGTCGGACAGCGCGGTTTGACCCGGCGACCGGTTTCGTGGAGCTGCCCGGCGGGGCGAAGAAGTTCACCATCCGGTTTGACGGCAGGAGCGGGCTGTACTGGGCGATCGTGACCATTGCTGCCGAGCGACACTGCGACGCGGGGCGGCCGGGCGGCATCCGAAACACGCTGGCGCTGACCTGCTCGCCCGATCTGCGCCGGTGGAGCGTCCGCGCCACGCTGCTCTATCACCCGGATGTCGTCCGCCACGGCTTCCAGTACGTAGACTGGCTCTTTGAGGGAGAGGACATCGTGGCCGTCTGCCGCACGGCCTACGACGACGGGCAGGGCGGCGCACGCAACAACCACGACGCGAACTACCTCACGTTTCACCGGATCCGCGGCTTCAGGGAGCTAAGGGGCGGCGAAATCGACTCCGCGCCGAGCCCGTGATGCCTGGCCAGAGACTGCCAGGAGAGCCGTACAGAAAAAGGGCCGCCGGGAGAACCCCGGCGGCCCTTCTGGCCGACCGCTCGCTCGGAGCGGCAGGCGAGAAAGCGTACCTCACGCCGTGCGACGGCGCAGGAAGAGGAAGCCCAGTCCCAGCAGGCAGGCCATGGCCGGTTCCGGCGTGATGTTGATGTTGTCAACACCGGAATAAACCTGGCTGGCGTTGCCCTGGCTGATGATGGTCAGTGCGCCGATCGAGAAGTTGGCGGCCAGTGCGCCGTTGTTCGAACCGAGCGCCGCCGCGGTTGTGAAATCACTCATTGCCGCGGACCAGTTGCCGGCCCCATCGAGCGAACCCGTGACCTTGATCCTGCCCTTTGTATTGAAGGTCGCAGGATTCTGGCCGATCACGCTCCAGGTCTGCCCATTGAAGAAGCCGTAGTCGTTCTGGTTCGCACTTCCCGGAACGTGGCCCCAGGCGATGGCGTTGATCGGGCTGCCCAGAGCCGTCGCCGTCTTGGGCACCAACTGAGCGGTAGCGGCACTGTCCGACAGAACGATGAACACGGCGTCAACTGAGCAGCCATCGTTCGACCAGAAGCTGTCGCTCGAGAAATTGAATGCACCGCTGTATGAAGGGAGCGGCGCAGTGGCATAACGGGCACTCGTATTCCCGCATCGCGGCCCCTTCGAATTGTCGGCCGTGTAGGCGTCAATCCGAAGGTTTGCCGTCGGCTCGGTCCACTTGCCACCGCTACCCCAGGTATTGGTTCCATTGGGATAGCTGTTGAAGTCCTCGGTAAACCCCCAGGCCAACGCCTGAGACGCACACATTGCCACACACAAGACAAACGCAACTTTCCTCATGTTTCTCCTCCTCCCCGTCCGGGGATGGTTGCAGAGGCATTCAAACGCGCCGCACCGTGCGGCGGATTGAACACAGAGACACTCACTCTTAAAGCACTCCGGATCGCATCTCATTGATGCGATCATTCCGCCTCGCGCCCGGGACAGCACGCGCGTGTCGAGGCGGGTTCATTTCGGATCCCACGGCCGTGCTGACTCTAAAATACTTCACTTCGCAAGCAGCAGTCGCAACACACCTCCTTTCGCCTAACCTGGCCGAGGGCCGTCTGTCCTCTCATTCGAAGCGCACCATGATCAGGATTCGCAGGCCGGGTCGACCACGTACGGCACGTTGGGGCCGGTCGCGCAATCCAGGAACTCCTTGAAATCGTCGAGATCGATCTTTCCTGTGGGCGCGGCCTTGTCGAGGCAGCCGCACTCGGCGGAGACCGGCAGAATGCCGAAGCACGCCTGGAACAGGCCGAAGTCGTCCATGTCGACATCACCGTCGAAGTTCGTGTCGGCCCACGGCTTCCCACAGAAATTGCAGTTCGCGTTGCCCGCGCCGCACACGCTGTCATCGCCAAGGTAGGTGCCGCCCTGGGAGGCACAGACCACGGACGTGACTCCTGACAGGCAGATGCCGGTACCCAGTTGGCCCTGTTTGCAGCAGGCACCGATCCCGTTGCGGCTGGTGGCGATGAAGCCGCGTGTCGAACCGTCGGCCGCCCACACGCCCCAGCCGGCGACCGTCTGGGCGTTGTCGGAGATGCTGGTGATGCGCGTCAGTCGCGTCCAGGCGCTCATGTCTACGCCCTGGGCGACGAGCAGATCGACGAGCAGTTTCGGCTGGCCCGTGAGATCCCACATACCCGTGGTGTCCCACACAACCGCCCGCTCCGTCGTTCCATCCGAGGAGTAACCCGCCGCAGTTTCGTAGGTCGTCACTGCGAGTGCACATCCCAGCGTGTCGCCGGCCAGGTTGTTCAACAAGCGCATCTGCGGATCACGGAGCTCTTCCGGCAACGCCCGCCAGATGAAGGCTCTGGATGCCGCGGGGGCGCTCCCCTCGATCGCACTGGCATCGAAGCCCGACACGACCTGGCCGTCGTGCGAGATGCCGAAGCCCTCGCTGAGAATGCGGGCTCCGCCAGGGATGACCATGCCCCAGGTGTTGATCCCCACGAACCAGATGGCGCGGTGCTGACCACTGCAGTTCATGTTTCCGTCGTCGTGGCCGATGCCTTGCCCATAGGTGTCGACGGAGTTTGCGACCCCGTACCCGATGTTGGGACAGCAATCGTCGCCGCGAAGGGTGACGCATTCGCCCTCACCGTCCTGGAACAGGGCATACCAGTCGGCGTAGCCGATGGGGTCGACGCGGAGACGGTACGCGCGGTTGTTGCACGATCCGTCGGTGCAGGTTCCGGGCGTGGTGAGGCGCCTTCGACCGACCACGTACCATCCTTCACTGCTGCTGGCGGACGCCTGCTGAGGCCGGGCGGCGTTAAAGGCGCCGGTGGTGTTCAACGCGTTTGCTTCATCAGGAATCGCCCAGGTACCGCCGGCGGGGTTCGTGAGCGAGCCCCAGCAGAACTGCATGACCGGAGTGATGGGCGGGTATTCCAGATCATCGTTGTTCAACGCGGCAATGTTCCCGGCGATGCCGAACGCTTTGGTCGGATGGAGCGGGCGGTACACGATGCCCCGGGCCTCGCCGTCGATCTCCGAACCTGGCCCGGCGAGCGCCGGGTTCTTGAGTTTCAGGATGCCGGTCGTTGCAGACCAGAAGATCGGCTGTCGAATGACGGCTGTGTTGTTCGAGTTGGGGCCCTTGCTGTAACCAACCGCGTACTGCCCGCTGCCGGTCATGGCGAGCACGGCGCTTTCCGGGTGCGCTGGGTCCAGTACGCCGATGGACGCGATGCTCGCGGTGCCGGCGGAGGTCGTGCCGGCCCCCATCGCCAGCAGCAAGACCACGCAGACGATGCACTCGCTTGTCGCCTCGCTCATGATGCTGCCTTTCGCCAGGTTGCTCAGGGCTCGCAGGTCGGATCGGCGACGTACGGAACATTCGGGCCGGTCGCGCAATTCAGGAACTTCTGGAAATCATCCTGGGCGATCGCCCCGGGCGAACTCGAGCCCTTATCGAGGCAGCCGCACTGCACCGTGACGGGCAGCACACCGAAACATGTCTGAAAGAGCCCGAAATCGTCCATGTCCACGTCGTTGTCAAAGTTCGTATCCGCCCACGGCTTTCCGCAGAAGTTGCAGTTCGCATTCCCTGCCCCGCAGGCGGCGTCATCTCCGAGATATTGACCACCCTTGACGGCACATCCATCCGGGGTCGTCGAAAGGCACGTTCCGGTTCCGAGGCCGCTTCGCAAACAGCAAGCCCCGACGGCATTTCCGCTTTTGGCGATGAACCCGCGCTTCGAACCGTCGGCCGCCCACACGCCCCAGCCGGCCGCGGTCTGGCCGTTGTCAGAAAAGCTGGTGACACGCGAGAGCGAGGTCCACGCGCTCACGTCCACTCCCTGGGCGGCCAGCAGAGCTGACAGGAGCTTCGGCTCGCCGGTGTTGTCCCACATCCCGCTTTTGTCCCAGATGACAGCCCGTTCCGTCGTCCCGTCGGACGAGTAGCCGCCGGTTGTTTCAAAAGTGGTCACCGCGATCGCGGAGCCCAGCACATCGCCTGGCAAGTTGTTCAGCAGTCGCATCTCGGGATCGCGGAGCGCCTCGGGCAACGTTCGCCAGATGAAGGCTCGCGATGCGGTCGGTGCGCTCCCTTCGATGGCACTCGCATCGAAGCCCGACACGACCTGGCCGTCGTAGGAGATGCCCAGACCCTGGCTGAGAATACCCGCTCCACCCGGGATCACGGTGCCGAACCAGTTGATCGTGGGGAACCAGAGTGCGCGGTGCTGTGCGCCGCAGTTGGAGTTGCCGTTGTCGTAGCCGATCCCGCGCCCTGCCCCATCGACGGAATTCGCCATCTCGTACGTGATGGTGGGGCAGCAGTTCGTGGTGTCTTTCCGCCGGTTGACGCAATCTTCCATGTACAGCGCGTACCAGTCGGCCAGGCCAATGGGATCGACACGCAGTCGATAAGCACGATTCATGCTTGTGCCGGTGGCGCTCTGGCGATGGCCGACGATGTACCAGCCTTCTTGACTACTCGCCGATGCGGACTGCATTCTGGCTGTGTTGAATGCGCCGATTTCCGTCATCTTGTTGCCTTCGTCCCCGATGAACCACGTTCCACTCGCCGGGTTCGCCAGAGTCCCCCAGTACAGGTGCATCGCCTGCAACACAGTTGTGGTGGGACCGGGAGCCTCCGGCGTGGTGCCGATGGCACCGCTGATGCCGAGTGCCTTGCTTGGATGCAGCGGCCGGTAGACGACGCCCCGCGCCTCGCCGTCGATGTCGCTGCCCGGCCCGAGCGGAGCAGGATTGGGCAGCTTCACGATTCCGGTCTGGGTTGACCAGAACATCGGATGCCGGATCACTCGGGTCTGATCGGAGTTGGGTGCGGTGCTGTAGCCCACCGCGAACTGGCCGTCCGAGCTGATCGCGTTAATGCCGCTCTCGGGATTGGCGGGATCCACTACGCCGATGGAGACAAGACTCGGCGTTCCACCATAGGCGGCCGCAATCAGAACCATGAGTGTCAGCGCAGCGGCATTGAACGGAGAAATGTTGGCCTTCATCCCGTCCTCCTTCTTCGTCTCCCACGTGCGCGAGCTGCGACGTCTCGCCCGCCCGTCCGTGAATGAGCAGCCCTACCCGCACCCAGGAATCGGAGTTCGAAATGTCCGCGCCCGCGATACCGAACCACTGGTGCGACCGGGCTAGCCGCCTTCAGTCACTGGTTGTCAACGGTGCCGAGCTCGACCGAATTGATATGTGTCATGTTACCGACGCTCAATCGCGAGCGTCAAACGTTTTTTCCCAAATCGGTCGACTGAACTTTGTCTGTCCAGTTGACGACAGCCTGAACGCGTACAGCAGATGTGTCGTGATTCGCGAACGGAGTGGGGTGCTCCGCGTGCAACGGTGGCCGAAAGGGCGCCAGAAATGTGTAGACAGGCTGACCACATGGGTGTTAACATAATGGGGTAACCCAGTACATTTCTGGCGAACAAGTCAGCCACAAGTCGTGAGGAGGCGTCCCATGTCAAGACGCACACAGCGGACAGGGCGGTCCCGCGCGGGTTTCACGCTCATCGAAGTGCTGGTGGTCGTGGCCATTATCGCGCTGCTGGTGTCGATCCTGCTTCCTTCACTCAACAAGGCGCGCGAGGCGGGACGGCGTTCCGTCTGCCTGTCGAACCTGCATCAGCAGGGCGTTGCAATGGTGCCCTACATGCAGGATCACAAGGGACTGCTGCCGCAACGTGGCTCATTTTCCTACTACGTTGCGGAGAACCCCGCCTGGCATATGTTCTCTGCGTATGTCGCGGAAAAGGACCGGGGCTTCAAGGTGCCGATCAACAACGGGAAGCTCTACGGTCGCTACAGCGGCAAGAATCTGAGCCTGTTCTACTGCCCGAGCCTCTACAGCGGGTATGCCATGAGCCCGGACTATGGCATCCATACATTCCTGGACAAGAATGTCCGCCTGACGTTTGGCGGTTACGGCTATGCGGCTCCGGTACGCCAGAGCGTGAAGGGCAAGGTGCCTACGCCAAGCCCCGGGAGCGGCGCTAAAGGCCCGTATCCGCAGGAGATTTGGGACGACATGTACCTGTCGTGGGTCGAGGACGTGCGGCTCGGCCTCCGGTACAAGCCGGCGAACCCGAACTGGAACCCGCCACGTGTGCAGGCACTGATGTCCGACTGCCTCGTCGGTGATGGCAAGCTGCTTCACAAAGGCGGCGTCTCGGCATTGTTCAGCGACATGCACGCCAAATTCGTGAAAGACCGCATCATGGGGCAGGACCCGGTGACGAAGGGGAAATCGGAGTTCATCGCGAGCCGTCCCATGACGAGCGGACCCGGCGGCTCCCCCAACTACTACGACGTGTGGAACTTCCTGGCTGAACAGCAGTAATAGCCCGGTGACTGGTCATTCCGGCTCGCCGCGCGCTCCCTGTCAGTTATTCTCTCACTGCTGCGGAACCATTGTCCTGGGCTGGAGCAGCTCGGGTACGGTTTCGTCCGTCGGGCCCAGGCCGGTGGCGAAGCGTAGCTCGTTCATCGTCTTTTCGGTCTGCAGCATGCTGGACGCGACCTGGTCCACCTGGGCGGTGATGAAATCGGGCTCCTGGCGGTTGACGGCCAGTTCGCTGAGGGAGCGGATCTTGTTTTCCAGCCGGTCGATTTCGAGCTGCATCAATTCGTAGTTGGCCCGGGCCTTCTGATAATTGGCGAGGCGATCGCGCGAGGTCTGGAGGTTGTCCTCGATCGCGCGGGTGAATTTCTGCCGGTGCGCCTCGTCGGCGATCTTGCCCGCGGCGGCCAGACGGTCCTCCAGGTTTTCGATGTCCCGCTGGATCTGTGCCTCGCTGGTCTTCTGCAGGAAGCGCGCGATCGAGTGCTGCGTGTACAGCATCCGCAGGAACGTCCACAGCAGCCGATCGAGCCCGGCAAGTTGCGACTGCTCCAGCAGGGGAGGAGCATCCGGGGAAGCGGGCCCCTTGATGGCCATGGCGATTTGCCGCAGCTCCAGACATCGCGTACGCAGCGCGTGAAACCGGTCGAGCGACTGGGGCGGCAGCGCCTTCAAAATGGCGGCCAGCATCTGCTGGGCGGTGACGGATTCTTCCTGGCGTCCGGCCTTCGCCTCCTGGGCGTCCACGTAGGCCTGGAAGCGCGGGTGCGTGCCGAGGAGCCCGAGATATGCGATCTCTCCCGCGAGTACGAGCGGCAGGAGCACGTCCGCGTGGCCTGAAAGGAATGCGAAACCGGTGGCGCCGAGTGTGATCAGCAGGTTCCACCGGTTCAGGAATGCGGTCTTGAGGTATTTCCCGAAGCCCACGCGACGCCCCTATTCTCGGCCTTCCTCCAGCTTGCTGATCAGGTCGCGGATGTAGTACACCGTCTCCTGGAATTTCGGCTGCCGCTGCATTTCCTTTGACGGCAGGGTTGAACGCTCGATGACCAGCTCCCGCAGAATGGTACCCGGCGAGTTGCTCATCACATAGACCCGGTCGCCGAGGAAGACCGCCTCCTCGATGGAGTGCGTGACGAAGAAGACCGTCGCCTGCACCTCGTTCCACAAGGCCAGGAGCAGGTCCTGCATGTGCATCCGCGTCATGGGATCGAGGGCGCCGAACGGCTCGTCCATCAGGATGATCTGCGGGCGGAGGATCAGCGTGCGGGCGATGGCGACGCGCTGACGCATCCCGCCGGAGAGTTCGTGCGGATACTTGTCGGCATCCTTGTCGACGTCGAGGCCGACCCGGCGGATCCACTCGCGTCCGAGATCCTCGCGGGCTTTGCGGGGGCCGCCGCGGCACTCGAGGCCGAAGATCACGTTGTCGAGCACTGTTCGGTGGTCAAAGCTGGTGTAGTCCTGGAAGACCATGCCGCGATCCGCGCCGGGGCCCGCGACAGGATGCCCCTTCACGTGGACCTCGCCCGCGGTGGCGGGGTGCTGCGGTGCGAGGCCGGCGATGAGACGCAGGATCGTGCTCTTTCCGCAGCCGCTCGGCCCGAGGACGCAGACGAATTCGCCGCGGTCCGGCAGGTCCTCGACGGCGAAGTTCACGTCGCGGATCGCCGTGAACTCGTTCGGCTTGCCGATGTTGTAGGTCTTCGTCACACCGCGGAAGTGCACAATGTCGCGGCGGGGGAGTTCCTCCGGGGCGCGCACATGGGACAGGACCTGACCCATTCCGACAGCGGATGTGGGTGCCGGGGTCGCGGGTGTCGCAGCTGGCGGTACCGGTTCACTCATGAGCGACCACCCGTGCCAGAAGATTGTGTTTCGTGTTGCGCGACCGGCCACACCGTCTGCCTGAGATCCTCGAGTGCGTACATGATCGCGCGGACTCCGCGGTGCAGGAGGCCGCTGCCGCCGTATCGGTAGGGGAAGAGCTGGCGCTGCACCCAGAACAGCCCACGATCGATCGCCAGCGCCACCAGCGGGATGATCATGAGCACGAGCAGAATGTGCTCCTTGTTTCCGCGTTTCTGCGACGTGATGATGATGTCGCCCAGCCCGCCGGATTCGCCGCCAAACTTCACCAGCTCCGCGAGCATGATGTACCCGAAGGCGAGGCCGAACAGCAGGCGCAGCGAGTTGAAGATGCTGGGCATTGCCAGCGGCACGAGCACCTTGAAAATCACCTGGCGCCGGTTGGCGCCGACGGTGAAAGCCGAATCGATGTAGCGCCCGTCGATGTCGGTGATCGCCCGTGCGGCATCGGACAGAACGAACGCGACCGACGCGATGAAGATGAACATGATCTTCTGCTCCTCGCCGATGCCGAAGAGCGAAAAGGTCAGCGGGATGAGGGCGGCCACAGGGATGTTCCGCCCGAAGATGGCCAGCGGGGCGAGAAACGCGCCGAACCAGCCAAAGCAACCCGCGAGCACGCCGAGTGGGACGCCGATGAGCGCTGCCAGGCCGAATCCCAAAGCTACGCGTCGCAGGCTGGCCAGGACGTTCCGCGTGAGTGCCCGCTGATACCAGAGGGACGGGAATGTCGCGAACGTTTCACCGGGGCTCGGCAGCACGGCCGGCCCGATGATCCGCTCCTCGCCTTCCCCGAGCGTGACAAACCACCACGCAGCCAGGCACAAGCCCAGGCAGAGCGCTCCATAGAGGATCGCCTGCCACAACGAGACCGGGCGGCGGAGCATGCGCGACCTGCGGCCCGACGGAATGGGCGCATCAACAGCAGGAGCGGGACCGGTCGCTGTGCCGCCCCCGTTCTGCACGTTTCCGGGCTCAGGCGACGATTGCGTCGCCATCGGTTCTGCCATCAATTCCTCCACAGCAAGCCGGAGGTCGACGTGCCGTCAGCCGGGGGCCGCGAGGACGTCGCGCCCGCCCCGCGTCCCTCTCAGCCCGCCTTCTCCGCCGGGTACACCTTGACCTCCACACGGCGGTTCTTCGCGCCGTTGTCCGGGTCGTTTGGATCGGCGGGGCGGTCCCATCCCATGCCCTCGACGAGGAACTGGTTGGGATCCAGGTTGTATTTCTGAACGAGCGCCTCTTTGACCGCGTTGGCCCTATTCAGGGAGAGTTCCTTGACGAGTGTGGCCGGTACCTGGCCCCGCATCGAGGCGTCGGTGTGGCCCTGGATGACGATCCGCGCGGCGCCGAACTGGCCGGCCAGCTTGGCGATGTCTTCGAGGACGAAATCGACATTCGGATCGTAGAGTTCCTCGATGTCCTTGCCGTCCTTCTTGCGGGTGACCTTCTTATAGAGGTTCCAGTCATTGGGATAGAAGTGGATGAATACCGTGTTGGTGAGGATCTCCTGCTCCGCCGTGATGCTTCCGGTCGAGGCAGGCGCAAACTGCATCCGGTATTCATCCTTCTGCGACGCGTACTTCTCCTCCTTCCCGAGCTTTTCGATCAGTGAGAAGTCCATGACCTGGTCGAAGGGGACCGGTTGCTTGCTGATCGTGCCGATCCGGCGATACAGGTAATACGCCTGGCTCCAGACGCGCTCGAAATTCGCCGGATTGTTCTGGTTGAGGAAGAACTGGTAGTTCTCCGCCCAGTTGGTGTTGTGGGCGTCCCCGAGCATGCTCATCGCGTCGCTGGCCGGGATGTTGTAGCCGGCGGCCATCAGTTCGGCGGCCTGCTTCCGCTTCGCCTCATCCTTGAGGTCCTGCATCGCGTCGAAGATCCCGCGGACGAGCCCCTCGATGACGCCGGGGTGGTCCTTCGCGAAATCGGCCCGCGCGAACCAGACGTCCGCGATCAGCTTGTTGGCGGTGGCGGTTGTCACGAGGATGCGGTTGCCGCGGACCTTCTCGAGGTTGTAGATGTCCGGCGCCCAGGAGACCGCGGCGGCGATGTCTTTTTGTGCGTTGAAAGCGGCCGCAGCCTGGAAGGCATCGTCGGTGTAGATCATCGTGACTTCGGCGGGCTGTACACCGCCGGCCACGAGCATGTTCAGCGCGAAGTACTGCGACGGCGAATTCTGTGCGAGCACCATCTTCTTGTCGCGCAGATCGGCCACCGTCTTGATGTTCTCGCGCACCACGATGCCATCGCCGCCGTTCGACCAGTCGACCTGCTGATAGATGCGGGGCATGACACGGCTGTCACGCGGGCGGCCCTGATCGTCCAAAAAGCCGTCGATCAGCAGCGGCACCATATCGAGCGTGGCCCAGCCGATGTGGACGTCGCCCGCGGCGTAGGCATCCCGCATCGCCACCGGGCTATCGATCAGGACGAGTTCGACGCGGAACTCCTCCCCGTCGGGGGCCTTCCACACTTTGCCGGGTTTGAAACCGTTGTTCGCCAGGATGATCGGCGCCCAGCCCGCCCAGACGTTCAGTGAAAACCGCACCGTGTTGTTCTCGAGCGGCTTGTAGGCCGACGTGCCCTTGACCTCCGGCAGGCGCTCGGCGGGGCGGAACTTGTATTCCTTCACCGTGGTCACTCCGGCGGTACCCTGCGGATCTTCCACCACAGGGCGCTCGCCGCCCCCGCCGAGATCGATCGTTCCCGGCTTGTCAGAGGCGCCTTTCGGCGCGACGATATCGCTGCGGTAGATCGCGAAGCCGACGAGCCCCAGAACCACAACTGCCACGGCCACGTAAAAAGCTGTTTTCGGTTTTCCGGCCATTGTTCTACCCTCGTATCAGGTTTCGGACCGCCGGCGCCCGCGGGGCCACGGCGATCGCATCATTTCGCCCATCCGGTCGTTACTGTTCAGCGGGCATTGTCTCCGCCAGGATCCGTTTTTCATAGATGTCGGAGAGCCGCGCCTGGAGCTGCTCGCCGTCGGCCGCCTCGACCACGTTTCCGTTCACGTGCTTGAGGAACGCGAAGTTCCGGCTGGACGTGTCGAACGCCACGAAGTGCATTTCGACCTCGCCGCCCGTCTGCTGGTACAACTGCCGTGCGACGCGGTCCGGGCGCGGCCCGGTCGTGTTCTCGCCGTCCGTGATGCACACCAGGTACTTGCGTGTGCAGCCGGACCGGTAGAGTGCTTCGAAGCCCGAGCGGATCGCCTCACCAATGGCGGTGTTGCTGCCAGGTGGTGGAATTCGCGCCACGGCCGCCTCTGCTTTCTCGCGGTCGAAGACGCCCATCTCGAGCAGCTCCCTCACCGAGCTGGAGAAGCTGTAAAGCCCCATCTGCAGCGCACGGTCGGGGTGCGAGGCCTTCCAGGTGTCGGTGTAGGCGATGATCCGTTGCAGGGCATCCCGGGCAATGTCCGCTTTCGGGCGGCGCGTGCCGCCCCGGTCGCCCACGCGTCCGGACATGCTGCCGGAGGTGTCTACGATCACCACGATGGCCGTGCAGAGGCGCTGATCAGTCACCGGCAGAGGGATCTCGTTCGACGTCGAAGTCTCCTGGAGGTGGGGAGCGGGAGTCGGCGGGGGAGCAGCCGGGTCGCGCCGTCCGCAGCCCGCGAAGAGCGACATGGTGATGAGCGATGCCGCGACACCTGCTGCCGCGAGCCCCGCCGTTGATGGTGCCACCCTGGTGGACGGGCGATTGTTCATTGTTCGGCTCTCCTGGACCGTTCGTGACACCGATTGGACACGGTCGGACGCCCGCGAGCAATGATAAACTCCGCCGCTCTTTGGAACGGGCACGAGGAACGATGCCTGCGTTCAGGACACCCGCGCGGGGCATCCGCATGCACGCACTCGCCTGCGACGCCGCCGGCTTAGCCCTGGAAGACCGTGTGAGGCCGCTGCGACTGGATCGAGTGCAGCATCTGCATGATGTCGTAGGCAGTCAGCTCGCAGAGCAGCTGCGTCACTTTCTCATGCAGATCCGCGTTGAGCCGCGGCTCGACCTGCTTCATCAGCTCGACCAGGCGCGCTTCCTGCTCTTCGAGCTCCGTCTCCTCGACCTTGCCGTCGGCCATGGCCGCCATGAACGAGCCCAGCCGGCGCGCGTACTGGTTGATCAGCGGCGTATGCGATCGCGGATCGAGCCAGCTGCGGCCCGGGGCCGACTTTTTCGCGGCGGGCTTCGCGGGGGCGGCAGCGGGCCGGCTCGCCTTGCGTTTGGCGGGCGGCGCGGCCTTCTTTCTTGTCACGAGAGCGGATTTGCGGGGCTTTTGCTTTCCCTTGGCCATGGTTCACTCCTCGGTTCGTCCGGGGGAGGGTTAATCGCTCACGAGCTGCCGGATGGCGACGAGCCGCTCCTGGATGCGGGCGCGTCCACCCTCGGCGGCGACCTTCTCGCGCCATCGCGCCGGCAGAAAACTCAACTCGGTGCATTCCAGCACGGCGGCCAGCTCCTGCATTTCCTTTTCAAGGCCCTCGGCGGAAGGAATGAACTCCGCGGCCGCCCGGGCCAGGTGCTCCTTTGTCACGGCTCCGCTGCCGGCGCGCCGGCGGGCGGAGAGAACGATGCTCTCGACGTCTGCGCCACTCAACTTGCCGTCCGCCTGCAGCGGCGGAAGAACCTCCGGCGAGAGCGCGACCTTGTTCTTGCGGCCCATGACGAGGAACATCTCGCGAAGCTCCGCGTCGTCCGACGGGTAGAACATCGGGATGTGAACCTCGGCGCGGCCCTGGCGCTTGAGGTCGATCGGCAGCAGGTCCGGGCGCGACGTCAGCAGCATCCACACGATCTTGCCACGGTACGTCGTGTCGCCCATCTGGCTGGCGATCATCGAAAACACACGGCTGGACGTGCCGGAATCACCCTCCTGCTCGCGATTTCCGAGCGCGGCGTCCGCCTCGTCGATGATGACGACGACGGGCCCCAATGATCGCAGTACGGTCAGCACCTGCTCGAGGTTGCCCTCTGTTTCGCCTACGTACTTCGAGCGGAAATTCCGCAGCTTGACGCAGGGAATGCCGATCGAGCCCGCGTAACACTCAGCGAGGAAGGTTTTTCCCGTACCGACCGGCCCGCACAGGAGGTAGCCCATCGGCGCGGTATCGAGCTGGCCGGTGCCGATCAACTCCGCATCCTGTTTGAGACGCTCCTTGGCCGCCTCCTGGCCGACGACCAGATCCAGCGTATGCCGCGGCTCGACGAACTCGACGAGCCCCTGGCACTGGCGCTCGATCATGTCCTTTTTGAGTGCGCGGAACCGCGCGGCATCGATGCGTCGCGCCGTGTGCCTGGCCTGCGAGAGCAGCACGTTCAGACTGACCAGGCTCAGGCCATTCGAGAGCTCGGCGAGCGGGGCGGGGGCGAGATCCACCATCGCGCCGAGGCTCTGCGTCTGGAGGAGCCAGGCCGCGAACGCCTCGCGGGCAGGCCTCTCCGGCATGGGGATTTCGACTGTCGCCACATGTGGATTCTGCACGAGGCGGTCGTTGACCTCGCTCAGCTTGTCGGCCACGAGGCAGAACGCGACGTTCGCCTGCTTGATGTACGGATTCTGCGCCCACCCCAGGAGCCGCACGAGGTTGGTCGCCTGGCCGCGGGCGAGGCTTCCCAGGTCACCGGCGGGCGCGAGGTATTGCGCGTATTCGAGGATCACTGCGATGCTCTTGCGCCGGTCGGGTTCCTCGAGCAGGTTGCGTTCGATGAACCGGTCGAGCAGCAGGAGGACGCTGTCGGCGTCGCGCGGCCAGGAACCCGGCTCGCCCAGACGCGCCGTCAGATACTGGACCATGCCCGTCAGGCGGGCGGAATCGCTCCCGGCCAGAGCTCGCAGCCCGCGCCCGAGGTCATACTGCAGCACCAGGTCCCACGAGCCGAAGACCTGCATCGCCAGGAACTCCGGCAGGCGCACGTAGGTCTCCGTTGTGCCGCAGGCGCAGTGCAGGAGATCGTGGACATTGCCGTGGACGACGAACAGCGACGTCGTCCCGGAGAAATAGAGGTCGGCCAGGCTGCGCGCCCAGTCGGGATACCAGGGCGGCAGCGGTGGATTGGGCGCAGCGGGTGGAGGGGCCTGGTCCATCAGTCCTTCACTGGTTGGTGACCTGGGTCTTCGCCGGGCCGAGCTCCTTCACCGCGGGCGTGGTGGCGGCGGTCTCGGGCGTGACGAGGCCTGCCTGTACCTCGAAATCGCGGAGGGCCTGGTCGGCGAGCGCCTTTTCCATCGCCTGTTCGCGCTGGATGTCGACGACGCCCTCACTGGAGAGGTCGGCCGCCACGCGGACCTTTGCGCGGTTCAGGCTGATCTTGTCCTGGATCACCTGCTCGATCTGGCCGAAGTCGGTCGTGACGTCGAAGTTGAAATCCTGAGCGAGCTTGGCCATTTCGGCCTCGGCGCGGCTCATCTTGAGCTCGGCGTCGTACTTCGTGATCTTGTCGCGGACCTGGGCCAGCTTGCCGGAGGCGTGCTTGATCTTCATCAGGTTGTTGTTGTACGCCTCCTCATGCAGCTTAAGCTGGGCTTCGTTTTCGCCCATCTGCTGTTTGGCCTTCTGGAGTTCGAGCGCAAACCGGGCGGCCGTCTCGCGGTCACCCGCCTGCAGGTACGCCTTCACCTTCGCCTCGAGGCTGCTGACGTGTGCCTTGTCATTGGCGACCTGGCGCCCGACACGCTCGACCAGCGCACGGTACTGCTCGAGCCCCTCGCGTCCCTCTTTAAGCTGGTTCACGGCCAGGTCGTACTCGTACTGCATCTGGGCGATCGGATCCGCGGTCCAGAAGAAGTTGGCCAGTTTGTTGATCTGAGCCTTGAGCGAGCGCCACAGCTTGCCGACGATCATCGCTGCACCTCGTTTTCGAATCGCGCGGGCGCCACTGCAGTGATGAAGCGCCGCGTCGTGACAGATGTACAGATTGCCCGGAAGTCTGCATGGGAGTCTATATCGATCGCCGGAGACGGTGTCAATTTCTGGTGAAAAGGTGACGCAGTGGGTGGGAACACGCGGCGGCCCGATTACACTGTGTGGATGACGCTGGATGCCCTGTTTCCCGAGCGGATTGACGTCGAGCCGGGCGGCCCGTTGCAGCTGCCGACGGGGGGCGGGGTCTACCTGCTCTCCGACGCCGAGGACCGCCCTGTCCAGCTTGCGGCGGCCGGCAGCTTGAAACGGGTCCTGGCTGCCCGCCTCTCGGAGACGCCGCCGGAGGAGCCCGCGACGGGGCGGCGACGCCTCGAACTCTGGCGGATCGTCCGCCGGATCCGCTGGATCCCGGCCGATTCCCAGTTCGAACTCACCTGGCGGTACCTGCGGATTGCACGCGAACTGATGCCGGACTCGTACCAGGAGCAGTTGGCGTTTCCACCGGCGTGGTTCGTCCACGTGGACCCGGTCGCCGAGGTGCCTCGGTTCTCCACGGGGCGCACGCTCAAGGCCCCTCCTGGTATGGACATCGGGCCGTTTGCCACGGGCTCGGACGCTGGCCGGTTCGTGCAGATCCTCCAGGATGCATTCGATCTCTGCCGGTACGAGAACATCCTTGAGCAGGCTCCGCACGGGCAGCCCTGTGCCTATTACGAGATGGGACGCTGCCCCGCACCCTGCGACGGGTCCGTACCGATGGCACTCTACCGGGAGACGCTGCACAGCGCGCTCGCCTTCGCCTGCGGCGATCGGGAGCCTCTGTACGCCGGGTTGACCGCCCGCATGCGCGAACAGGCCGCCAATCAGGCTTTCGAGCGCGCGGCCGCGACAAAATCCCAGATTGAGCGGGCCCGGGGGATCGAGCACGAGAGTTTCCGACACGCGCGGCCGATCACGACGTTTGACTATCTTGTGCTGCAGCGGGGCGGAGGAGCGACACGCGTCCGTCCCTTCTTTGTGCGGGCAGGACGGATTACCGCCGGCGAGTCAGTCAGGCTGCGAGATGCCGAGAAGGCGACCCCGGACTGGCTGCGGGCATTCGAGGGGGCACCTGTCCCGACCGACACGGTTGGCGTGCCGCTGGCGGAGGAGATTTCGCTGGTCGCCTGGTTCTTGTTCAAGCGAGAACCCCCCGGAATGTACCTGCACGCCGGTCACCTGCCGCCTCCACCTGTCCTTCTGGAGAGAGTCCGCGAGACATTCGGCCGGAAGCCCCGGCCCGAAAATGAGATCGGGGAGCCGGCCGGACTCGATCTCACCCGGCAAAGCGAGGAAGAAACAGCCAAATAGCCTGTCCGCGCGAATGTTCCACTTCCCATGTTGCCGAAAGTATTGGATGAGGGCTCTGGGCGGTCCGGGATCGGCATCTTCAAGGGCAGCACTGAAATCTGACTTGCATCCCGGCGCGAAGCTGAGCATTATGGAGACGCATGTTTCGCCGATCGGGCTGATTCGCCGGCGGCGCGGCGGTAGACCGACGGCCTCAACCAAAGCGAAGAACGTGAATCAATTCAACCGTCCAATTCGGCCGGTGTGTCCGTGGATGCTCCGCCTCGCGGTGGTGTCTGGACTGCTCGTGCTCGCTGGCGTGGCCGCTCCGGCCGCCGGGCAGGTCCGGGATACGGACGCATTTCTGAACCAGCAGCGGCTCATCGAGAACCAGGTTCGCGATGCCCTCAATCGTGAGCTCCCGGCGGAGCAGAAAATCGACCTGGATTACGGCGGGTGGTACAGCTTCTACACCTTCCTGTGGGACGACGGGATCGAGAGTTCCCGCACCTTCCGCCAGCATGACGTCCGCCTGTGGAGCTCCGCCAGCTTCGACGAGGGCGCGCACCAGTTCTACGGGCGCCTCAAACTGCAGTTCCAGGACTTCAACCACGGGGATTCCTACGACCGCGACGAGGACGATGTCGTTGGGCCGGACCTGGATCGCGGCTTCTACCAGTTCGACCTCCGCCGGGCGATGCACGCGTATGCCGGCGAGCGGATCGACTGGAACCTGAAGGTGAAGGTCGGGCGCGACCTGGTGGAGTTCGGCACCGGCTACGCCTTGTCCACCCCGATGGATCACATCCTGATTACGGGGCAGTTCAAGGATATCGAGGTGGTCGGGCTCGGCGGCATGGGCGTGCGCAGCGAGAACGACATCGATCGCAGCCGGCCCAACAGCGGCGACTCCGAGCGCAACTTCTGGGGGACCCAGATCAGTTACACCGGGTTCCAGCGGCACCGCCCGTTCGTCTATGCCTTCTGGAACAAGGACCAGAAGTCCACGCCGCCGTGGGTCGCCCTGCAGCGATATGACTACGACACGTGGTACGTCGGCATGGGCTCGACCGGCGAACTCCTGCGGAACCTGCGGTACGGCACCGAACTCGTCTTCGAGGGCGGCGACACGTACGGCGACAGCAATGTCTGGGGCAAGGATGACGTGGAGGCGTGGGCGTTCGACACGTCGCTCGAATACCTCTGGCAGAAGCCGATGAAGCCGAAAGTCGGTGCCGAGTACATGTTCGCCAGCGGCGACGGCGACCGGCGGTACAGCCCGACCGACACCCGCGGCGGCAACCGGCGGGGCAACGACAACAGCTTCATCGGGTTCGGGTGGCGCGACACGGGCATCGCATTCGCCCCGCGCCTGAGCAACCTGCACGCCTGGCGGCTCGGTGGATCGTTCAAGCCGCTCGAGAGCGTGGAAGCGCTCCGGCAGCTCGAACTCGGGACCGACTGGTTCCTCTATGCCAAGAACAAACGGGACGGCGCGATCTCCGACTACACAGCGGACGAGCGGTCGGGTTATCTCGGCTGGGAGATGGACTACTTCATCAACTGGCGTATCACGTCGGACGTTGCGTGGACGACCCGCTTCGGAACCTTCTTCCCGGGCCAGGCCTTCAGCGACCAGACGACGCGGACCTTCCTGATGACGGGTGTGACGTGGAGCTTCTAAACGCGCACGGCATCGTCGAAGTGCCCGGAGGCGAATCGGCTATGAGATCAGGAGCGAGGCGGGATCTGCCCTCTTTGTTTTGCTCTTTTTTCTTCTTCCTCTTGCCTTGCCTGCTGCTCTCCCAGGGCTGCACGCAGATGCTTCGCCCGGAGCAGGCGACGCTCGGCGAGCAGGCGGAGGAAGGCGACTTCCTGCATGATCATCTGCCCCGGCAGCCGGTCGTCACGGTGGCGGAGGCGTACCGGGCCATGCTCCTTCTGGCCGATGGCGAGGACCACGCTGCGAGCTTTTCCGAACGTGAGGAGTCGCTCCTGGCCCGCAAGATTGTGCGGTCGGCCTGGAAGCTGGAGCGGGATGCCGCCATCGACCGCGGCAGCGTGGGCTACATGGTCGCCCGCATTCTGCAGATCCGGGGCGGCGTCAATCGGGAGATTCTCGGTGGCCTGGGGATCGGGGACCGGCGCTACGCGGTGCGCGAGTTGATGTACCTCGATATCATGCCGTCGGGCGCCACATACCGGTACATCAGCGGCGCCGAACTCGTGGACGTCATGGGCCGCGCGGACAAGTACATGGCCGAGCATAAGCTGTATGATCTACCCTCCGAGCGGATCGATGAAATGCTCAAGACGGGGCGGCCCACAACACAGGCGGCGTTGCTCGACTGAGCGGGCCCTCCTCGCACGTGACAGGCGGGGCATGGCTATACTGGGAGGGGAGAGATCAAACCGGACTTTCCAGGAACCATCCCATGACACCGATTCGGATCGCCGGCGTGGCCCTGTTTCTCAGCGCGGCGGCTTCGGCGCAGACACCCGTAACGCAGCCGGCCTCAACCCGTCCTGCTGGTGACGACCAGTCCGCCCGTATCATCGAGCTGACGGGCAGCGTCAGCCATGCCGGTGCCGAGGGCGGCGCCTGGCAGCGGGCCAAGGTCGGCGACGTGTTACTGCCGGGGACACGGATCCGCACGCAGGTCCGCTCCCGCGTGAGCCTCGCGTTCGGTGATGACACGGTGGTGGTGATCGAACGGGCAACGCTCGCGAGCATCGACGACTTCCGCCAGAGTGCGGACACGAAGACCGTCCGCCTCGGCCTCGGACGGGGGACGATTCGGGCCGGTGTTGCGGAAAGCACGCTCCGCAGCGACATGACGATCGAGACTCCGACCGCCACGCTCAGCAAACGCGGCACGACAGACTTCGGCATCGCGTACGAGCCGGGCACGGGGCGCTTCCGGGTGTGGCTCGCCGGGGAGGGGCTCGTCGAGGCGTTCAACAAGCTGCTTAGGCAATCGCGGGAGGTGCGCTCGGGTGAATACGTGACCCAGGCGATGCTGCGCTGGATCGACACGGCCACCCTCGATCGCTGGACACCGGTCATCGACGTGTTCGGCACGACCGAACTCGAGAAGATGTTCCACTCGGTCAACGACACCGGCATGGCGGTCGCCGAACCGGGCGGAGGCACCCCGATCTGGTACATCGCCGATCGGCAGGGCGCCCGCGAGGCGGCCGAGGATGCTTTCCGCCGGCGCGTTCCTGTCGGCGTGCCGTTCATCACCCTCCAGGGACCTCGTTTCGTATCGCGCCCGGAAGGGAACTTCGGGACCGGCCTCGGGGCATCCCCCAGACTTCGTTCGGCGCGCTGAGCGGCGGCACGCTGGCCGGCCCGGTGTAGAATAGGTCCCCATGCTGCGTCCGTGGTTCGCTCGAAACGGCTGGGGATTGGCGATCGGCCTCGGCCTGACGCTGGGTGCCATCGCGCTTCACCTTGCCGGCCTGACCGAGCGTCTCGAACTGCTTGCGTTCGACTACTACGTGCGCGACCGCAGCCGCATCCCCGCCTCCGACCGCATTGTCCACATCGACATCGGCGACGACGCGCTCGACCGGGTCGAGAGCTGGCCGTGGCCACGCGACCTGCAGGGCGAACTGATCCGGATCCTTCACGAACTCGGGGCAGACCGCATCGCGATGGACATCGTCTGGACTGAGCCGAAAGCCGGCGAGGTGCGCGACCCGTCGATCGGCCGCTACGCAGATCTGGAGGGGGTCGTCGAGCGTATCGGCGAACTCACCGCCGAGAACCTGGTGTTCCCCGACGACGAACTCGCCCGCGCGATCGCCGAGAGTGGAAACGTCTACCTCTCGCTCTATTACGAGCCGCCCCGTGAGACGGGCGATGACTCTGACGTGCGAACACGCGTCGCGGGGGTTGTTCGCGAGCGGTTTGACCTCGACACCTCAGAAATCGCCGCACGCCTGGGGCTGAAGCCGGTCGAAGTCGCGCCGATTCTGCCCGGCATCAAGCGGGCGGTGGCGGAAGAGAAGGTTTCGGAAGTTCTGGATACACGTCCGGCTGCAGCGGCCCCGGAGGTTCATGCCGCGATCCTCTCGACGCCATTTGACCGTGAGACCGCGGATCGCGCCGATGTGCTTGCCGGCTACTTTCGCCAGCTGAGTCTGCGGCGATTGCGGGAATCCTGCCCCGAGGTGCCGCCCCAACTCGCCGGCAAGCTCCCGAGGATCGGGCGGGTCGTGCCGCCGCTCTACAAGCTGACCGCGGGCGCGCGCCGCGTGGGTTTCGTGACGTTCGAGCCCGATTTCGACGGTCGGACCCGGCACCTGCCGCTGCTGCTCGACTGGGATGGGCGCCTGGTCGAGCAGCTTGCGTTTGCCGTCGCGCGCGATGAACTCGACATCCGGGTGGAAGACCTGGAGATCGACGGGCGCGGCGATCTCTCGATCCGGGGCCGAGGGAGCCGCAAACCCATGCGGGTTCAACTCGACCGTCAGGGCCAGCTCCTCATCAACTGGCACCTCGCGCCGGCTGGGTGGCAGAACTGCTTCCAGCACGTTCCGGTCACACAGCTGCTGCGGATCTACGACTGCCGGCGGAACATGGCCGACAACGAGCATCGCCGGCAGGCGGCCATCGCTCACGCAATGCACCTGGTGAAGGACGAGCGGTCGTTCGAGGCGTACCGGCAGCGTGTGAATGACGCGATCGAGAGGCGCCGTCGGCTGCGATGGGCGGATTTCCGCGGCGGACTCGACCGTGCGACCCGCGACGCTCTGGAGGGGGAGGCGCGAGCCCTGGAGGAGCAGGCGCAGCGGGACGAGGCCGAGACCGTCGAGTTTATCCGTGAGCAGTGGGGGGCGCTCCAGGGCGAGCCCAATCCCGCGGATCCTGCGATCGCCGACGAGTACAAGCGGTTCGCGGAGGCGGACCGTTATGTCAGCCGGATCGCTGCCGAACTGCAGCGCGTGAACGCGGAACTGGCGACCACCGAGCAGCAGTTGATGCGCGAGCTGCGTCCGCTGATCCAGGATCGCATCTGTTTCGTGGGGTACACGGCCACAGCGGTCGCCGACATGGTAAACACGCCCGCGTATCCCCGGATGCCCGGCGTGCTGGTGCATTCGAACCTGCTCAACAGCTTCCTGCAGGGCCAGTTCCGTACGTGGTCCGAGCGATGGATGCAGGCCCTCATTATCAGTGTGTTCGGGGCGGCGGTCACCGTCCTGAGCCTGACCCGCGGCCCCCGCTTCACGTTCCTGCTCGTTCTCGTCGCACTCACGATCACGTTCCTGCTCGGCGGGCTGACGACGTTCGAGCGGATGGATCACTGGGTACGCCTGCTGACGGCGATGGCGTCCACGTTCGTCATCTGGGCGGTGATCGTGCTGCTGCGGTACCTCACGACGGACCGGCAGCGTCGGCAGTTCAGCAAGGCGGTCGCGCAGTATGTCTCGCCCGCGGTAGCACGGCAGATCGCCGGCTCGACCACGCAGCTGGACCTCGCGCCGTCGAGCCGCGTCGTGTCGTGCCTGTTCAGCGACCTGGCCGGCTTCACCCGCATGAGCGAGCGGCTCGGACCGGACGGCACGCGCATGGTGCTGAACCCGTACCTGGAGGCGATGTCGGCCGTGCTGCACCGGCACGACGCGCTGATCAACAAGTTCATCGGCGACGGAATCTTCGCGTTCTTTAACCCGCCGATCCTGCCGTGTCCTCCGCACGAGCAGGCAGCATGCAACGCAGCGCTCGACTGCCAGGCGGCGCTGGAGGAACTGCCGCAACGGTTCCGCGATCATCCGATGGGCGCGGAATTCGGCCGGCTGTCCATGCGGATCGGCATCGCGTCGGGGCCGGTGTTCGTCGGGGACTACGGCAGCGAGAACAAGCTGGACTACACGTGCGTCGGCGACACTGTGAACCTCGCGTCGCGACTAGAGGGGGCAAACAAGGCCTTCGGCTCGCGGATCCTGATCTCGGGCACGACGTACCATGCGGCCCGGGAGATGTTCGTGTGCCGGCACCTGGGCCTCCTGCAGGTGGTGGGCCAGTCGGTGGCCGTGCCCGTTTATGAACTGCTCGGGCGCGCGGGCGAGGTGGACGGCGCCGTCCTGGAGTACGCCCAGTTGTTCGAGGAGGCGGTGGGGGCCTTTACACTGCGTGACTTCCCGCGCTCAGGACGCGGTTTCGAGCATTGCCTCTCTCTGCACCCGCAGGACCCCGGCGCCCAGCGCTACCTCCGCGTCATCCGCGCCTTCGACGGCCAATCCCCCCCGGAAGACTGGCGCCCGGTTCTCGAGTTGAGCGAGAAGTGACATCTTCACCGGCCCGAGGCACACTCGTTTTGTTCTGTCCGGAAGTTATTTCGCTCTATGCGCGGCCGCCTGGTCGAAAACCGGTGAGAGGTTGCGGCGCAGAATGCGGGTCCGTACGCTCGGACGCATGGAGCTCCTCCGTTCCGCCATGATCGGATTCATTGTGGGGTGTGTCACTATCCGGGCGGCCGCCGCGGCAGACACGGCGCCGGCGCCCGCAGCATTGCACACTCCCGCCGACTTCTGGGCGACGGTTCCCCGCGGCATCTGTATCTGGAAGAACACGCCGCTCAACGAGCAGGAAATCGCTGCCATCGCCAAGTACCGCCTCGTGCAGACCATGATCCCCGACGGGATCCCGTGGAGAGGCGGCACGGGCAATGTCGCCCTGGAGATCAAGAAGCATCGCCCGGATGCGGTGGTGATTGGGTACAAGAACATCGTTGTCCATTACGACTACCACGGGGATCCTGCGATCTTCCGGAACCATCCGGACTGGTTCCTCTATGACCGTCAGGGCGTCGCGGTCATGCACAACAACCGGCGGCCCATTCACGACCTCCGGAAACCCGCCCTGCGGGAATGGTGGGTCGCGAACGTGCAGCGACTCCTCAAGACACCCGGCTTCGACGGCATCCTGATCGATGCGGTGACCAAGGTGTATGACTACGCACCGATCCTCCAGGCGCTCTCGCCCGGCGAGCGTGATGCGTACGTGGCAGGCTTTCATGACATGATGCGGAGCACACGGGAACAATGTGGTGGCGAGGGTCTTCTCATCGGAAACTGCCTGCGAGCGGTGCACGACGACGCCGGGATGGCGATTCTCCGGAAGTACTTCGACGGATCGTACATGGAACTGTTCGACACGCCGATGAAACCGGAGGGCAGGCCGCCCCTGTCGTACGAGGACTGGGTTGCCAGAGGCATCGACGCGGTTCAGCGTGCTTCGGCCGAAGGCAGGCTCATTTTTCTGACGATGTCTCCGGAGACAGAAAAGCAGAATGACGTGGCGGACGTTCGGGCAGATGCCCAGCCGCGGGGCGCGGTCGACGACGAGACACTGCAGCGCGACCACACGTACAAGCTGGCGATGTTCCTGATCTGCGCGGGCGAGCGCTCGTACTGGGGTTACCAGTTCTCGCGCAACGCCGCAACGGACCCAGGCCAGTGGGACCCGGACTTCCCGGAATATCACAGACCCCTCGGTCCGCCCAGGGGGCCCGCATCAAGAAACGGCTTTGCCTATACCCGCGAATTCCAGCATGCCAGCGTCAAACTCGATCTGGTCAAACGCGAGGGGCAGATTCACTGGCGGACGCCCACGGGGCCCTGAAGCTGCGATACCGGCAACCCGGGGCGGCGTCTATCCGGTCGGCACGCGTCCCCCTGGTGCAATCTCCCGTCCATTGCCCCTTGTATTGCTGAGCTTGGCCGGTTAAGACATACGCCGTCTTCGGCCGATAGTGGGAGTGCCGGCGAGGGGGACAGGGTTCTGCAACATGGCGAAGAAAGCCGGCTACGTTCGTCGCAACGAGACGTCACGGGTCCTGTCCGACAAGGACTGGATCACCATCCTGGGAGCGCTGCTGCATGACCGTTCGATGCAGGGGCGGGAACTTGCTGACGCACTGATGACGCGCAGCAAGCCCGGACGCCACGTCCGCCTGCTCCGCCTGATCCATCGCGACCGTCCGCGGCTGGACCAGATGAAGCGGGCCATGAAAGTCAGCCGCCGCACGGTCTTCCGCTATCTCAACAGCCTCGAGGAGTACGGGACAAGCCTGCGCATCGACGACATGTCCCGCTATACGCTCGAGCGCGTTCCGCCGACGCTCCAGCGTCTGCTCTGATCACCTTTGAACGTCTGATCTCGACGGAGTGGGGATCGGAAGGCGCGTCAGCGCGCCATGGCAACCGGCTGCGTTGCTGCCGGCGTGCCTCCGGTTGGAAGCGCGGCCCGCAGGCGGGGCAGGATCGGGCTGCGGACCTCCGCGCCCGCGGTCCACGTGCCCAGCAGAAAACGTCCCTGCGGAGGCTCCACGCGCGTGGCAACGGCCAGGCCGTCCGACGTGAGCCGGAGTTTTGCGGTGTAACGACGTGCCGCCTCGGCCGCCGCATCCGGATGAGGGTATTCCACGACCCAGAGCACGTTCGCCGCCGCGGGTTCCTGCTGGATCGCCACAATCGAGAGAACTGCGGTGCCGTCGAGCCCCAGCGTGTCGTCCAGCCGGGCATTGCACACGCTCCGCAACGTGGCGTTGTTCGCGAAAGCCAGCGCGGTCGTACTCCGCACGAGCCAGGGACGGAGCGAACCGATATCGGGTGGCAGCACGCGCAAGAGCAGGGGAGGCTCGGCCGCGGGTACGCTGAACAGGATGCGCTCGAAGAGCGGCCGCGCGGAATCGTACGACGGCTCACCGGCCGCAGACGACAGCCGCACTTGCACGAACCGCGTGCCCTGCCAACCCCAGAAAGCCGGCTCACCGCGCCACTGCCCGGTGGCCACCATGCTGCCGTCTGCACGTTTTGGCGCGAGCGACCCGATGCTCAGCGACGTGAACAGACCGAACGCGTCTTCAGGCGTTGCTCCCTCGACGAACACCACTTCCGCGCGCAGACCCTCGTTCACGTAAGCACAGCGTGCGCCGAGGCTGATGCGGAATGTGGACGCGATGCGGTTCTGCTCGCGGTCATTGAAAAGCCGACCTCGCCCGGGCGTGAGCAACCGCACCGGCTCGATCTTGGTCCACCCGCGAAGCTCGCCCGTGCGGGGCAACTGCCGGGGCGAATGCGGCGCGTCCTGATCGTCGGCTGCCTTGGGTCGGACCGAGCGGGGTTCGGCGGGGCGTGTCGAGGCGGCGGAGGCACCGGCGGCGACGTCGGGCCGGCGTTCGCACCCGGCGAGGGCGGGAATGAGGGCGCAGACTGCCGTCAGCAGCAGTGTGCGGATCCATACGGCTGCGTTCGATCCCATCGTGCGGCGTTCTCCCAACTCGCTCGTCCCGCTGCCCAAAAGGCAGATTGTAATGAAATCCGGTTTGCCGGTCGACAGGTCGTCTCCCTCCCGTCACCGCTATAATGAATGGTCTGATCTTCAAAGCATGTCAGGGCAGAGAGATGGCGACCTCACTGAAGCAGCTGCTCGAGCAACACACCATGGCATCGGCGCCGCAGCTCGTCCACCCGGAGGCAGGGGGCGTCCTGCGGTGCGTCGCCTGCGGACACCGCTGCCGCATCGCGGAAGGAAAGAGCGGCGTCTGCCGGGTGCGGTTCGTCCGAAATGGGGAG
>CAZJTF010000026.1:0-31221 GCA_964548565.1 uncultured Planctomycetales bacterium | reverse complement strand
GGGTACTTTTCAAAAGTCCCGTCACATCCATCACAACCGTCACATCGCCCCGTCTTCGATACAGTTAAGGAGGCCGATTCCGGTCCAAACGGCTCCCCGTCGTTCATGGCCATTAACGCAGCCCCGATCCTTCAGCCGTTCAGCGAACGCCTTCGGGGAGAGCAGATTGCGAAGGCCGACATTGTGTGCGTACCGGAGGTAAGCCCTCCGAAGTTCCGCAGCGGTCGCCTGGTACCCGGCGCCGAACACGCACGCCTGGGAGAAGAACTCACGCAGCGGATCTTGGTCCGCCCTGTACTCCTCCGTGGCCTGCTCGAGCACAACGGGAACCTGGAGGCGAAGCGCCTGCCATTCCAAGCATCCGGCCACCGCCCAAGCCAGGACCGCCGCCCGGGCCGCAGGGTCGCTCGTCAACGTCGCCTTGATGCTGGGATCGCGCTTCTCTTTGGGGACCGCCCGGTCGAAGGGGATTCGGATGATGCGGCGCCAGAGCGCATCATCGCGATCATCGACGCGAGGAGCGTGGTTCGCCGCGAGCCACAATTTAAACGAAGGGGTAAACTCCACCGCCTCCCGGTAGAGCAGACGGGCCGAAATGCGGTCGCCGCCCGTCAACATCTTCACCAGCCCCTGCGCCAGGTGCCGCCCGTCACTCACCTCGACGCTGGTAACGAACCGCGCGCCGTCCAGCCTGGCAATGTCGTTACGGGGTCCGTTCGCACCGTTGCGTTCAAGGAAAGTGTCGAAGTCCGCCGTGAGGGAATATTCGCCCATAGTGGCCTTGATGGCTTCGAGGAAAGTCGATTTCCCCGCCGCCCCCGGCCCATGAATGAAAAAAAGTACCTCCTCTGAAACGTCGCCGGTAAGCGAGTAGCCCACGGCCCTCCGTAGAAAGGCAAGAACCTCTGCATTACCGCCCGTTGCATCGTTGAGCAGCCGCTCCCACGCCGGGTGACGCGCATCCGGGTCGTACTCCACCGGGGCGAGCCGCGTGATGAGGTCGGCAGGGTCGTGCGGCCGGAGTTCGCCCGTCTGCAGGTCAACCGTTCCGTTCAGGCAGTTGAAGAGCCAGGGAGACGCGTCGAGTTGTCCGGAGGTGACGGCCACATCCGGGCGGGCCAGGTCGATCATCGCCGCGAGACGCTCTCTTTTCTGGGACCGGATCGCGTGCTTGGCGAGCTCCTCCCGCCGCCCTTCGGACTCTGCGTCACGGGCCTCGTCGAAGATGCGCAACGCGGTCCGTTTCGCCAACTCCACAACCCTCCCGCTGGCGTCTCGGCCCCATCGCCTGCCATCCCACACGTACCAGCATGCAGAAGTAAACGAATAGCGGACACTTTGCCCGTGCTGTTCGACAAACCGCGCGGCGTTGCCGATGTCGGTGGGCATCCGCGAAACGTCGGCGCGATCCGTTGAGGCGGCACTCGGAGCCGAACGCGGCCGGGGCGCCCGGATATCCGTCGCCGTGGCCCGTGAGCCGAACTCGCCTGCCTGCTCTACGTTCCTTCGGGCCGATTCCAACTTGTGTGTCAACTCGCGCTCGCTCCACGGCGGGGAACACTTTGACTGGTTATACCAGGCCATAACCTCTGCCGCCTCCGCGTCCGACAGGCCGAACCGGAAACACTCGCACGCCGCGCGGAAAGTCGCGTCGTGCCCCCCCTGGCCGCTGATCGCGTCTGGGCATTTTGCAAGGTATGCGCGGCACCGCTGGACGCGGTCGCCAGAAGCATTAGGCGCTAAATTCGCAGGCGGCGCGGCCTTCGCTCGAGGCGCGAGATAAGTGGCGACGAGCCAGTCGAGAGCTTCCTGCCTTGGCTGGACCTCGGTGGGTGTCCCCTCCAGGCGCCGTCCCGTCACGGTGAAATACCGCCCCCGGTCGTACGCCTCGACGTGCGCGAACGTCCGGGCGGGCCGCTTGTGCCCGCATCCCGCCGGAAGCCTGCCGCACAAGAACAATTTAACACCCGTCCCGGAGGGAGACACCTCTGTGTACGTGTCGAATCGTCGCACGATCTCCGCGGCTTCGGGCTTGAGCTCTCCGTCAGCAAGGCAACCGTCCAGGTCGACGCCGCACAGGTCGTCATCGGCCGTAAACACGAAGCCGATTCCATCGAAATCGCCGGGCGCCTTCGCAAGGGCGGCAACGGCATCGCTGAATGAGCCCCAAGTCGTGGAATCAACACTGCTGGCCCGCCGTCCGCCGTTGCAGTCGTAGGGAATTTTCGTAGGCGCGCGTCCCGGTTCCGTCGACTCGATGCGCCAGCGAACCCACTGGTGTCGACCACGTAATACTTCTGGAAGTGTCATGCCCGCACCCCCTCAGCCCGCGCGACCATCTTCGCCTCAGCAGCCCTGACCTGAATCTCGCGGTGGCCATCAATCCGGTGAACGGGGCCCGTTGGCTCCTCAAGGTCGCCGCTCAAGCGAGCGAAAAAACGGGCAAGGGCCTCTTTAGAGGTACATGTACTGCCCCCGACCTTAACGACCTCCAGGCGAATTCCCCGAAGGCCGCGGTGGGCCCAACGCCAAAGTGTCGCCGGATGGACATGCCGGTCCCGCACGGGCGGGACCCATCGCGCCGCGCGGGAGAGGGGGGCCACATTTTCAGTGTGAATGTCGATTGCCATCTTTGTCCTCACGCAAATCAGAGTAAATCCGAATACCAAAGGACAAAGCCTAGCAACCGGGCTGTTACACGGCAGTTACATTGGCTGTAACGTTTATGTAACAGCTATGTAACAGGATTCGCCGCGAGATCAGAAGCCAAAGCGGGCAAAAAAGGGGGCACCGACCGCCGCGGTGTACGTGGGCGTGAAGCGAGGCGTGTAGCGATTCGATCTCTTTAAGTCCACAGGAGATGGGCAGTCATCTCGCGCGTGCTCGGTTTATGACACGTTCATCGGATACGGCGAGTTCGAACGCCTCAATGGCACCGACCTCGGAGATCCTGGTATTCAGCCGGGAGATGAGCGTTCTTAGCGCCCCATCCCTTCTGCCGTTGTCGTGGCCCCAGACGGCGTCCTTTGCGTCTTCGATGGGTGCCGACGTGCGCGACCACATGAACTGGAGGAGGCGCCACTGTGAGGGGGTGAGGGTATGGATTGTGCCTCTCCAAACCAATAGATTAGGTTCCTCAAGTCTGTCCGGCGGCACATCGGAGTCCGCCCCCCGTGGCGCAAGCACCGGACCTTTCGCAGTCCGTTCCTGGCTCGCACTGGCGGTGCCCGGATGCGCCCGCCAGCCGATCAGGTCGTTCAGCCGTCCGGCCTCGGCGAGCGGATCGATTCGCTCGTCACGTGCCTTGGCCACGATCCGCCGCAATTCCCCGATGAGCGGCCGCAATATGTCCATTTCGGCCTTATCGGCTTCGGTCAGGGCGCCGCACAGATGCAGAGTGCCCCTCGGTTCCTCCACGGCGACGATGCAGGCTTCCAGGTCGCGAGCGGCGTTCAGTGCATCTTCCGCCAGTTCAATGATCGTTTCGACGTGCGGGTGTTCGCTCTCCAGGTGTTCGATCAGGCCGTTCACCCGCCGGGACAGCTCCGGCCATGATTCTCTCTTTGCCGACAGCTTCTCCGGCCGCAGGGCGAGCACGTAGAACTTACAGCCACCACCACCGATCCATCCGGAGGCTGCATCAGCAGGATCCCTGACGCTCTGCACCAGTTCACTGAACCGCTTTACGCGGGCAGCTTCAGGATGCAGGCCCGTGCGCTCCAGGTCCTCCACCAGCGTGCGGCCCGCCTTCACGACACGAGACTTGGCGCGCAGATCGCCAGCCAGGAAGGTTTCGACGGCCGCGGCGAAGACTTCGATCCGTTCGGGGAGTGCGCTGAAATTCATGTGTCACCTGTTCAAAAACCGCCGGGCCGGACGGATGGCGCCCCGGTAACAGGTGAAGGAACCCGGAGCAGCCATCCGCCCATTTCAGACGCGTCCACCCGTCGATGGAAGCGTCACCCGGCATTACGATTATAGCTCATCCGACCCGCGACATTACCTCTTGTGCCTTGGCGGCGTCCTGCTCGGCGTAGATCTGAGTCGCTTCCAGAGTTTTCTGGCCAAGGATCGTCCGGGCCGCTTCCAGGCCGAACTCCCGGCGTAACCGCGTTGCCGCGGAGTGGCGTAACTGGTGTGGATGCCATCGGGGGAGTCCCGCGCGGTCGCACGCGTACTTGATGGCGCGCCGGTAGCTTTCGACCGTATACCGCTGGCCAGGGCGCTTGCGGGGTCGTTTCTTCCGCCGTCGTTTCCGCTGTTCTTCTGTGAGGGGCGCCTTGCTGGATGCCCGTTTTTCCTGCTTCTGCCGTTCCGCCGCGTCCGCCGGGGAGAACAGATAGGCCTCCAGGTCCGTCCGAAGGTACGGCTCCAGTATGCGTTGCGCCTGCGGTCCCAGCCAGACGATCCGTTCATGGCCACGGTGGAGCGTCTTGTGTCTGGCGGGCCGGTACGTCCACACCTTGCCCGTCCGGTCGATGTCGATTGTCCGCATGATCACCAGTTCCCCGCTCCGCATTCCGGTGATGCGCTGCAGGCGGACCATATCGGAAATCGGCTGTCGAAGGTGAGCCACGGTTGCGTCAACGATGTCGTCCGAGACCGGCCGGACGGGGTCGGTTTCCTTTGCCAGACTGCGTCCGAAGCGCAGGGGCTCAAGAGACTGGAGTGCGGTCAGCACGGCCGCGGGGACAAGCTGACGGCTCACGCCCCACTTGAAGGCACGGCGGATACGGTTAACCCGCGCGTTGATCGTGGTGCGAGCCAGAGGGGTGGGCTCCTTCGGCCTGCCGTCGCTCTCCGGATGATCCTTGAACTGATGCCTGCCCTCAACCATCGCCTGGCGCACTTCCGCGAGGGCCACCGGACCGAACTGGGATACGCCGATCCGGCCGAACATCTTCGTGACGGGGATGAGGGCGTCCAAGAGGTTCAGGTACTCCCGGCTCCCGGCGTAGTACACGGCGGCGTGGTCCAGGAACTTGTCCACCAGTTCAACGACGGTGAGCTCCGACGAAGACGGCCGGGAAGGCTCCGGATCTGGGAGCTTCCGGCCAGCCAGGAGCCATTCGCTGATGATCCGGTCGTACTCGGCGCGGCTTTCCGGCGAGCCGTGAACGCCAAGGTAGATGTCCCGCCCGTCGATGGTGACGACGGCGCGGCCGGTGGAGCGGTGACGACGGTATTTCGGGGGGTTCAGACTCTTGGGTCGTGCCATAGCGCGGGCCTCCTTGGAATTATCCGGTCAAATGACCGGCTAACTCGGGTGGTTTCGCCGCACTACCGCACGCGGGTAGGTAACGCTAAATGCTTGCGTCAGCGTTATTTAACTGTCACGTTCCCCACAGGGCTCGAACCTGTAACCTCCAGCTCCGGAGGCTGGCGCTCTATCCAATTGAGCTAGGGGAACCGCGCGACCGCCCGGGGGTTCCCCGCCCGGACGGTCACCATGCCACTGTAGCGGGCCCGCGGGAGTTGGTCAAACCGCCGGGCGCCTCCGGCCGGGCGCGTGTGCTCGGCCGACGCCCGGCATTTGCTGCAAGCGTTTTGCCCGCCCGACTCTCCGGGCAGATAATCCATGCACCCGTGCCGACCCGCGAGGGATGCCATGCCACTGTTGATCCGCAACGGCGAGATCGTGACCGCGACCGAACGCCGGCGCGCCGATATCTTCTGCGCCGACGAAACGATCACCCGGATCGAGCCTGGCATCGCACCGCCGCCGGGCACCGCGATCGTCGAGGCCGTCGGCAAGCTCGTTTTTCCCGGGTTCATGGACCCGCACGTCCACGTGCACCTGCCGTGCATGGGCACCCGGGCGAAGGACGACTACGTCACCGCCAGCCGCGCCGCGCTCATCGGCGGCACCACCACCTTCATCGACATGTGCGGTCCGCTGCCTGACCGCGAGCCGGTGCAACTCCTGGAGGAGTGGAACGCCCAGAGCCAGGGACGCAGCGCGTGCGACTACTCGTACCACATGGGCGTGCGAGAGTTCTCTCCGCGGATCGCCGAACAGTTGCGCGAGATCGTCGCGGGCGGCATCACGTCCTTCAAGGTGCTGCTCGCGTACAAGGGCACGATCGGCATCAGTGACGCGGCGCTGTACCGCACGCTGCGCCTGGGCGCTGAACTCGGCGTGATCACGGCTGCCCACTGCGAGAACGAGACGGCGATCGCCGAGCGGCAGGCGGAGTTTATCGCGGCGGGGCGCACTGGCCCCGAGTGGCACGAACCGAGCCGCCCGCCCGAGGTCGAGGCCGACGGCGTCCATCACCTGCTGACGTTCGCGCGGCTCACCGGGGCGCCGGTTTACATCGTGCATTTGAGCTGCCAGGAAGCGCTGCGCGTCGCCCTCGATGCCCGGCAGCGCCGACAGGCCGTCTGGATCGAGACGCTCATCCAGTACCTGCTGCTCGACCGCGCCTGTGCGGAACAACCGGGGTTCGAGGGGGCGAAGTACGTCATGTCGCCGCCGCTCCGCGACAGGTCGAACCACGCGCCGCTCTGGGAGGCACTCCGCTCGGGAGGGATCAGCGTTGTGGCCACCGACCATGCGCCGTTCGCTTTCGCGACGCAGAAACGGATGGGCGAGCGCGATTTCACGAAGATTCCCAACGGACTGCCGGGGCTCGAGGATCGCGTGAACCTGCTGTGGACGTACGGCGTACGAACCGGGCGGATCGACGTGCACCGCTTCGTGGACGTGGCGAGCACGCAACCGGCCCGGCTCTTCGGCCTGTTCCCGCGCAAGGGCGAGATCCGCCCGGGCAGTGACGCCGACCTGGTTGTGTTCGACCCGGAGTACCGCGGGCGACTCTCCGCCTCCACCCAGACCAGCAACGTGGATTACAACCCGTATGAAGGCATGCAGATCGAGGGGCGTCCGCACGTGGTGACCGTTCGGGGTGAAATCGTAGTTCGGGAAGGCAAGTACATCGGTACACCCGGGCGGGGCCGACTACTGCGTCGCGACCGGCTGGCGACGTGAGTGCGTCGGTCGGGCTTCAAGCGATCGGCACGAAGGCGGCACGCAGGAGATACGACGTTTTTGACGCCTGCGAGAGACAAAACTGCGACCACCGACGAATCATTCGGTATGAGTAGCTGAGTTACTCTGTTGTGGGCGCGACCACGAGGGTCCGCGCGGATCGGGCTGGGATGCCGGACACCAGGGAATTCGTGCCATTCGCCCATGCGTGGCTGCCGCGACGAGACGGCTGCCGGGCGGGGTGGTGCGGGAGATGACCAATGCGTTCAATGGATCGTCGTGCGCTGCTCGGGTCGGCGGTGGCGGTGGCAGGGGTCGTCCGGTGGGCGGCGGGCGAGGAAGCAGAGCCGGAAGTGAACCGGCTGGGCCGCACGCCGCACACGCGATTTGCCATTAACGTCGAAATGTGGTGGCGGACGCTGCCGTTTCTCGACCGGATCCGCAAGGCCGCCGAGTACGGGTACCCCGCAGTCGAGTTCTGGCCGACAGCCGGCAAGGACCTGGACGCGATCGCGGCGCTCAGCCGCGAACTGCACATCGAGATCGCTCAATTCACGGCCTGGGGGTTCGAGCCGGGCATGAACGACCCGAAGAACCATGACGCTTTCGAGAAGGCGATCGTCGAGGCGTGCGCCGCGGCGCGCAAGTTGAACTGCAAGAAAGCGTGTGTCGTCGGCGGCAACGATCAGCCCGGCATGTCGCAGGAACAAATGCACCGCAACATCATCGCCGCCCTCAAACGCGTCGCACCCATTGCCGAGAAGAACGAGGTCACGCTCCTGCTCGAGCCCATGAACATTCGCGTGGACCACAAGGGGCATTGCCTCTATGGCAGCACGCCGGCCGTCCGGATTTGCCGGGAGGTAGGTTCCGCGCACGTCAAGGTGCTCTGGGATTTCTACCACATGCACATCAGCGAGGGGGATCTCTGCGGGCATCTGCGCGAAGGCTTCGATCAGCTCGGGTACGCCCAGTTCGCCGACCATCCGGGGCGCAACGACCCGGGCACGGGCGAACTCCGCTACAACCGCGTGTTCAAGGAACTGTACGAACTCGGGTACCGCGGCTACGTCGGGACAGAGTTCACCCCGAAACGCGGCGAACTGGCGGCCGCCAAAGCCATCGCAGCCGCCGACGTGTGGTAACGCTCAGAACGCGTGCATCACGAGCAGAAAGCAGTCCAGCACAAGTAACCACCAGACCAGGCGCTGCCCCCGGTGCAGTATGCCGCGTTGTTCCTCTGTGGCCGCCTCAGTCTGGGCCGCGGCAGAGGCATCCGCGTAGCGGATCTGCCCCAGCACCGTCCACGATCCGCCGATCAGCAGTGCACAGATTCCCAGCCCCGCGCTGAGGCGGGGATCCCTCGAAAACAGCACGCAGTACAGCACAACAACGTCCAGCAGCCGGAAGCGAGGCTCCCACCAGGCGAGCCACCCGCGCCGGCGGCGCGTCGCCGGACTCCGGACAAGGATCTCCCCTGCGATATACGCCCGCACGAGCCGCGTCAGTGCGATCGCCGCGAGTGCCAGCAGCAGGGCACGCCAACTCGCGAGGAGCCGAAAGGGCCGGGCGCCGTCCACCGACGCGATCCACGGCGTGAGGAGGATGACACATCCGGTCGCCAGCACAGGGGCGGCATCCGTCCAGGCCTGCAGGCACCGGGCAAGCATGCGGTCGCGGACGACGATCAGCGCCGGCGGGTCATAGTGGAAGTTGCACTCCGGGCAACGCTCGACAGTCTGGCCGCGGAGATCGTACCCGCAGTTCGGACAGTGCGGGGCCGGGGTGGACATGCCGGTATCGTACCCCGGCGGACGGCGGGAAGGAATCGCTGGTGAGCTCGGGATGATCTCCAGCGTGAACCCGGCGGCCGGCTGCGGTGCTCAGAATTCCGACGCGGGCGGAAGTTGCGTCCTGCGACACGCCGCTGCCCTAAAGATCAGCAGGTGGTTCGCCTGTGAGCGCGCTGGCACGGCGGGTATACTCCCGCCATGCCCGACGAACAGGCCCGTTCAGAACGGCTCGAGTCACAGATCCGGTTCGCGCTGGAGATCGACAGGCTGACAGGCGTGTTGCGGCAGACGCTGCTGCTCGACCGATCGCGGCAGGAGAACAGCGCCGAGCACTCCTGGCACGTCGCGCTGATGGCCCTGCTCCTGAAGGAGTATGCCCACCCGGGCGTGGACGTCTCCCGTGTGATCATGATGCTGCTTGTCCACGACCTCGTGGAGATCGATGCAGGAGATACGTACTGCTACGACGTGAAGGCGAACGCGTCGAAGGCCGACCGGGAGCGATGTGCGGCCGATCGGCTTTTCGGCATCCTGCCGCCCGATCAGGGCTCCGCGTTTCGCGCCCTCTGGGAAGAATTCGAAGCAGGCGAGTCCGCCGACGCGCGGTTTGCCAACGCCATGGACCGCCTGCAGCCGATGCTGCACAACTACCACACGGGAGGATTGCAGTGGCGTAAACACGGCGTTTCCAGCGAGCGCGTCCTCGAGCGTAACAGCCGCATCGCGGATGGATCTCCCGCTCTGTGGGAGTACGCCCGCCGCCTCGTCGATGACGCCGTCGCCCGCGGCTATCTCGAGAGTTGACGGTTGTTCAAACTGCGTCTCTGGCCCCAGGCTGGTCGATTCCGGGCCGGACAGGCTTGACTCTCAGGGTCGAAGGGGGCACGCCGTTTTGTCGCCGTTTCGCCTTTCGCCTCCATCAGGCACTGTTTATAAGTGACGCTTGGCCGAGGCCCTTCGGGAGCGGCCCGGACCATGTTTCAGACCTGACGTCGGCTGTCCTCCTGTTTCATGCAATCGCCGCGGCGTGTGGCCGCGCGTGCGGTCTCGGATGCACGAGGTGTCCCATGCGGTACTCGTCTTGTGGCGTGCGCAGGTCATGGCTATTTGCGGTGCTGGTGACGGCAGCCCTGATGGCGGGTCCCGCTGTCGCTGCTGACTGCAACGGGAATGGCGTGGACGATGCGAGTGATATCAACAACGGAACGAGCAGCGACTGCAACGGGAACGGAATCCCCGATTCCTGCGACATCTTCCCTGTGGCGTTCTCACCCCTGCCGGGGAGCCCGCTCGGGGTCGTGACCGAACCCACCGGCCTGGCCGCGACTGACCTCGACGGCGACGGCATCAAAGACCTGGCGGTCGTGTCAACGCCGTTCAACGACGGCTGGGTGACGGTGTTCCTGTCTGCAGGCTTGCCGTCGTTTCAGGAACAAGTGTTCTCACCGACGATGACGAACAACGCGCCGAAAGCCGTTGTGGCCGGTGATTTCGACGGTGATACCGGACCGGACATTGCCGTGCTCTACTACGGCGGGGCGATGGAGATCGGCGGCGTGGATGTGTTCGCCAATCCGGCGTACAACCAGCCTCTACTCGGCGGCAGCCTCATCCTGCTCGCAAGTTCGCCTTTCATCGGTCCATTCCGTCCCACAGGCTTCACCGCGGCGGATTTCGACGGAGACGGCGATCTGGATCTGGGTGTGGCGGCCATGCTGGACGTGTCCGTGCTCCTGAACAACGGGGCCGGCGCCCTGGCGCACGCCCCGAACTCGCCGTTTTTCGCAAACATATCCCCGCGCGCGATCACGAGCGGCGATTTCAACGCGGACGGCCGCCCGGACCTGGCGATCACCGATATTGCCGCCAACGACGTGATCATCGCGCTGAATGCCGGTGCCGCGCAGTTCCCGGCGGGTGTACACGTTGCCACAGGGCTGAAGCCGGTGGCCATTGCGGCGGCCGATCTCGACGGTGACGGCGACCTGGACCTCGTGACGGCGAACGAGACTGCCGGGAGCGTGACAATTCTCCGGAACACCGCCGGTACGTTCGCCCTCCTCGGCTCGTTTGCCGTGGGGCAGACGCCAGGCGGCGTCGCGACGGCGGATTTCGACCTGGATGGAGATCAGGACATTGTCGTCACCAACACGGGGGACGACACGGTGTCGGTCCTGCTCGGACCATCCTTCACCGCGAGCCGTACATTCGATCCGGGCGGCGCCGAGCCAGGTCCGATCATCGCGACCGATCTGGATGGCGATGGGCGAGCCGATCTGGCTGTCGCGAACACACGGTCCAATACGGTCTCCGTGCTGATTGCGGCGGCGGGGGCGAGCGCGGACAGTGACGCCGATGGCATTCCGGACGAGTGTCCACCTGTGGGTTGCGGCGCGGGCTTCTTCTCGCTCACCCCGCTTACGCTTGCCCTCTGGTGTGCCCTGAAGTCCACCGGGCACCAGCGCGTGTGGAAGCCCTGAGCCGGAGCGTGCGACGCGGATCTATGCCCGTTCGACCGGCGGCGGCTCGTCCAAGGGGATACATTGCGCGAGATACCGGGCGAGTTCCTGGAGTTCGACAGCGATATGCTGGGCGACCGAGCACTGGACTGCCGGTGACAGTTCCTTGATCGCGCGAGGCAGGTACAACTCGTACCGGATCGACACCAGGTACTCGTCAGGTGCGGGCCGGGCCAGCACCCGGACCTTCACCGGCCAGAGCGTGAATTCGCCCTTGGGGAGTCGCGCCGGCGCCATCGGCCCGAACCCCAGCATCCGCTTCCACATACCGCGCCGAAATTCGAGTTTGTACTCTTCCCGCAGCTCGCGCGTGTAATCGCCCGGCGGATAAGACGAGAAAAACGCATCCAGCAGGTCCATCAGCCGCTCGTGCGGGCTGACGTTCAGGCGGAAGTCCCAGGTGTAGCAGTTGTAGAGGGGCACGGTGGCTCGCTTCTTCTCGGTTCCCGCTTGGCGGTCGTGGGCGGCAGGTTCCGCCGCCCTCATCTTCGCCGCCGCTGCATCTCCAGCACTTCGGGGTTCACCACGTAGGGTGGGCGCTCGCCCTTGACCGCGGCCAGCAGGTTCTCGGCGGCCATGATCGACATTTTCTCCCGCGTCGCCTCGGTGGCCGATCCGAGGTGGGGCAGGCACACCACGTTTTCGAGTTCGGTGAGCCCGGCCGCGGGATGGGGCTCATTTTCGTACACATCCAGACCGGCGCCGGCGATCGTCCCTTCGCGCAAAGCCGCGACCAGCGCCGTCTCGTCCACCACCGGTCCTCGGGCGGTGTTGATGAGATAAGCCGAACGCTTCATGAGGCTCAGTTCGCGCGCCCCGATGAGATGCCGGGTCTGCTCGTTCAGGTCCACGTGCAGGGTGACGAAATCACTCTGCTGCAGGAGCTGCTCCATGGAGACCTGCCGCCCGCCGAGCCGACCGACCGTCTCGCTGGTTCCGCCCGCATCGTGATAGAGCACCTTCATCCCGAATCCGATCGCCCGCCGGGCCATGGCGGTGCCGATCCGTCCCGCACCCACGATGCCCAGTGTCGCGCCGTGGATATCCCGGCCCAGGAACTGCATCGGTCCCCATCCGGTCCATTTGCCTGAGCGGAAGAACCGGTCGGCCTCCACCACGCGCCGGGCGACTGCCATCAGCAGGGCCCAGGCCGTATCGGCCGTGGTTTCGGTGAGGACGCCCGGCGTGTTCGTGACCAGAATGCCCCGCCGGGTCGCGGCCGCCACGTCGATGTTGTTGTACCCGACGGCGTAGTTCGAGAAGACCCGGCAACGCGGACCGGCTGCCTCGAGGACGGCGTCATCAACCGTGTCGGTCAGCAGCGACAGGACGGCGTCCCGACCCTGGACCGCTTCCAGGAGCTCCTGACGGCTCAAAACCCGGTCCCCGGGGTTCATGTCGACATCGCAGAGCGGCTGCAGCAGGTCCAGCCCTGCCCGGGGGATCGCACGTGTAACGAACACATTGAACGGCATGGGTCCTCCGGAAACGGCGCCTCCGTGCGGCGGAGGTTGGCACAGTATAGCCGTAACGTCCGATATGACATCCGGTACGCGATATAATCGAGGCGGCGCGGCCGTCAGGTCGCCATACCGGGAGACACTCCGATGTGCTCGCGGACAATCATGTTCACGCTCTTCAATACGCTGCTCACAACTGTCGCCGTCGTGCAGGCTGACACCGTTGTGCTGTACAGCGGCGACCGTTTGGAGGGGGAGGTCGTCGCCGAAGACCAGGACACGATCTCGCTTCGGCGGTCGTTCGGAACGGGCAATATCCGTTTCGTACAGTCGATCCGCCGAGCGGATGTCGAGCGGGTGGAACGCGGACCGATCGCTGCCTCTGGGAAGGCGGAGACGACCGAGACGCAGCCCGCGAAGGAACCTCGGATCACCGCGCAGCCCGCGGTCGACAAGCCGGCCCTGCTGCGGGCGGCGATCGCGCGGTTTAAACGCAAGGATTACGCCGGTGCCGGCGTAGACCTGACGTTCCTGATCTCACGCAGCACGCCGGAGGAGTTGGCGGGCTTCTCCGACGAGGTCTCCAACCAGCTTCGGATATCGCTTGCGGAGATGGCGGGCGAGGCGCATCTCCGTGGCGCCATGAAGACCCGTACCCGTCCGATCCGCCTCGTCAGCGTGACGGACTACGAGATCCCGGCACTGATCCCGAAGTTGTCGCAGGTGTACGAGGACGCGATTGCGGAGGAGGTTCGCCCCGTCGCCGAGCGTGTTTCGGCCCGCCGGGGCGGACGCGAGGAACCTGCCCCTGCCGGACTGCGGGATCGGGCGGCTCCGCCCGTCGAGGAGAATCCACCGGCGGGCGAGGGAGGCGACGGGGCGGTGCCCCAGAGCCAGCCCGCGTCGGCGCATTCGATCGCGGCCTGGCTGGAACGGCCGGCGGAGTACGACGCGCCGCGCCAGGAGGCCATTGCCATGGCCTCACACCTGCACTTCACCATGAGCGTGCTGACCGAGCGGATGCGGCTGGACCCGCAGGTCAAGCGCGACGCACAGCTCCTGGAGAGATTGACCGCGGAGAAGAATCGCCTCGCGACCCTGCAGAAAACCGTGGCCGCCCGCACCGGAGTGCGGGTCTATACGAAGCCGCCGACGCCGCTCGAGCGCCAGCGACGCATCCAGGAGTTCAACGCGGGCCGGATGGTCGGCGGGCGTTCTGACCGGCGCGGGCGGGGAACCGGCGTAGACAGAGAGTCCCGGACCCAGCAGAATACCGGCGTTGGGCAGGGTCAACCTGCTCCGCAGGCGGGCGAGTGAGGGCGGTCCGGGCTTGCGCCGCCTGTCCGGTTTTCCCCAACCCATGGTGTCGCGCATGAGCGTCCCTGTCGTCCTGCAGACGGAGATTCCCGGCTTTCCCGTGCGTCGCGGCAAAGTGCGCGACGTGTACGATCTCGGCGACAAGCTGCTGATCGTCGCGACCGACCGGATCAGCGCCTTTGACGTCGTGATGCCTAACGGTATCCCCTACAAAGGCGAGGTGCTGACGCGCCTCAGTGCATTCTGGTTCGAGACGATCGTGCGCACGCCTCACCATCTGCTCGAGATGGTGGAGGACCGCGCACCCACCGGGTTTGACCGGTACCTGCCCCAGCTCCAAGGACGGGCGATGCTGGTCCGCAAAACCAAGGTGGTACCGATCGAGTGCGTCGTGCGAGGATACCTGGCCGGCAGCGGCTGGAAGGAGTACCAGCAGAGCCGCTCGGTCTGCGGGATCCGGCTCCCGGATGGCCTCAAGCAGTGCGACCGACTGCCCGAGCCGATTTTCACGCCGGCCACGAAAGAGGAATCCGGTCACGACGAGAATGTCTCGTTCGAGCGCGCCTCCGAGTTGGTCGGCGAGGCCGTGATGACACGTGTCCGTGACGCCAGCATCGATCTGTACCGCCGGGCCGCCGAGTACGCCCGCCAGCGAGGCGTCATCATCGCCGATACGAAGTTCGAGTGGGGACACCATCAGGGCGAACTGATCCTGATCGACGAGGTGCTGACGCCAGATTCATCACGCTTCTGGCCGGCGGACGACTACGCCCCAGGCCGGGACCAGGCCAGCTTCGACAAGCAGTACGTCCGCAACTACCTCGAGACACTCCACTGGAACAAGACCCCGCCCGGGCCGGTCCTGCCGGACGACGTGGTCACGAAAACCAGCGCCAAGTACATCGAGGCATATGAGCGGCTGACCGGATGCCCCTTTTCAGCGACCACGGGCTGACCCGGGCCGCCCTTGCGGTATTCGTGCCGTATCGACGTTGCTGCAGGGAAACAAGACGCAACAACAATTCTCCTCATAGGTTACGGGATTCCAGTCGTCGGATTGCCGCCGTCGGATGTTGCCCTGGCGCAACGTGCCGACATGCGCGGAAGCCGGAGACCCGGCGAGCGGTGGCCCGGTGGATCATCCTTAAGCTCAGTCTTTATCGCTGCTTACGGTCTAAGACCGGTGTGCTCTCCTCAATGGCATTGGCCGTGCAGTAGGCCGCGTACGCACGTCCTGCAGTGCGCAATCGCGCTGTGTCTGTTGGGAGGGAGATGCGCATGGACGAGGGAACATTCCAGAAAAGGCTGAGCGAGCTGGTCGCAGAGCTCGGAACTCTCCCCGAACCCGAACGGGAACGTCTGAGTATGCTGGCGGAGGAGACGCGGCAGCGTCACCAGGAGCTGAAACGCACGGTCAGCAGCCTGCACGAGAGCATCGATTTTCTCCGGCTCTCGATTAAGTACCTGCTCTTTGACCTGGAGGCCACACGACGGGAAAACGGGCAGCTCCGGAAGATGCTGGACGATAACAATCGGTCCCGCTGAGCCGCCTCAATCGACGGAGGGGAAGAGCGTAAATTGGAGGATGAAACCCGGCTGCGCCGGGGGAACGGGGAGGCGCCTGGCGCGCCTCCCCGTCCTCTATCCGGGCCTGCGCACGGCGCCGCGAGAATGGCCTCCAGTGAGTCAAGGGACTGCTGTCACTCCGGCCGGATCATGCGGGATCAGCCGCATCGGCGGCTGTTGTCGGGCCCCAATTCCGCCGATATTATCCGGCCGCCATGCGCTGGCAGCCGGAAGTTCCCGACCTGAGCGTCACCTCCGGGCCGCCATCGCAATCGGAACCGGATGATCAATGACAGACCTGGGGGCCATCTTGGGAGCCGGGGCGGGACGTCGGCAGGTTCGACTGCTTTTCTCCTGCGCCGGGCGGCGCGTCGAACTGATCCAGGCCTTCATCCGGGCGGCGCGTGCGCTGCATCTGCGGCCTTTCATTCACATCGCGGATATCGACAACATGGTTGCGGCGGCCGGCGTCGCTGACCGGGTGCACGAGGTTCCGCCGGTGAGCGATTCCGCGTACGTGACGGCACTCCGTCGTCTGGTTCGCCGGGAGAAGATCGACTTCCTTGTTCCTCTGATAGACCCCGAACTGGCACCCATCGCGAAAGCCCGCGATTTGTTCCTGGCCGACGGCTGCGTCGCCCTGGTCTCGTCCCCCGAGGTCATCCAGCAGTGCCAGGACAAACTCCAGACTGCTGGCTTCCTTCGTGAGAACGGGATCGACACGCCGGAGACGTGGCTGCCGCCTGAGGTGCTGCGTCGTCGCCGGCATTCGTTCCCGTACTTCCTCAAGCCGCGGGAGGGCAGCGCGAGCAAGGGCAACTACGTCATCCGCAGCCGCGAAGACCTGAACATCTTCACGCGACGGGTGCCGGACGCGATCCTGCAGGAATTCGTTCCCGGCATCGAGCACACGATCGACGTGTACACGGGGTACGACGGTGTCCCCCGATGCGCGGTACCGCGTCAGCGGATCGAGGTCCGGGGGGGAGAGGTTACCCGGGCACGCACGGTCCGCCAGGAAGGTGTCATGGCGACCGGGATGCGGGTGGCCGAGGCGCTCGGCGCGTGCCGTGGGGCGATTACGATCCAGGTCATCGTGACGCCGGAGGGCCGCGTCCGCGTCATCGAGATCAACCCGCGTTTCGCCGGGGGCGTTCCGCTGTCGATCCAGGCCGGGGCGGACTTCCCCCGCTGGCTGCTCATGGAGTGGATGGGACGTGTGCCGCGAATCCGTCCCGGCCAGTTCCGGGACGGGCTCACGATGCTCCGCTATCACCAGTCGTTCTTCCGGACAGTTTGAACGCCCATGGCCGTCGTCCTCGAAGGCATCCGTGTGCTCGTCTTTGACCTCGACGACACGCTCTATGCCGAGCGAAGCTACGCCTATAGCGGGTTCGAGGCCGTGGGTGATTGGCTCAGGCAGCGGATCGCTTGCCCGGTGGACCCGGTCGCCCGGATGCGGGAACTCTTTGAAACCGGCGACCGGCGGCGGATTTTCGACACGCTCCTGGCCGAGTTCGGCTGCCCCGATCCTGAAAACCTGGTCCCCGGCATGGTCTGGTGCTATCGGGAGCACACACCGACGATCCAACTGGCGCCTGATGCGGCGGAACTGCTCAGAGAACTCAAAGGGCTCCTTCACCTGGGGCTGGTCTCCGATGGTCCGCTGGCGATGCAGGAGCGGAAAGTCGCCGCTTTGTGTCTGTCGGAATGGCTCGACCCCATCGTGCTGACGGACGTATGGGGCACTCCTTATTGGAAGCCTCACCCTCGGGGCTTCGAGCTGATTCAACACGTGACCGGCTGCAAGGGGGCCGCCTGTCTGTATGTGGCGGACAACGCTGCCAAGGACTTCGTCGCCCCCCGGCGCCTGGGTTGGCGCACCGTGCAGATTTGCCGCAGCGAGGGGGTGTACGCGAGGATTCCGCCTCACCCCGACGGGATCCCGGAGGCCAGGGTTGGGACGCTGCGAGAGCTGGAAATCCGTCTCTCGGACCGGCCGCAGACGGCGGATTGACTGATTCGCTCGGATCGCTTACATCAAGTCTCGCAGAAGCATGCGGCTGGGTGAATGCGCCGGGTCGGGAGGACAACCTCTTCCGTTGCGGGAGGTTAAATTCAAAAAGACTTCTTCGTATTGGCAGCGTCTGTACTCAACCGACGTCAGAAGGCGTGCCGATAACTAAGCTGCAATCGGCGGCTTATGGATGGGCGCCGTTTTTACGCCGGGCAGCTTGGTGGGCCCGGCGTGCAAGAGGGGGAGGCGGCGCCGCCGATCGTTTGCCGGGTTCATGTGCCACTCACGGGCGCGTGTGTACTCATCGACCGGCTTAACCGTCGTACAACGCGCTGGCTCGATCTCGACATGGCGGTGACCATGCAAGTTGTTCAAGTCTCGTCACGGAAACAAGGCACTTTCCTGGCCGCCGTCTTTCTGGCGGCCTGCACCGGGTGCGCTTCCTCGTGGTGGAACTCGTTTTTGGACCCCACCCAGGTCGGAAACTTCCGCGACAACAACGTGAACGAGATTCAGCAGACGATCAGCTTCCGCGACACGCCGGCCGGTGTCCCCAACGCCGTTGATCCGACGCCGGACGATCTCGTCCAGACCGTCCAGGAGTATCAGATCGGGGTCGGTGATGCCCTGTCGATTCGGATCCTCGACTTCATCGCGCGGGATACGGAGAGCGAGTTCACCCCCGTTGTTGATGAGCTCGGGTACATCTTCGTGCCGACGCTCGGCTATTTGAACGTCCAGGACATGACCGCCCGGGAACTCCGCTCGGAAATCGTGCAGCGGTCGAAGAACGCAGGAATTTTCCGTCCCGACTCCGACCCCACCGTCGTCGTGACTTTCCTGAGCCAGCAGCAGCGGGTCTACAACATCGGCGGATCGATTCAGGCACCAGGGCGGTATCGCATCATCCCTCCGGACTTCCGGCTGCGGGAGGCGATCAACCAGGCGGGGGGCCTGGACCCGTCAATTAAGACCATCTTTGTCATTCGGAACGAGCCGAAGCCCCGCAAGATCCGGGACCGCGGTGCCCGGACGACGGAGGGAACGCCGGCGTTGCCGCCCGACGGGACCGCGCCGCCCGTGAGTCCGGTTTCGATGGCGGAGATGGCGAGTGGTCCGAACCCGCCTGTCCCGCCCATACCGGTCCAGGCTGCGGCGGCAACCGCCCCGTCAAACGGCGGTATCGCTCTGCCGGGTGAACAGAGCGAAGAAGAACTGCTCGAGGCCATTTCGCCGGTCCGCAAGTCGCCGGCGGACGCAGCTGTCCAGACGCCGCAGGCCGGCACAACGTCCGAGTTCAACGCGTCCGCCCCCTCAACGGCGCCGACACTGCCGCCCTTCATCTTTGTCAACGACAAGTTCATCGAGTCAACCCCCCAGGCGCCCGGCGCCGCCCAGCTTCCGCCGGCCACCATGCCGGCAGCGGAGTCGCAGCCGGTGCCGGAGAACGCCGCGGCCCGCGTCGATTGGGAGGAGTTGGCTCCCGGCGGAGAACAGCGGATTATCCGCGTGCCCGCCGAGAAGCTCATGAACGGCGACCCGAATTACAACGTCGTGATCGAACCCAATGACTTCATCCGCCTCGACGCGGGGCATGTTGGTGTGTTTTACCTGATGGGCCATGTGGTCCGTCCCGGCGTATATTCATTGACGGGGCAGGCAATCACCCTCCGGCAGGCGATCGCGGCTGCAGGCGGGCTCGATGCCCTGGCATGGCCGACGCGGTGCGAGATCACACGTCGCCTGGACGGGGATCGCGAGGAAACCACGCAGTGGGATCTTGCCCGGATCATGGAGGGACGCGATCCCGATCTGTATCTGAAGCCTGATGACGTCGTGAACGTGGGGACGCACGCGATCGCACCATTCCTGGCGACGATCCGCAATTCGTTCCGGCTCACGTACGGGTTCGGTTTTGTGTATGACCGCAACTTCGGGGACATCGACGCATATTCGCCGAAGAATAATCCGGATGACGTTCGGCGATCCCTTTTACTGCAGAGGTTTCCCGGGCTTTTCCCATGAGTCGCGCCGCGCTCGCAACTCGATACGGGGAGAGCAGATGCTGAGACTGCCCCGGGGGGCCGGAGCACCGGATACTATCGCATGACGCAGATGCAGCGACCGCCCGTTCTCCTGGAGCGGCCGTCCCGGACAGGGATCGGCCTGCCCATTGTTGCTGCGCAGGTCGTGATCCTCGCGATTATCTTCGGCCTGTACTACCGACACGTGATTGAGCGTCTGGTGTTCATCTGGAGCGATAACGGCGACTGGTCGCACGGCTTCATCATCCCCTTTTTCAGTCTCTACTACCTGTACCTGCAGCGGGATCGGATGCCTCGCGGGCTTCCCTCCGACGGAACGGCCGGGCGCCTGGTGGGGGCACTGCTGCTCCTGGCTGCCTTCGCGCTTTACGCGCGCAGCACCCTGGTTCAGCAGGAGTACCCGAAGACCATTTCGCTCGTTCTGACGGTGATGGGCATCGTGCTGATGGTCTGCGGCTGGCCCCTTGCCCGATGGAGCTGGTTCGCGGTGGCATTTCTGCTGTTCGCCATGCCCGTGCCCCAGCGGCTGTATGACCAGATGACGATGCCGCTCCGCGGGATCGCGTCGAACGTGTCCGCCGCCGTCCTTTCGGTGCTGCCGGGAATGATCGCCGAGGCCCAGGGGACCGTGGTGGAATATGTCTACCAGGGCAGGTCCGGGACGCTCGACATCGAGAGGGCGTGCAGCGGCATGCGCTTGATGATGACCATGACGGCGCTCGGTGTCGCCATGGCGTTCGTGCACGAGCGTCCGATGTGGCAGCGAATGATCATGGTTTTGGCCTGCGTGCCGATTGCGATCTTCTGCAATATCGTGCGTGTTACCACCACCGGCCTCATGGTTGTTTTCGGACAGGAAGAACTCGCCCGCGGCTCGGCCCACATGCTGCTCGGCCTGGGCATGTTGTTTGTTGCATTTGCGCTGTACTGGGGGATGTCGTACATCCTGAGCCATTTGTTCGTGGAAGATGGCCGGGAGGATGCAGCTCCCTCGTCCCCAGCAGGAGAGATGGTGTCATGACAATGATGCCTGTGACCATTCCGGAGCGGATTCCTCTTCCCGCGGTGCCGATGGGCCGGCCTGCATCTGCCGGCACCGGCCTGACCGCCGGCGATGTGCTGCGGATCTTCAAGCAGCGTGTATTCCTAATCCTGGGTTTGTGGATCGTGATTACAGGCCTGACGGTGGCCGGGACGATATACGTTCGCCGGCATTACCCTCAGTATCAGGCGCACTCCCTCATCGACGTGCAGTCCCCCACGCCCAAAACGCCCCTCGTCTTCGGTGAGACCGGGAATCTCACAACCGACCTGATCAATCGCTACGTCGCTAACCAGGTTGTCCTTATCAAAGACCAGGCGATCCTCAGCCAGGCGCTCCGGGACAACAATGTTATCACCACAAAGTGGTTCAAACAGAAGAAGGATGGGGTCGATGCCCTTGAAGATCTTAAAGAAGATCTTAGCGTTTCTCAGGTTACGGGGTCCAGCTACCTGCAAGTTGCGTTTTCAACAGGCGACCCCAACGATGCGGCGTTGATCGTGAACACAGTTATCGAGAAGTATATGGCTGCCGTGATGCAGTCATCCAGAGATCGAAACTATCAGGAGTTGTTGGTATACAAACAGAAGTTAGAGAGCCTAGAGCAGAAGCTGGATGGAGTCATTAATGACAAGGCGACTTTTCTTACGGAGAAGCTTGTCACGCCGGGGGTGCCGCAAGGTGTCAACGTGATCGGTGAGGAATTGAAGGCGATCACCATTGAGGCCGCTCGGGTCGAACAGGAAAAGATTCAGGCCAAGGCGATCTACGACAACCTGAGTGTGCCCGATGCCTCGCAGGTTGGTTTGAGTCCGGAGTTGCTCCGCGCCATCCGTCAGGACCCCGAGGTCGCTTCGCTCCAGTATGCAAAAGCCAGTCTGGAGCAGCTGCTGCAGAGCACGCTGCAGCAGGTCGGGGAGAAGCACCGCTCGGTCGAGGGGCTGCGTCAGCAGTTGGAGGTGACCGACCGGCGGCTCCGGGAGCTCATGGCGGAGAAGGAGAACGAGGTTCGCGAGTACCAGAGGAACGCCGCTCACACCGCTTACCTCAACGCAATGCAACAGGAGCTGAGCCTTCGGGAACGACTCGTTGACGTTGAGGCCCGTCAGCGGGACCTTGATCAAGGCTTTGCTAAGTACCAGTACCTTGAAGACCAGCAGGAGCAGCTTGAAAAGGAACTCGAAGCCATGCGGGAGTACGTCGGGCGACTTCAGCTGGTACAGGAGGACAGAAATCCGGTTCGCGTGTATCAGCCGTTCAGGGCCCAGCCACCGGATAAAATCAGCTTTCCCCGATTCGGTGTGATGGTACCGGCGGGCTCGCTCATTGGGCTACTGTTGGGGCTTGGGCTCGCCTTGCTGCTGGAACTGATGGATACGTCGATCAAGACGCCGCGCGATGTCGTGCGGTATGCCCACGTGCCCATCCTCGGCACTGTTCCCGATCTCGATGACGAAGAGGTGCCGATCGAGACGATGGAACTGGCGGCGCATGCCGCACCGCGGTCCATGGTGGCGGAGGCCTTCCGGACGGTTCGCACGAACCTGCTGCTCAGCGCGCCGGCGGAGCGTCAGCGCACGCTGCTGGTGACAAGCGCACGCCCCGAGGAAGGCAAAACCTCGATCGCGTCAAACCTCGCCATTTCCGTGGGGCAGAGCGGCAGGCGTGTTCTCCTCGTTGACGCGAACTTCCATCGGCCGGCGCTGCAGCAGATCTTCTCCGGCACGCGTCGTGAGGGGTTGAGCAATGTGCTGGTCGGCCAGGGCCGGCTGGCTGAACTCGTCAGCAAGACAGGCCTGCCGAACCTGGATGTCCTGACCTGCGGTCCGATTCCGCCCAACCCGACAGAACTCCTCGCCAGCTCCTACATGCGCGACCTCCTCACCGAGGCAACCGGCCTGTACGACCAGGTGATCCTCGACGGCCCTCCGCTGCTGCTGGTCAGCGACGGACTCGTGCTGACGGGGTTGGTCGACGGCGTGATCCTCGTCTGCCGCGCCAAGGCAACGTCACGTGGCATGGTGCAGCGTGCACGAGAGCAACTCGAGCGCGTGAACGGCCGCATCTTCGGAGCGGTCCTGAACGCGGCCCAGGTCCGCCGCGGCGGCTACTTCCGCGAGCAGATCCGGTCGTACTACGACTACCAGCACCAGGAAGCGCTCGCCGGAGGTCCGGCCAAAGCCCTCCCGCGCGAGGGAGACCAGTCGAAGGCCTGACGCCTATTACTGGGAGCGGCAGTTCGACGAGGCCGCGATGCCGGCGCCGGACATGCACTCCTGGAACAGCCGGAAATCATCGGCATCGACGTCGGCGTCCTCGTCCAGGCGGGCATTGGCACAAGCCGGCTCGTTCTGCGGCAGAGACGTGCCGGACAGGCACAACTGCAGGTGCGCGAAGTCTTCCTGGTCGACGTCGCCATCCCCGTCGAAATCCGCTCCGAGCGGCAAAACATTGACATAGGCATCCCGGGTGGACGTGTCCGAGCCTCCGGGTCCTGTTGCGGTGAGTGATACCGTGTAGCCACCTGCGTTCCGGTACGTGTACGCGGGGCTTCGCTCCGTGCTTGTCCCACCGTCTCCGAACGACCATCGCCAACCGGTGATGCTGCCCGCGGAGGAATCGGAGAATTTTACCGTCAGGGGCAGTCGTCCGTTGACCGGGCTGCCACTGAACCCGGCGATCGGCGGCGGGACGGGCGAAGCCCACACCTCGAACTCCGGAATGCGGGCAAAGTTGTCCGCCCCCGGATCCAGAATGTACAGGCGGACGTGCCGGAGCGGCTTGGAAGCGGGATAGCGGCGCGCACTGACGTTGTCCTGCTGCGTATTGCAGACCACCGTTTCGTCGACCCACGGACCTTCCGGCGAGTTCGCCGACTGGATCTTGAAGGTCCGCGTGTTGAAAGTGCGTGCTTCGCCCGCATCGCCGGCATGCCGGAGGACGAAGCCGCTGACAGGTTGCCACGCTCCGAGATCCAGCGTCAGCCAGTGGGGAGGAGGTGTATTCGCGCTCACCCACTTGCTTGCACTCGACACGATGCCGTCCACTGCCTTGTCGCCGGCCTGACTCGACAAGTTGTGCGAGTCGACAGCAGGGCGGACGCCGATTGCGATATTCGCCCCCGTCGGGGGTGCATCCACCATCCCTCCGGTCGCTGGGCTCGGCGTCCCGATCGCTCCCGCGGGGTACCGGAGATCGACGGTTTGCCCGAAGGCCGTGAAAAGGTCGCCCATGTGCCCGGCCGGATCTCCCTGCGTCTTCCAGTACTCGATGGCGAAACCATTCCAGCCACCGCCCGCCTGCTGATCGGCGTCATACACGAACCAGCAGAGGCTCACGATGTTGTGATTGCAGGGACCCTGGTTCCATGCGTTGACATCAGCAAACGCGTCGCGACAGAACTGTGCCGCCGCGGCCTCTTCATCATCGCTGCCGGGTGTGGCATACCGGTTCCACTCCGTCATGTAGACGGGTTTGTCCGTGAATCCGCGGGAGTCGATCACGTGGAGCTGCTCTGTGTATCCTCGACGGAACTCGGCCACGCTTCCGCCGTAGGAGTGCAGTGCGAAGCCGTCGATCTCCGCCGCGGGGATCTTATCGATCACCTGTGCCAGCCATTCAGTCCCGGACATCCATCGCACGCCCGGGATGACGCCCCCAGGACTTACCGGTGCGATCAGGACACGGTGCGGACCGGTAGGACTGGGACCGGCGGTTGTGTGGATCGCCTGGCGGACAGTCCGGTAGATCGCTGCGTACCCCGCTGGCGTGACCTGGTTGTTGGGCCAGCCGCTGCCTTCCCCGTTGACGTTTGGCTCGTTTCCGATGATCCACAAATGGGCGCTGCCCCGCAGCGTGTTGACGACGCCGGCGACTGCAGCAGGCCAGCCGGCGCAATCAGGGTTCGTGGGCGAGGGGACGGTCTGGCCCCAATCGTAGTCAATCCGGGTGATGATGGTGACGTTTTTTGTCTGGTAGAGGTCCTGGTACAGCGGCCGGAAGTGCGCGGCCGTCCACCAGGATGCGGAATGAGTGAGAACTGTTTCAACGTCCCACCCGCCATGCGTGACCGAGTCGAGCAGGGTTGCGGGTGTGGTGTCGACCGTGGCGCCGGGCGAGTACCCCCACCAGTGGATGCCGTAGAGTCGTGTGCCATCGGCGCGGGATGCCGGCGCCTCGCATGCACACAAGATGGCCCAGCACAAGAGTGCTCTTCCGGATACCACCACGTTCCCACCCCGCGTCCTGCAACCGGTGCGAATCAGCTCCGCCGGTGCGATTCTACCGGAGCCCTCGTACGGTTGATATGCAGCGACCCCCGGCAGGCCTCTGTACGCCGGAGACCCGCCGACCGTTGACGTGCTGGCGGGTGCCTCATGTAATGCGCCCATGCCAGTCGCCCGTTCAACCGGTGGAAGCAAGGTCCGCTACGTTCTCGGACTCATGTCCGGCACCAGCGCGACGGCATCGATGCAGTTTGTGCCCGGATCGAAGGAACAGGCGAGCGAATGCGTGCCCGCGTTGTGCGGCATGAGCAGTTCCACTACGCACCATCCCTCCGCCGGCGATTGCTTGCCGTCATGGCGCCCGCCCGGACGACCACCGAGGAGCTGACACGCCTCAACGCGGAGATCGGCGATGCCTTCGCTCGAGCTGCGGCCGCCACAATCGCGCGGCTTTCGCGATCCCAGCGTCCGTCCCTGATTGGCCTGGCTGGCCAGACCGTCTGCCACCTCCCGACGCACGGGCAGGGAGGCACAGTCACCCTGCAGCTCGGAGAAGCTTCACGCGTCGCCTTCCGGACGGGCGTTCCGACCGTGAGCCAGTTCAGGCAGTCGGACGTGGCGGCCGGTGGCCAGGGGGCGCCGCTCGTCCCGTGGACGGATTGGGTGCTCCTTGGCAGCCCGACGGTTGCCCGGGCGGTGCAGAACATCGGCGGAATCGGGAATGTCACGTGGATTCCCCCCGGAGCGGGCCCGGAGGACGTTGTTGCCTTTGACACCGGCCCGGGAAACATGCTGATCGATGGTCTCGTCCGCCATATCACCCAAGGGCGGGTGCATATGGACCGCAACGGGTCCAAGGCTGCCAGGGGAAGAATCCTGACTGGGATCCTGGCTCGCTGGATGGGGCACCCCTTTTTGCGGCTTGCGCCGCCTCGGACCACCGGCCGGGAGCAGTTCGGAGAGCCTTTTCTCAATGCCGAGCTGCCCCATCTCCGCCGCGCAAGCCGGGAACCGGAGGACTGGATTGCCACAGCAACAGCTTTTACGGCTGCGACGATCGGTCAGGCGGTGGGGGAACTGGGCCGCGGGTTGGGCCGGTCGAAGCGGCGAGCCAGCACGGAAGTCGTCCTTTGCGGCGGCGGTGCCCGCAACCGGACCTTGGTCAGTATGATCGCGTCCGAGTTGCCCGGCTGCCAAGTCCGTATCATTGATGCGTTTGGCATTCCGGCGGAGGCGAAGGAGTCGCTTAGTTTCGCATTGCTGGCGGTCGCCCGAGTAGATGGTGTCGCGGGGAATCTGCCACAGGTGACCGGTGCTTCGCGACCGGTAATCCTCGGGGCAATCACCGTATGAGTCGCTGCCGTGGGACCGCCCTTGCCAGATTCCCCACCTTGCCATGTTCCACTCTTCCTCCCTCTCTGCCTCTTCTGGCGGCGACAGAAGTGGATCAGCTTCCGTAGAAACGTCCCGCGGTGCGGGGTATCATCGCTTGTACGGCTGAGCTTCCGGCGGAGGTGCCGATCGCGTTAACTGGCGGGGCGATGACCAGTTGTGTCTCTCCCGCCTTTCCTCCTCGTGGTGGGAATCGGGACAGTGGCCGGTTGTTCGGAAATGGTCGCGTTTTACGGAGAATTTCCTTGCAGGCGCGGGCGGCGGAGGTAGAATGACGATGTTGAGTCGCTGCGTCAGGAGTGGAGAAAGAAAAATCCGCCTCAATTCCTGATGGACAAGCCGGGTCGCGTTCTGTTAGCATGAACGCGTTGCGCCGTGCTGGGTTTTAGGTGTGTGGGAAGCCGTTAGAGCATGTTTCTTCCGCCGCTGAAACCGCGGGTGAGAAGCGACATTCCCGGTGCTTTCCGTAATCAGATCGTCTGAAAAAGGAAAAACAGGTCTCCAGGAGCCATTGAAACTTCCGCGATGCGGCTGAGTGGGTCAGTCGAGTCCTCGGGGTGGATCGAAACACTGTGTTTCGTCGCCTGCGGCGGTGTGTGGCGGAGACAGGTACTCTCAATTCTCCAAGAGAGGAGGTCGGAATGATGAATTCCCTCAGAATCGGGGCCCTCGTGGCTGTCCTGGCCGCCGGCCAGGTGCTTGGGGCCACCACCATGTCGTACACGCTTGAACTGGGTGGCAACAACCAGGCGGCGACATGGAAGAACCCGGCGAGTTGCAGTAACGCCGACGCCTTCCCGCTGTTCGCGTCGGGCAGCACTGCTGATGGTCAGGTCTATCAGCAGGGCGACGTCATCACTTGGGCCGCCAAGGTGGCGGTATCCGGCGACATCAACGGGATTGCCCCGCACGGTGCCGCGAACATGGTCATCAATCTGGCGCTGACGAAGGACGGGCAGCCCGTCCAGATCGGTGCCGGCTCCGCGTCGACCGCGGGGTTCTACAGCACCATCAATAACGGCGACAATAGCGGCACCCGCGGCACCAACTGCGTGCCGACGCCCTATGCCGCTGATCCGCTCGAACTGGCCGCCTTCCCAGTGGCCTGGTCGGTGGACGGTATGCTGCATGGTCGCGTGATTGACGGCGCGACGGACAACGGTGGTCCGCTCGGCGGCGCCAGCGGCAACACGCAGGCCTACTGGCAGTATCCGAGCGCGGCCGGCTATCCGGCTGGCTCGACTGCCCCCCTCGGGTCGCTGCTTGGGATGGGTGCCGGCTACACCAACTTCAAGGTTTCCGGCTGCCCAAGCTCCTGCGGCACCTCGACCTCGGTCGAAGGTATCGGTCTGACGACCCCCGCATCCTGCGGTCAGGCTCTCGGCCAGGGTCCGGCGTTTGAAGGCCAGATCAACACCTCTGGCCTGGCCAGCGGCACCTATGTCTTGACCCTCACCCCTGGCACTGGCAACAACGTCCTGACCCTGTCGGATGACGGGTTCGGCGGTTGCCTCGACCCGACGGCGGGCTTTGCCAAGAAGGCTGACGCCACCCAGGGCGACACGATTACGTTCGTGATCGAGGGTGGCGTGACGTGCACCCGCACGGTTGTGAACCGCGCCGTGTTCTACGGTGGTTCGGCTTGGGGCACCCAGGCTGTGCCCAATGTGTCTGGCGTTGCAGGAAACAAGGTCCTGAAGACCCCGGGTACAGGCCCGGCGAGCTTCGAGAATGTGATCACCCACAGCCGTGGCATCAACGGTATCTACATTGACATCCAGGCTGGCGCCGGCTGCGGCGCTCTGAGCGTCAGTGCGGCCGATATCGCGGTCAAGCAGGGCAACAACACCAACATCGCCGGATGGGCGGCGGCTGCGGCCCCGACGGTCAGTGTTCAGGCTGGTGCTGGTGCCGGTGGTTCGGACCGCGTGGTCCTGACCTGGGCGAACAACGCCATCCCGAATAAGAACTGGCTGCAGATTACGGTGTTGGCGAACGACAACACCAAGCTCGCCGCCAATGATGTGTCCTACATCGGTCTGAGCATCGGCGAAATTGGCGACACCAATCCTGCCGCAGGCCAGCGATGGACGGTCACGTCGACGGATTACAACGGGATCTACAACAATCGTAACCCGACCCCGGTCCTCAATCGGCTGATCACCGATCTGTACGACATGGATCGGAGCAAGAACGTGAACTCCACGGACTACAATAACTACGGCTACAACGTCCGTAGCGCCAGTCCGCTGGATGGCCTGATCAACATCAATCCGTAATCATGCTGGTCGAGTCGGGGAAGGGCGATGGTGTTCAAAATGTATCGCGAACGAGGAGGCAGTGAGATGCGGTTGACTGTGTGTGTTCTTGCCGCTCTCATGTTTCCAGCGAGCATGGCCTTTGCGACTGTGGCCGTGACGGTTACGGAAGCGGGGACCGGGAATTCGACGGTTGCCGTTGCCCCCGGTGGCACCTTCAGCGTCGATGTGCTTGTCTCGGAGTCCAACGAAGGGACCGGTATCAGCGGCGTGCAGCTTTCCCTCGATTCGACTGGTCCGGTCAACGGAAAGATTGCGGTCGCTGGTCCCGCCGACAATGGCGGGACCAGCGCCGTGATCAACGGCGCCGAGTGGGACACGGACGTCTCAGCTTCAGGTACCGGCTTGGCTTTGCCTTTAGGGTTGCTGTCAGTTCAGCCGGTCGGCGCTGGTTACTCGGCCAACGGCGGGAAGCTGAGTGGATCGGTCACTCCATCCTCCCGTCTCATGACAGTTCAGATGAGTGTTGCAGCTGACGCGCCGGATGGGGCCTACGTTGTCAGCGCAAGCGGTCTGGCCTTCCCCGATTTTGCGGGGAGCACCGATGACATCCTCGTGACGCCTGGAGCAGGCCTTACGGTAAATGTCGGCCAGGGCGTCTGCACCGCGAGTGTCGTTAACCGCCAGTTGTTCTACGGCAATTCTGCGTGGGGAACAGCATCTGTCCCTAACACTCCAGGTGTAGCCGGCAACAAAGTCGCAAAGCTGCCGGGGACGGGCCCCGCTACGTTTGAGAATGTCAGTTCGTACAGCCGCGGGATCAACGGCATCTACATCGATGTGCAGGGGCTCTGCGGCACACCAACCGCGGCGGACTTTGCATTCAGGTGCGGTAATACGACGAGCATCGCCAACTGGTCCGTCGTGCCGCCGGAACCAACGATCAGCGTACTGGCTGGACAGGGTTCCAACGGATCGGATCGAATCCGCTTGGATTGGGCCGATAACGCGATTCCGACTAAGAACTGGCTTCAGGTGACGGTGAAGGCTACCCCTGCCACCGGCCTGCCAGCCGATGACGTGTTCTATTTCGGGTCTTTGATCGGGGAGACTGGAGACGGCAGCCCAGCGACGCGCTTTACCGTGACGTCGACCGACTACAATGCCGTCTACAACAACCGGAATACCACCCCCGTTATGAATCGCGAGATCACCGACCTGTATGATATGGATCGCAGTAAGAACGTGAATTCGACGGACTATAACGCATATGGCTATAATGTGCGATCCAGTAGTCCGGCGGATGGGTTGATTGTGATCAACCCGTAGGGTAGGATAATAGTGTAAGTATAAGCCTGCTGCCGGCGTGCGGCGGCGGGCATCAAGGACTTGACGCTCTCGTCTCATGTTCAATTCCAAAGTAAGGAGGAAAGAACATATGAAAAAGATCATTGCAGTGGTGGCAGTGCTCGCCATGGCGTCCATGGCTCACGGTGTCGCTCTGAGCGTCGGGGCAACCGCCCCTGTGCTGGCCGGCACGACTCTCGACATCCCGATTCTCATCTCGGGTGGCGAAACCAACATCCAGGGCATCACGATGAACGTCGCGATTCCCGCAGGCGGTATCCTGGGTTACAATCCGAAGGCTGGCATTCTGGCCGGCAGTTCGAACACTCCGGACGCACCCTTCGTTTTCAACAATGCCACTGGTGAACCGGCCACCCCCGGAACACCGGTTGCGACTGCGGTCTATTCAGATTTCAGCATGAACTTCGGTGCATTCGCGACGGCCAACGGCGTCGCCGGTGTCGTCAGCGTGACCACCGCGGGTCTCGCTCCCGGAACGTACGATGTGATGCTGGAGTCGATGTTTGGCAAGGCGACGGTCGGCGGGGCCGAAGTTGCGGCCACCGCTGGTGTGTTTACAGTCATACCCGAACCGGCGGCTGCATTGCTGCTGGGGCTCGGCAGCCTGTTCCTGCGTCGTCGTCACGCCTGATCAGGGCTCGGAAAGAAGTCTGGCCCCGATCTTTTCGGATGAGAACAGAAGACAGGGCTGGCGAACGCCAGCCCTGTCTTTTCCTTGTATGGGCGGGCAGCCTCGGGGCAGACTTACATGCGATACTCCATCCTCTCTGCTGCGATGCTGGCGCTTCCGTCGTTCGCATGCGGCTGGACACTCGATGTGCCCGGTGGTGTTCCGGTTTTCTGCGATCGCACCACGATCTCTATTCCGGTTCTCATTGGCGGCGGCGAAATGGGTCTGCAATCGGTTATTGCCTGCATCATCGTGCCTGCCGGGGGAATTCTCGCTTACGAGCCCAAGGCACGCACCGTCTTTTCGTCCAGCCGGTTCGTCCCGGATCCCCCGTCTGTTTTTGACTCAGCGGGAAGCGCTGCCGCACCCGGGTCGCGCGAGGCGATTGGTGTCTGGGCTGATTTCTCCATGCATTTTGGCGGCTATGCCACTGCTGACGGCATCCTAGGGAGCCTGACGATCAAGGCGGTCGGGCTGCCGCCCAATGCTGTCCGGGAAAACACCGGAGATATTGTCAAATCCTGTGGATTGCCCGTAATCAGGCGGCGTTCTTCTTC
>CAZJTF010000025.1:0-31334 GCA_964548565.1 uncultured Planctomycetales bacterium | reverse complement strand
GTCGGCGGCCGGAGCGAGGCCGGCGTCCCTGAGAGGGATTCCCGATAACCCACGTAGAAGCCGCCCTTCAGCCCGGCAGTCGTCGTGAAGTTGAACGTCTGCGTGTTGAAAATGGCGGTCACCGACCCGTCACTCGTGTAGGAGATCGACAGCCGGTACCACCCGGACGCGACCGTACTCATGTCGATCGTCTGGTGCACCGTCCAATCCATCGATCCGCCGTTCGGGCTGCTGTCGCCGCCGCCCTTCGCGTCCACCAGGAACAGACGCTTCACCTGGCCGGCGTTGTCCTTGTTGTAGACCCACGCCAGGCCCGTGCTGCCGTTGCTGCTGACGTTGGTCGCCGGGAACAGGGTTCCACCTGGATCCGGGAAGTTAAAGATGTAGTCCGCCGTTCCCATAATGCCGTAGGCCGTACTCTCGGCACCGGCGACCGTGATGTCGCTGGTGTCGAAGTACACCCACAGGTCGTAGCTGGCGTTGCCGGTCATGATGTCGTTGGACGCCACCATGTTGCCGCCGCCCGACGGATCCCAGGCAACGATGCAGTTTCCGCCCTGCGGCGAGGCCGGGATGACGTTCGGGTTGACATCGTCGGCCCCCAGCATCGTGCTCGTGTCCGCCGGGTTGATCACCAGACCACCCACGAAGGAACCGACCAGGCCCGATACCGCGGTGCCGGCAGACAGGCCGTTCACATCCGGCGGGACGTACGCTGCGACGACGGTCCCGGTGCCGAGGTTGCTCGCGCCCGGAGTCTCGCGACGCATGCCGAAGTCGCGGCCGTTGTCGTTGGTGTCAGCGCCGTCGACCCAACGCGACCAGCTCATCTGATCAAGACCGTCAACAGACCCGAAATCACCCCAGATTGCACCTTCCGGCGCCGAAGCCCCCTGCGGAACTCCACGGCCACGCTCGTAAATGACGGCGTCTTTGACATCGCCGTTCGCGTCCACGAGTTCAATCACCTCGCTGGCCACGGTGGTCCCATCCGCTGCTAGACCGTTCTCCCACAGATCGAGACCGGTCCCGGGGACCTGCATCACGTTGGTGACGCTGACGCCACCGATGACATAGAAGCCACCCGCCGCGAGGACGGTGGTTCCGCTGTCCGGCGCACCGGGGATCGCGACGTCCTTGCCGGACATGCTCGGAGCACGCAACACCCAGCCGGAGATATCGACCGGCGAGGCGCCCCGGTTGTAGAGCTCGACAAACTCGCGATCGTCCTCCGCGTCGTTGTAATCGTCATACTGGAACTCATTGATCACGACATCGCCGGTGGAGTGGTTGTCGCAGTTCGCGTCCGCCTGGATGGCGGGACCACTGGCGCAGTTGAGGAAGTCGCCAAAGTCCTGCACGTCGACGCGATTGTCGCCGTTTCGGTCGAAGCACGAGCAGTAGATCGGCTCCGTCGGAAGACCGGCGCTGCTGAAGCAGATCTGGAAGACCGCAAAGTCATCCATGTCGACGTCGCCGTCGCCGAAACCGGTTCCGACGCCCGCCACGCCCTCCGCATCCGCAAACGGATCATTGCAGCAGCTGCTCAGGCAGTCCGGATCCTCGCAATCCACGAGGCCGTCGCAGTCGTCGTCCGTCCCGTTTCCGCAGGTCTCCGCCGGAACGTTGCTCACGAAGAGCGAACCCACGGTGACGCTCCGGGTACCGCAGTCATCGGTCACGTCACACTTGATACTCGCGCCGTTGTCGCACGATTCCGCGACAATCGACAGGAACGGTGTGTTCGTCCCGACATTCGTCGAGACGCCATTGAGTTCCTTGCGCCACTGGTAGTTCACGGTGCCGGTGCCGCTGGCGACGAGCGAATACGTTGCCGCAGATCCGACGGCCACGGTTTTGCTGCCGGACAGACCCGTCACGGTTGGGCCGTCGGAGACGCGGAGGACGGCAGCCGGGCTGTTCACCGGCCCGCAGTCATCCGTCACGACGCACCGCACCTGGGAGTTGTCGTCCGCCATCGACACCGATGGCAGTGTCACAGAGCTCAGGGTCCCGCCGGGAATCGGAACAAAGTTGTTGTCACCGGCGTTGTCCTTCTCCCATCGATAGGACAGCGTTCCCTTGCCGGAGGCGAGCACGGAGAATGCGGCGCTCGCGTTCTGGCACACGGAGGCGTTCAGCGGCGCCTGCAGGATACGGACGCCGATGTTGAGGACGGCCGGATTGCTGACGGCGACGCCGTTACCGTCGCACACCACCACCGTCACGTATGAACCGTTATCGGATGCCGGCACGTTTGAAAGCGTGAGGCTCGGCGTGGTGGCTCCCGAAACGTTTGCGCCGTCGACCAGGTCGACGCCGTTCTTCTTCCACTGATAGGTCAGGCCGGTGCCGGTGGCGGTCACGTCGAACACAACCGAACCGTTCACGCAGAATGAGGCGTTCTGCGGGTGAGCGGTAATTGCTGGCCCGCCCGAGCCCGACTTGCTGAGGGTGAACTGCGGCGTGGCGGTCGTGCTGGAGTTCGGGCCGCTCGGGGGCGAATAGGCACGAACGCGTTCGGTGACGTTGCTGCTGATGAACACATTTCCGACTGCATCGACGACGATCTGGCCGTTGGCGGTCCCCGTGGCGAAGCAGGTCACGGTGGTCAACTGGGCGAGATTCGGAATGCCGCCGGACATGGGAAGGATGCGGATGTTGCCCTGATCGCTCAGAATGTAGCACGTGGACCCATCCGGGCTGACGGCAACCGTTCGCGACTGGCGCAAGAGGTCAACACTGGCAGGATTGCCGGTCAGGGCGCGGGTGGCGGTCAACGAGTTGAACAGCACCGTCGTTCCGTCGGTGTCGAGGACGTACAACCCCGCCTGGTTACCGTCGGAGCGATTCTGCAGCAGGTAAAACTTGCCGTCGGGGCCGCGATCCATGTCGACGGCGACGCCGGCGACGGTGTTGATCAGCGGTGAGCCGAGCTGTGTCGGGGGGGAGTTGTAGGGCAACGGCCCCGCACCTACATTCCAGAATCGCAGCGACTGATAGGGGACCATGTCTTCATCGAGCGCGTAGACCTTCAGGTCGCCGGTTGCGAGTGTCCCGACGATCGCCGCCGTGCTCGCTATGCTGCCGTGTACCGTCGGATTCGCGGTGTCGCCGACGCCCTGGAGAACCTGCACACCGCTACTCGCGCTGACGTCCGGATCGGTGAGGGAGAGCTGACCGGTCGGGTCCGACCAGTCGGAAATGTACAGATTATGATCGGGTCCGACCCGGAGCCGGAAGGGCGAACTCAAGGTGCTGCCGGTGAAATTGAGACCCCCGGTGAGGGCATTATCACCCTGGCCAAGCGCGTCGCTCTGGTCGGGATTCATCACGTAGATACCGTCGCCCATCGGGCGGCCGGATACTGTCGTGAGGGTATTCGGATTGGCGACGTAGAGCCGGCCGTAGTACGGACTCGCCACGCGCGTGACCGGGTCGACATTCCGGTTCACCGCAACGCCGATCGGGCGATAGAACTGCAGTTGCCGGTTGTTGTCGTCCGTGATCTGGGTCCAGGCGGAGTAGCCGAAATCGGCCGCGGTGACGCGGAACGCGTACGAGCCATTCGGGACACGCGCGCCGCTGTCATTCCGGCCATCCCAGGCGTAAGTCCACTTCCCCTTCTTCTGGGACGGGATCGAAACGGTGCGGACGACGGTGCTGGCCCCATCCACGACCTCGATCTTCACCCCCGGAAGGCTGGCCGTTCCGTCGGCATCCTCGTTGAGAAAGTACGTGAGAACGACGGTCCCGCAGGTCCCAGCCGCGGCGGAGGTGTCCACCGAGAGCCCTGACGGGTAAATATTGGCCATCGCAACCGACGGCACCATGGCAGCCACCGCCACGATTGCCAGGCCGGCGGCCAGGCTCGAAATCGGACGCGCGACAGAGCGTGTAATCATGATTCCTCCCTTCCCTAACACATGTTCATGCCGGCAGATGCGCGCATGTGCCGGCGAAACGCTGACGTCGACGAGAGACGCAAAGGAAGCTGCCCCTCTGCTCCCTCACGCTGAGATGACGTGAACACTCCGCGAAAACAGTGCCTCAACACAAAACAGGCCTGGGCGCATTCTACCGTATTGCCCGCGGATGATTCAAAGCAAAAAACCACCCGACGGCCCGGGTGTGTGAGGAGACGATCCCCAAGCTCCGCGCGGGCTGACCCGGCTTCAGTCAGAAGCTGGCGCAAGCTCCTACCAGACGGCGGGTTACCCGGACAGCGCATAGAAACGGGAGGCCGACCTGGTCAGCCTCCCGTTTGCAGTCTCAGTAGAGCTCCCCTATTCCAGGAGCGCCCGTATCCCCGGCGAGCAGCCCGAACACCTCAGGCTGCCTGCCGAACTGTCGCAGATTCGGTCACGGCACCGTCACCATCACATTGTCGAAGACGGTGTACATGTTCGCGGACATCTTACTGGACGCGAACGTATCCATGACACCGAGCATCAGCTTCCCGGACGGGTATGTCGCGGCGGACCGCGTCAGCACTTGCCGGCCGTTCAACTTCACCGAAACGGTGCCGGCGGTGGCATTGTTCGTGATCTGCACGCGCACCCAGCCCCAGCCGGTTCCGCCGCCATTACCTGTCGCACCCGAGGCAACGGCCTTCGGTGCCGGGAAGATGTCGGAGAACGGCGCGAGATCGCCGTTGGCGGTCATATTGGCCCAACCGGCCTCGGCCGGCACGAGTTCGGTCGCGCCTTCCCAGGCGAGGTAGTCGCGGCTCTGCGAACCCTGCCCGTCGACCGTGGCACCGAAAAGGTACCCAGAGAGGACAGGCCCCGTGCCCGGTGCCACGACGATGGCCGTGGGCGCCTGGATCGACGTCCCATCACCGTTGACTCCAAACAGCGCCTGGGTCGTCGTGCCGGCCTCGGAGGCGCCCCAGTTGCTCCACATATCGAAGTAAACGGTGTAGTCGCCGGTGTAGCTGGCGGTGCTGTAGGCGATGCCGGCAATCAGCTCCGTCCCGGCCCCCAAGTTGACGTTGGCCTTCAACCCCTTCGTGCCCGAGCCGGACGGGGCCGCCGGAATTCCCTGGGCGCTGTAGTCGTAGTTCAGCGCCATCGCATGATTGGTGGAACTGGCCAGGAGCGTCCAGTTGGCGGTCGAATCGGCTTCGAAGTTGTCAGTGAAGACGATGTTCCCGCCGCATCCGACGGCCGCCGGGACGGACGCGCCGGTCGCACACTGCGCGAATGCCGCGAAATCGGCGAGGTCCACGCCCGCACCGCCCGCACGGTCGAAGCAGCCGCAGTAGCCGGCAAAATCGTAGCCGGCCGCCGAGCCGGTGAAGCAGCCCTGGAAGACGCCGAAGTCATCCATGTCAACGTCGCTGTCGCCGTCCGCATCCGCCCAGGTCAGGCTGCATGGCAGTGCGGCAACATTGAGCTTGCGAACCGCACTCTTCTGCGGGCCGCAGGTGTTGGAGACGACGACATCGATGTCAGCACCAGCATCCGTACCGCCGGCAATGATGGCGAGCGTGGACGCAGTAGCGCCCGGGATGTCTGCGCCGTTCTTCCGCCACTGGTAGTTCAGTGTGCCGCTGAGCGGATCGGTCGCGGTCACGGAGAAGTTCGCCGTCTGTCCGGGGTAGACGCCGGTGGAGACCGGCTGGGCGGTGATCACCGGAATATTGGAGAAAACCAGCTTGGCAGTGTTACTGGTGGCGGACGTCCCACTCGCACACTGGTCGGTCACCTTGCAGGAGAAGACAGCGTTGTTGTCCGCGGTGCTCAGATTACTCAGGGTCAGGGTCGGCGTCTGGGCTCCGGAGATCACCACGCCATTGAGATCCACGCCGTCGGAAAGGGCCTGCGTGCCCTTGTACCAGGTGTACGTGAGCGGCGGGGCGCCGGTGGCGGCCGTGATGCTGAACGTGGCGGTGTCGCCCTGGCACTTGTTGGTCTGATTCACCGGGTGGGCGGTTACCGTAGCGCCGACGGTCACAAAGACAGGCGTGGTCACGGCCGTCCCGCAACCGGTGACCGTGCAGGTATAGCTCCCGGCGTCACTGAGCGTGGCGGAGGGGATCGTGAGCGTCGGGCTGCTGGTGCCGACACTGACGGAGCCTCTCTTCCACTGATACAGGAGCGGCACACCGTGGCCATCCGCGTCCACTGTCAGCGTGACGGGATCGCCCGGACAGACCGACGCGCCTGTCGGCTGCGTGTTGATCGTCGGCGGCGGCGACCCGCAATTGATGGCGAGCACGCCATAGTACGGCGTGGTGTAGCTGTTCGGGCCATCCGGCGGCGACCACATCCGAATGTGCTCGTCGGTCTGGTTGGCTGAATACAGGTTGCCGGCCGCATCGAAGTCGAGATCTCTGACGCTGTACGCTCCGGTCTCGAACGTCGTGATGTACGCGCCGGTCTCGCTGTTCAGAATCACGACACGGCCGAGGTTGTTGTTGCTGTTGACGTCGCGGGCCACCGCCACGCGCCCATGCACCTCGTCAACAGCCACGCAGTTGGGGTAGATGAAAACAGCTCCCGTGGCCGTCGAGAGGGAGCCGGTGGTCTGGGTCCAGAGGGTGCCGTTCACCACGCCGCTCGCATCCAGTGTGTAACAGGTAACGGCCATGTTGGTCGTGCTGTTGTTGGCGCGGCGCGTCGCCACGTAGATGCGGGAGAGCCCACTCACGCGGCCGAACTGCATGTCACGGCCGGTGTAGAAGATCTGGGCGTTGAAGTTCGGCCCGCCGCCGTTCTTGACCTCAACCCCCTGTCCGGCAAAGTCTTCCAGCGTCGTACCGATGTCGAAGCGGACGATGTCGTAGCCGCCGGCCAGTCGTGCCGCACCAACATCCTTGTCCTCGTCGATGATCCACAGTTTGCGGTCGGCCCCTGTGCCGGTCAGGGCGGCGCTGATGGCGTTCCCGTGGGTGAAGGTCCCCGTCGGTCCGGTCGTCGATGAATTGAGGATCCGCGAGACGCTGGTCCCGTCGGCATTGAAGATCCAGACGTTCTCGAAGCCGTCAACAAAGTCGGTGACAACGATTTCGTCCGGATTGTTCTGGTTGATATTGATTTTCCAGGGGCTGGAGGTACTTGTACCATTCGTGATCAGCTGCGCGTTCGCCGCAGCGGCCGCCGTAGCGGCAGATCCATCCCGGAAAGTCATATCGCTGTTCAGCAGGAAGAGTCCGTCACCTACCGCGGTCGCGCCGGGGTTGGCCGAAGTCGCATCGGTGTACGAACTGCCGATGTAAATCCGGCCGAAATGAGCGCTGGTCGGTTCACGGTTGACGGCAACGCCCTGTGCGGCATAGTACTGGGCATCCCCGATCTCGTTCCCGCCGGAGGTCGGCGTGATGTTGGTCCAACTGGTATACCCGACGCTGTCCGCCGCGATGACGCGGAAGGAGTAGTCGCCGGCACCGGTCACGGGGGTGTTGCTGTTGTCCGTGCCGTCCCAGGAGACCGTGTTGAGCCCGTAAGCAGTGCCGCCAGTGATGGTCTTGATCACCGTCGCCGGCTCGCTAAGCCGGAAGACTTCGACGGTCACGCTCGTGGCCGCGTGGTTGAGACGGTACGAGATATTCATGGCGCCGCTCTGGCTGAAGTCCCAGGAAGTGCCCGCTGGTTGCAGATGGGCGGCGTAGACATTGGCTCTGGCCTGTGTGGTAACCGCGAGAATCCCCGCCAGCCCGCACACCACCGCGGCGAGGGCGTGGAACGCGCTCCAAAAAGATCGGGGGCCTTGAGTACACATCACGACGTGGCTCCTTTCCAGAGGTGTAAGGGATCGCGGATTCCGCGTACGCGAGGCAGGATTCCCCTCGCAGACAGAGAAATACGGTTGCCTTCTCACGACGGCTCCGCAGGTCAGAGGACGTTCCCCCGCCAGCACGTGTCAGAGCGGGGCGCCCCACAAGTGGATCCTGACGAGGGGCTGGAAGAGCCCTGCGCAGCACAGAACCGCCTAACCTCCCGCCGAGGTGCGATATGGGGCAATTCTAACGGAGGCATCGGCGAGATGCTATGAAAATCTTACGTCAAACTGAAGACGGCAAGCTCCTGAAATGGCAGCTCTTATAATAACGGGGGCCGGAATGGGAGGAGCTTTCCCCCGGAGTCGACCGGCGGTATTATATAACCCCTTGCGATTGCACAGCGTTTGTCGTAACCTGACAGGTACGGATCTGTCATTTCGAACCGACCGGGAGTCCTGACATGGCTCATTTGCGACCCCTTGCCACCCGCGGCTGCGCCCGGCAGGCCGGCTTCACCCTGATCGAAGTGCTCGTGGTGGTGGCCATTATCGCCCTGCTTGTCTCGATCCTGCTGCCGTCGCTCACGCAGGCCCGCGAGCAGGCGAAGGTGGCCGCCTGCCTGGCCAACCTGAAGGGAATCGGGACAGCCATGGGCGGTTATCTGAATATGGAGAGGAACCGCTTTCCCTGGCGACCGGTCCTTCACAGAGCGACCAACAGCCTCTATGAAGGAACGGTTCGCGTTTACTCCAATTATCACGGCGGGAAACGGGGAATCGGGGATCCGCCGAACGGGCCGCTGCACGTGTACTACCAGCAGGGCGGTGAGTACGATTTCCTGGCTTCAGAGCGCCCGCTCAATCGGTACGTCGCGACGGCCAAGCTCGGGAAGGACGCGGATTTACGCGTGTTCAGCTGCCCGGCGGACGCGGCCGGCAAGGGCGGCGGCATCGCGAGCCGAAGCAGCTACGCGGTGGCACGCTCGAAAACGTCGGGGTACGACTCCTGCGGCACCTCCTACCAGTCGAACGTCACCTGGTACTCCTACGTATTGAACCGCGAGGTCTCCAGCCCACCGACGCCAAATTTCGAGCGAAATAAGCGTGTCCGGCAGTTGCTCGACCGGATCGTGCCGATTTTCGAGAAGCTCGGAGCGGCACGGGCGATCATGATGCACGAGGATCCGTCCGACTGCGCCCTGGGCGGCGTGTTGGCCGATTACCCGCTCGACTGGAAGGTGCCGGGCTACCACAAGAAGGACGGCTACCACTCCATGATGTTCCTCGACGGCCACGCGGCGAACGTGTCGATCGTGGCGAAGATGAATTTGAATCACAAGATGGTCAATGGACGATTCGTGGAGTGCAACGCATCCCAGGCCATGGATCCGAACTCAGGCTGCACCCAGGGAACGGGCCAGTGGATCGCCCGCCAGAATCACGGCCAGGAATAAGCCAGCATGGCAGACCGCTCTGAGAAGAAAAACACACCGCTGCTGATCGGGATTCTTGCTGTCCTTGTCGCGCTCACCGCGTATTTCACGCTGCGCGCGGGCAGCGGCAAGACGACGCAACTCGACACGCCGGAGTCCGCGGATGCGTACCTCTGCCTGGAGGACGGGAACGTCTTCAAGCTGACGCCGGCAGCCTTTCTGGAATTGAAAGAAGCCGGCAAGGTCAAGACCACCGGCAACGAGCTCGAGGGGGGCATGGCCGTCGTCGAATGCCCGAAGTGTCGAAAAATGCAGGGCGTGCGGGCACATGCATGCCCGAACGACCAGACGATGTTCGCCCGGCGCGTCATGGGCGGCAAACCGGGCAAGTGCCCGAAGTGCGGCTGGTCCCTCTACGGCGGCTGACGGGCCGGGTTCCTCTCAAATCATTGTGGGAATGCGATCCGGCAGCGGCGCGACCCCGCTGCATGCCGGCGGTCTGTGTGCGCGGCGGTTCAACGCCGCCATGGATTGAGCGCCGGCGGGCAAAACAGGGGACGGCGGCCCGGCCCCGACTATGCGCCCTCGATCACCGGGTGGAGGCACCGGGCGTCTGGGACATGGTGAGCGGTGCGCCCTTGATGGCGAGGACCAGACGATTGATATCGATCGGCTTGGACATGACCTCATCGACGCCGAGGGTGCGGAGTTCCTCGAGACGGGCGGCAGTGACGTCGCCCGAAACGGCGAACACGCATCGGAGCGAATCCGGGCGCTTTTTCCGGATCGCGCGGATAATCTCACTCCCGTCCATATCCGGCAGCATGAGATCGAGCAGCACGACCTGCGGGGTATCCTGCTCGAGGATCTCGAGGGCCTGAGAACCGCTGCCCGCCTCCAGCACGACCGCCCCTTCCTGCGCGAGGAGGCGGGACGTCATGACACGCGTGGTCTGGTGATCCTCAACGAGCAGAATGCGCACCCCCACCAGGGAGTTGTGCACGCACTCGGACTCGCCGTTTCCTCCACGCTCACTGGAGCCGCCCTCCAGCACTCGCAGAGACGCGGGCATCACGAGCCGGAACACCGAGCCTTCCCCCGGCGTGCTCTCCACCTGCAGAGAAGCCCCGATCGCTTCCACGAGTCGGCGGCAGATCGCCAGGCCAAGGCCCGAGCCCTTGCTGCGGTCGCGCTCCGGGTTCCGCAACTGGAAGAACTCGTCGAAGATGTGCGCCTGGTGCTCGCGCGAGATCCCGATACCGGTGTCGTTCACGCTGATTTCGATGTCGCCATCAACGCGGAGGGCGGACGTCACTTCCACGCTGCCCCGATCCGTAAACTTGATCGCGTTGCCGACAACGTTCTTTAAGACGCGTGCAAGCTTCATCCGGTCGGTGTCGAGAATGAGGTCCCCGGCATCGTTCTGCGCGCTGAGTATGAGCCCCTTGGCCTGGGCAAGCGGCAGGAGCTGGTGGACCTCACCATCGATGAGCTGCCAGAGCGGGAAGCGGCTGATCTGGACATCGAGCCTCCCCGAGTCGTAGCGAGCGAGATCCAGAACATCGCTGACCAGTTCGACGAGCGACTGGGCGCTCACCTTGAGATCACGGGCGAGTTCGGGCACCTCCGCGGCGTAGGCGGGGTCAGCCGCACTGCGACTGATGAGCTCGGCGAGCAGGCTGATTGCGTTCGCGGGCGTGCGGACATCGTGTGAGACAGCCGCCAGGAACCGTGTTTTTCGGATAGAGGCGTCCTCCGCTTCCCGGCGGCGTTGATCGAGTTCCTGCTGAAGCTTGGCGGCCTCGAGAAGGAGGGAGCTCTGGGCGGCCAGCCACTCCACGATGCGGAACTGCTCTTCGGTCCACTCGCGTCGGTCGGTGCTGTACACCTTGATGACACCGATCACGGTATCGTCGACGCGGAGCGGAGAGGCCAGCACGGACCGCAGGATGCGACCGTCGGCCGGCATCGGCACCTCGAGATCCGGACGCAGCGCAATGTCCTCCAGGTAGGCGGTCCGGTTCTCCTGCATGACAACTGACGCGAACGACTGGTCGCAACTCCAGCTGCGTTTGACGGGGCCGGTGCGTCCGAAGCCGCTGTGTCCGCGGACCATCAGGCGGTCGCCGCGACGCTCCACGACGACGGCGGCCACGGCATCTTCCAGGACCTGCAGCGCGGCGTCGCAGATGCGAGACATGACGCCCTTGCCTTCGAGCTCGGGGGTCAGCCACTTGGCGGATTCGAGCAGGATCTCCATCGCGCGTTCGCGCCGGAGAAGCTCGTCATTGAGGATCTGGAGCTGCTCCTGCTGGCGGGCAGACCGGGCGAGGCTCTCCTGCAGGCTGGCGGACTGCTGCTCAAGCTCCTCGGCCTGGCTCTGCAGCTCTTCGTTCTGGCGGCGAATCTCCTCTTCGCGAGCAGTGAGCTCCTCGTTGGCAGACTCAAGCTCGGCGTTCGAGGCCTCGAGGGCCTCGTTGCGCAACACCAGCATCTGGCGGGCTCGCAAGAGCAGGAGAATGACGCTGGCCGTGATCCAGATATTGACCAGTGCCGTGGTGAATGCGATCCAACGGTAGGTGACGTCCGCCGTATCCTTCGTCCCGATCCAGAAGATCTCGATCGTCAGGGCGGCACTGAACAGGATCGCCATTGCCCACAGGATCCAGGCGCGGCCATGCCACAGGCAGATCAGGAGCGGAATCCCATAGGCGAGCGGAAGCAGGTGTTCGCGGAAGAGGACAAGACGGAGATAGATTACGGCAAAGGCAATCGCGGCAGTGACCACGATCGCCACCCAAAGAGACACATCCCGCTTGCGTCCGACGCTTGCCATCAGGAACTCCGATGGTAAATACACCGTGAGATCCGCCGCAGACCGGACGGACCTGCCGGATAGTCCGCTTTTCCGACGACGAGCAGCCCGCCCGGGCGCAGCGCGGACGAAAGCGTCGCCCAGAGCATCCGGGCGGAGGCCGGAGCGAGGTAGATCGCCAGATTCCTGCAGAGGATCAGGTCCCACCTGCCTACTTCCGGCAGCGTGAGCGCGTCCTCGACCCGCCACTGAATCGCGCCGGACAGTAAAGGCACCACGCGGAATCCGCCTGCGTCGGCGACGAGGTATCGGCGCAGGAGCTCGGGCGGCACATGATCCACGGCGGAGGAGCTGAACCAGCCACGCCGCGCGGCCGCGATCGCCCCGGAACGGCAGTCGGACCCGAGCAGCGAAGAGCCGATCAGGGCGCCGGACTCGGCCAGGAGCATTCCCAGCGAGTACAGTTCCGCTCCGTCGGAGCAGCCGACGCACCAGGCCCGCACCGGTCCACGACCCCAGGTTGGTGCGTCCATCAACTCGCGAAGCTCGTCAAAGACCGCCGGGTCGCGGAACAGGCTCGTCACGCCGAGGACGAGAGCATCGGCGGCGACAGACAGCAGCTCTGGATCGTGGCGAACCAGGCGCAAGGCCTCGTCAACGCCAGAGACCCGGAGTGCCCTGAGGCAGGCGGGCACGCGACGTTTGAGTGGCCGGAAGCGGTAGTTCTCGGGCACCAGACCGACCCGCTGAAGAACCCATCGGCAAAAGAGCGCTTCGGGATCGTTGAGGTCAACTGCGTCGTTCGGATCCTCGCTGGCGGGCGGCACGACGGGCGGAGTAAAGGCGATGAAGGCCTGTGTCCGCGCAGGCACGCGCTTGCCGTGGAAGACAACGTGACGGAGCCTCGAATCTGATGCCTGGGATTGCATGACTGAATCACATACGGTGCTGTGAGGGGTTCGCCTTCCGCAACCGCGGGCACTCGACCGCGCGGCTATGTCCCTCACCAAAGTGCCGGCCACGCTGGAGGGAGCCGGCTCATCCGCCCCGAACAGGGTTGAGTATTCGAAAATCCGGCGGCGGTGTCAAGCGGCAGTGTGGATCCTGAGCAGAGATGCCGCGGCACCAGGGCATCAGGCGGTGCCCTTCAGACACAAGATGCGCAGCGATCAAGTCCGTGAGCCTCTGAGGTCCCTGGCCCCGCGGATCAGGGGCAGAGGACTTCGGGGGTGACCGGAGCCTGCATCAGGATCCAGCGAACGTAGAGGACGTCCCCCAGGTTGACGGGCCCACCGCCGAGGTTCAGGTCGCGCTGCGGAGCCGTGGTCGCCTGATCGCCCAGGTGCGACTTCACGTCGGCCATGTCGGACGTGCTGACGACACCATCCATGTCCGCATCGCCGAGCAGGGCCCGCACGTGCACATCCGTATCGCCCCGCAGTGACTCGGCGATGGTGCCCGGACCGAGCGCGATCCGGTAGCAGGTCCGATCAGGCAATTGGCCGGCGGAGAAGGCGATCCGCAGCGTGTCGGCGTCGATCGCCGTCAGGGCGGCGGGCGTGTATGCCACCTCGTTCTGCAGGACGCCACCTGCCGTGGTACGTCCGGTGACGGAGATGCCGGCGAGACTCGGCGCAGTGACGGGGCCGTCAAAGTCGATATCGATCGCGAGGATGCCTCCGGATCGCGGTTCGACGGTGGGCCCATCGGCGCCGTTCCCGGAAGCGGACGCTTCCAGCGGGATACTCAACTCACCCTCTCCGGCGTGGGTTCGGACGCTTCGCCACTGCAGCGGGGTCCGGCAGGTCCTGACGGTGAGCGTGGAGCCCGGCGAAGCCGCCGGCTGGCCGCCGCCGGGACCGGTGACGAAACAGGTGTATGTGCCGGCATCCGCCTGCGTGACAGAGCGCAGGTTCAACGATGGACTGTTGGGGCCGACGTTCGTGTCACCCCGCTTCCACTGATACGTGAACGGCCCGGTGCCCGAGACGGCGACGGCGAAGGTCACGCTGTCGCCTTCGCAAGCCGTCGGGTTCTCCGGCGTGATGCCTGTCACGACGGGCGGACTGACTACGGTGACCATTACCGGCGCACAGGCTGCACCGATGATACCGGTGGAGGGATTTCGCCCCCGCGCATAATAGGTGGTCGTCGAGGTCGGGGTGACAGTAATGGAGAGCGTGCCAGCCTGAAGAAGCGTACCGCCGCAACTGCCGGTGTACCAGTCCACCGTCTGGCCCGGCGGGACGGATGCGGAGAGGGTCGCGCTCGCGCCCGGGGAGATGATCTGGTCCGCTACGACCGGCGGCGCGGGCACCGGCAGATACGAGACGAAGACGTATTTCACCGAGTCGACGTTCATGTTCGCGCCCGCGGCGTTGCCGTTTTCGTTATTGAGCTCGACAGTCGCCGCATTGACGCCAACGTTGAAATTGAACTGCCCGAGCGATTTCCAGATGTTCGTGTTTGCCACTTCGTCGAAGCTGGTGACGGAGCTGCCGAGCGCGTGCGTGATCACTGTTTTGACGTTGGTGTTGCGGCTGCTCTGACTGCCGCTGGTTACGAAGGCTTCGTAGACGCCCGCGACGGGTACGTTGTACTTGAAGAGCGCCCGTTTCAGGCCGGCGGCACCGATGTTCGCGCTGCCGTACCGGCCGCCGATCCCGCTCGTCAGACCGGTGGCGGTGCTCTTGGCACTGGTGTTGGCGAAGGTGCCGATTTCCTCGTACTTGCTGACATTGAGGCCGCCGGAACGGCTTTCGATGATGAAGTCACCCGGCGCGGTACCCGGCGTCGTCACGACGGCGGAGTTGCTCCAGCTCGAATAGTTCGGCGTGAGATCCTTCGCTCGAACCTCGTAGGTGTGCGTCGTGTTGGGCGAAGCCGTTTCGTCGGTGTAGCTGTTCGTCGCACTCGAGCCGAGGATCGCGCCGTCGCGGCGGATGTCATATCCGGCTACGGCGACATTGTCCGTCGAGGCAGTCCAGTTGAGCTGGACCGTCACGGCCCCGGTCGCGACGGCCGCCAGATCCGTAGGTGTGCTCGGAGGCTCGTCGTCTGGAACGTTCGGGCTGACGTTTACCGTTTTCGTGAGCGTCGGCCCAAACCATGTGGCGCCATCGCGGACCATCCGCCAGTCGGTCGTGTACGTGCCGGCAGCAGGAGCCTTCATCTGGAAGTTGAACGTGTATTCCCGTCCGGGCAGAACCTCGCCGCTGATATTGACGCGGTTGAAGCTGGTAAACGGGTCGCTGTCGCCCACCGCGCCCAGACGGAAGTTTTTGTCATTGCGCCACACGACGCCGCGGTTGCGGAAGGTCACGCTCACGTTGTACGTCTGACCCGCGAGCATCACAGACGGTATGGTGTCGCTGACATACTCGTCTGAATAGCGGTCCCAGCCGGGTGTTACGCCGAAGTACTGGCACACGCCGCGATAGATGCCCCACTGCGCGACCGAGCGGAAGTAGTTGTCCCGCAGGTAAGGACCGTCGAGCGTGCAGTGATCGTGGAAGGCGAGTTCGATGAGGATCGCGGGACGATCCGGGATTCGGATCTCGCCGAAATTCTTATTCTTGACGCCACGATCGGTCCAGCCGGAATCGACCATCTCGCGGATGGCGTTGACGATGCTGGAGTTCACGTTGTTGGCCAGCGTCAGGCTGTTCGCCTCGTGCGCGGGGTGTTCCATGCCGTCGTAACGATACGTCTCCGTGCCGGTACCGCCGCCTGCGTTCGTGTGGTGGGCGATGTAAATGTCGGACGCGATATAGTCCGAGTACAGCGGGCGGGCGCGGATGTCGTCATCGTAATCGGTACCGGCGCTGTCCCAGATGCTCGATGACAGACCCTGGTGCTGCAGCCAGTACCGGGCCGCCATTTTCCACCAGGGCAGGCCCGTCAGCGAGTGGCAGCAGTCACTCTCATTCATGTCGCGGGGAACAGTCACGAGCGCCCCGTCCTGCGAGAGATACCGGGCGAGGAACTGCATCATGCGGATGCTGTTCGTATCCTCCAGGACGCTCTCGCCGAAGCCGCAGGGGTCCGTGCGCTGCCACAGCCAGCCGTAATCAGAGTGGTAGTAGCGGCCGTGCGACGGCCCGATGGTGACTTTTCTGCCGGCCAGCGCGTTGGCTCCGTCCGGCGCCGGGCTGTTTGCGGCCCCGAGCTGTCGCAGGGCGGCGGAGGAGAGCGCTCGAACGATCGGCTGGGGTGCGGGCTGGATGACGGGCGTCGGCGGAAGATAGCCGGCCAGCGCGCGGCCCTGGCAGTTCAGGTGGATCGTGCGGATCTCGTTGAAATCGCCGATCGTGGCACTGAACTGCCAGCCAATGTTCTCGAGCAGCTCGTCGTCGAGTTCCTGCAGCACTTCGGGCGAGAAGTCGATCACGACCTTGTCAGACGTGATCTCGAGTGAGGCGATCGTGGTGCCGGCGGGGAGATAGGAGCGGATGCCGAGCGCGGCCTCGTCGGGCGTGGGACCATCGGCGCTCGCGCGTACCGCGGTTTCGAGCGGCATCGCATCGGCCGGAACGGTTCGCACGACCCGCTGCGGAAATCCGTCGCGTACGAAGACCACCTGGACCTCTGCAGCGAAGGTCGATCCGGCGACGGTGATAAGGATCCCTGCTGCAAGCTGATGGGCAATGCTGAACTGCATCCTGCAACCTCCCGGAGGCGCGCACAAACTCACTGCGGGCGCACCGACGAGCATCCAGCCGGACGGCCGGAACACCTCCCCATCCAACGAGTTGACCACGAAGAACGAACTCCTCGCGACTCCTCCCATTTTAGTCATTATATAATTCTCGAACAAGGCCGGCGCGAACGTCGGCCCTCCTGCCGGGCCGGAATGTTACCTCCACGAGGAGTCTATCGATGAATTCAGGTTCTTCCCCCTCCAGCCGTGGCTCCGCCGGCTCGAGCATCACCGACATCATCGGGCGGGCGCGGACGATCGCGGTGGTCGGCCTGTCGGATAAACCGGACCGCGCGAGTTATCGGGTCGCGAGCTATCTGCAGCGGGCGGGCTACCGTATCATTCCGGTCAACCCGCAGGTGGAGTCGGTCCTCGGCGAGCCGTCGCGGGCAAGCCTGAGGGACGTCACCGAGCCGGTGGATATCGTCGACATCTTCCGCCGGTCGGAGGCCGTGCCGCCGGTCGTCGAGGACGCGATCGCGATCGGCGCGAAGGTTGTCTGGATGCAATCCGGGATCGTGAACGAGGCGGCAGCGCGGCGGGCGCGGGAGGCCGGCCTGCAGGTGGTGATGGACCGCTGCCTGATGGTCGAGCACGCACAACTGGCGAGGTGACACATGGGAAAACGGACGGTGCGCGCGGCCCGGCTGGGCATGGTTGCCTGCCTTTGCCTCATCGGTGTCCGGGCAGCCCGATCCGGCGACTTTCTCCAGGCCAAGACGATCTTCCAGACGAACATGGGCTACGACCCGCGCATCGCGATCGCGGTGGACGCCGTGGTCGTGCACATGCACGGCGTCGGCGACGGGCCGCTCCGCAGCGCGATCCAGAGCTGGAAAGACAAGGGGTACGACGTCGGGCGGATGTTCTTCGCCGACTCGGACGCCGCCAACGCGTACTGGAAGGGCAAATTCGATGGGCGCGAGCATCCGGACGAGGTGGAGCGCACGGCCGACGGGCAGGTTGTCCTTTGCGCGGGGATTCGTCCGTACATGCTGCCCACGGAAGGATGGACGCGGTACCTCGAGACCCTCACGAAGCAGGCGATCGATCTGGGCGCAGGCGCCGTGCTGCCGGAGGAACCGCTTGCGCATATTCACACGGGGTACGAGGGGGCGTTCGCGCCGATCTGGGAGAAACGCTACGGGGAACCATGGAAGCCCGAGAGCCACTCGGCCCGCGCGCGATTCATGACCGGGCAGCTCAAGAGCGAGTTGTACCTGGGGCTCGAGGAGCATCTCGCCCGTTACACAAAGGCGCAGAGCCGGCTGCCGTTCGTGGTGCCGATCCACTCGATGTACAGCAACGTGAGCAGCCACCTGGTGGCTCCGCTCGGGACGTCGGTATCGTCGGAGCTGTTCGACGGGTACATCGGGCAGGTCTGGACGGGACCGGTCAACTGGGCGCTCGCCAACTACGGCTCGCCGGACAAGTCGTTCTTCTCGTCGGCGTACCTGCTGTATGACTACTTCGTCGAGTTGGTGACGCGGCAGGGCATGCCCGCGACAGGCGCGGGTGCCCAAAAGAAGCTCTGGCTGCTGATCGACCCGGTGGAGGACGACCCGCGGCACACGTGGGCGGAGTTCCTGCGGTGGTACCGGGAGTGCACGGTCGCGAGCGTGCTGTTCCCCGGCGTCAGCGCGTTCGAGGTGATGCCGTGGCCGGACCGGATCTTTCTGCCCGGCCACGCGACGGGCGGCGCCACGCCGGCGCCGGAGGATTTCCGCATCGTGGTGCTCTCGGCCACGCAGGTGCTGCAGGATCTTCCTGACGATGGTGCCTGGGAGGGCACGCCGGCGGCGGCGGAGAACGTTGGCGTCGCGATCAGCGATTCAGCGATGTGGCAGAACGAACGCCTGCCGAAGCTGCAGAAGATATACGGGATGCTGATGCCGCTCGCGCAGGCCGGCGTGCCGGTGTCGTCCTGCGTGGTCGAACGCGCGGCGGAGGCGGGGTACCTGGCGCGATTCCGCACGATCGTGCTCTCGTATGAGGCGTGGAAGCCGGCGAACGAGCGATGGCATGCCGCGATCGACGCGTGGGTGCGCGGCGGCGGCTCGCTCGTGCTGCTCGGAGCGCCGGAGACCATCGAGGGCGAGATGTGGTGGATGAAGGCGGGGCAGGCGTCGCCGATGCATCACTTGTGCCGAGCCCTCGACATCGATCCCGCACGGGACGCCGATACGCAGGTGGGAAGCGGCTGGGTGCTGCGCCGGACGATCTCGCCGGCCGCTTTCGCAGAGCCGAAGGCAGCGGAGGCGACGTACCTGCCGCTGATCGACGCCGCGCTGCGGAAGGCCGGTGTCGACGATGGGCTGCGGACGCCCGGAGCATTCCGCATGCGGCGCGGGGCGTTCGTGGCGGCATGCGCGACGCGGTCGGCGGTCCGAATCGACGGGCGGTTCGTAGACGTTTTTGATCCGCAATTCGCGGTGCGCGACGGAATCGTTCTCGCGGCGGGCGAGAGCGGGCTGTACCGTGATGTCACCGCGGTCATGAGCAAAGGGAAACCGGCCGTTCTGCACACGACGCACCGGCTGATGTCGAGCGAGGCGAACGATCGCGCGCTGACGCTGATGGTTCGCGGACCGGCGGAAACACCGGCGGTCGTACGGGTGTTCCCAGGCGGGCGCACCGTCGGAGAACTCACCGGATCCACAGCAGGGGGCAAGCCGGTCACCGTCGAGACGAAGGTGGACGGCGACACGCTTCGACTCAAGTTCCCGAACGAGCCGGACGGCGTGACGATCCGCCTCGCCTGGAACGAGTGAGTCGAAGTTGGGCACACACGGGTACAAACCTCTGTGTGCCGCCCTTCTCTACAGTGAACGCATGACTTCCCAGTGATGTCACGCGTAGCTGTGCAGGCCGGTGATGAAGAAGTTCACCACGATCCAGTTGAAGAGCATCACGGAGCAGCCGATCACGGCCAGCACGGCCGTCCAGAGCGCCTTGTCCTGCACCTTCAACCGCACGTGCACCAGGATGAGGAAGATGATCCACGTGTTGAGGGCGAAGACTTCCTTGGGATCCCAGCCCCACGGGCGGCCCCAGGAGTGATCCGCCCACACCGCACCCATGATGATGCCGGTCCAGAGCGTGATGAACGACAGCTCCATCAGCAGCATGGTCGCGCCGTCGAGCACTTTCGCGAGCCCTTCGCTGCGGCGCGGACCATCGATCGCGTCCGCTCCTGCCAGGGGTGAGATCAGCGGCATGGAGCCGGTCGGCGCGACAGACGCACCGAACGGTACGGCAGCCCCCTCCCACACCTGGTAAGCCCGCTCGCCGGACTTCGACCAGACGAGCCGAACGACACTGGCTGCCGCCCACGCGGCGAGCACGATCAGGAACGGCATCCACGCCGGCAGGATCATCTGCAGCGTGATGGCGCTCTCGACGCGAACGGGCAGGCGCAGCAACCACGCGATCTTCCCGATGATGTCCGGCAAGGCCGGCAGCGGCACCACGACCGCGGGGATCAGCATGGACAGCCAGAGCCCCGGCGTCGGCCTGGTGAGCAGACGCCCGACCACATACATGCCGGCCGTCACGAACGCGATCCCGATCAGCGCGTAGCTCGCGATGATCATGTTCGTGTGGATGTAAAGCCAGAGATCGTTGAGCACCGGCATGCGGTTCGAGATATCGCTGCTGAGTGCGATCGGCATGAATCGCCCGCACATCAGGGCGACCATGGCCGCCACGCACGCGCCGAGGAGCGGCAGGCCGGCGGGGTTGAACCGTCGCGCCGAGACCATCGAAATCAAGGCCATGCTGCCGACGGAGAACAGGATCAGCGACGCGGTCGGGATCGGCCCCCAGTTCTGCCAGTCATTGAACGCGACCTGTTTGATCAGCAGCGAGGCAACGAAGACGATGGCTCCGCCGATCACCAGGATCCAGCTGACGAGCCAGGCCCAGTTTCGACGTGTCAGCGCCGGGCCGAGTTCGTAAAAGATCGCCATGGCGGCGCCGAACCAGGCGGCGGCCGTCACTGCTTCAAACATGTTGGAGTTGGGAATGCGACCCGCGAGGTACCAGCGAATACCCGAGGCGATGGTGTGCAGCGTGAACGCAACGCCGAAAGCGATGATGCCCGTCAGGCGTGCCCGTCGCCACTGGTAGACGACGCCGAGCAGCAGGAAAACGACGGCGAGCATGTAGAACCACCACACCCACGTCATCTTGTGCGTTTTGTAGTACCAGTGCTCGAGCGAGAGCTTGTCCTGCGGCGGGTAGACGGCCGGCGCGATCATCGCCACTTGCCCGGCCAGCGTATTGAGTGCGGCCGTCACTTTGGTGGCATCACCGGCCCGCCAGGCCATGCCGACCGCTGCCCATGCATCGGAAAGCTCAACGCGCTTTGCGTCTGTGAGCCCGGGAATGCCGGTCCGCATGCCCGGCACCGATTCGCCGGACGGAGCGGCCGTCTCCAGTTCCTCGATGGAATGCCAGCGATCGTTGACATCTGTCGAGCCAGGCGGCGGGATGATGCGCAGCTGGCGTTTGAGCTGCTGCGGCTCGGACAGGCTTGCCGCGTCCATCAGAAGGTCGACGTCCTTGGCCGTCTTCATGATGTCGCGATTGAGATCCTCGAGCTTGGCCGTGACGGCCGGAAGCGTCAGGAAACGCATCGAAACGCGGCCCGTCTTGCGGATGCGCGCGGCCTCCTCCTCGGACACGGCGCTGCCGGCTGCGGTCAGGAGCTGCTCGCGCACGGGCTGCTTCTTGATGAACAGGAGCCCGGTGTCGTTGTAGGACGCCGGAGTAAAGAGCAGATCGAGATAGGTGAAGACGGCGTCCTGCTCGACGGTGGTTTCGCCGATCCTGCGCTCCAGGACAGTCGTGCCCGTCACGTGACGGATCATCTCGCGGGCGAGCGTATCGAACGTCTTGAAGCGTCCGTCATGCTGGACGGCAATGAGGCGGAAGCGCGAGAGGTCCACACTGGTCACGAAAGCGGGGTCGGCAGCCTGCGACGCAGCCGAGCAGAACGCGATCGCGAGTGCACTCATCCGCACGATCGACTTACGCATGCGTTACCTCCGGCATCTCCTGCGCCTGCCCGGTCCCCCACCGCGTCTTCGAGGACCGCTCCAGGGCGGCCGCCTTGCGTCGACGGATGATCGAGGGCTTTACGTAGAACGCGTAGATCATTCCGGCGATGGAAATACACACGCCGGCCAGCATCCCATAGACGCCGTTGCGGTTGCCGACACCGAGGACGGTGTAAGCCTCGTTACCCGGATCCCACTGCGACTGGAAGTACCAGAGGTCGCCGTGCCGCGCGGGGCGGTTGGACTTGACCTCCAGCAGCGGCGACCACCCACCGTCCTCGAAGAACCGCACAAGACTGATGTAGTCGCTGGGGCGGTCACCGCCCGGGTAGGTCTGGAGGACGAAGCGATCGAGCGCGACGGGGCTGGGCAGCGGTTCGCGCCACCGTCCATAGAGCAGTTCGAGCGTCCGTCCGTCCGAGAGCCGCAGCTGGCGCGGGATCCAGCTGAACCGCGAGGGCTGCGCCCGCTGGGCATCGTCGAAAGCGTACTGGTTGAACGGCAGCCAGATGCTCTGCACCGCCTGGCCATCATTGATTTCGACCCGCACGACGGAGGTCGTCTTGCCGACGTTCTGCAGGCTCTGACGCCGGTTGCGCGGGACGATCATCGGGCGAACCTCCTGGGAGGCCCGCGCCATCAGCGATTCCACCACGATGGGCGATTGGCCCATGACGGGCACCGCTTCGCCGATGCGGGCCCGCTGTTTGAAAAACGTGCCGTCGGGACGGCTGAAGCTCACGTCCACCGAATCGTCGTTCGGCCCGGCCACGAAGAGCATACGGTATGGGGATGGGTCGACGAGCTCGAGCTGCAGCGACTTGTCGGTGCTGGACGCCAGCGGGCGGTGCTCTTCATCGACCTCGCGTCCGCCATCGTTCGCGCCTGACGTGAGCAGGCGGATGAAAGAGGCTTCCCCCTTCTTCACGCGGATGGCGATCGAGCCGTGCGGGTCGCCCGTCTTGGAAGGATCGAGCGAAAGGACGTAGTCGGTTCCCGGCACGGCAAACCCGGCGGATTCGTGGAGCTTCGCGAGTTCGACCGTCTGCTCGCCGGCGGGAGCAGGAAGCCGAACGACCACGCGCGGGTTTGGCGCCTGGGTCAGCCGCTCGCGATCCTCAACGGAGTTCGCCCACAGGAACTCGACGCGGAAATGCATGCTCGCGAAGTCGATGCGGCTCCGATCCGGGTCCAGTGCAAACAGCTCGATGGCATGCGCATCGGGCGACATGCTGAGGCGGAACCGCAGCATCGGGTTGAGGAAGCCGCCGGTATTCGTCCAGCGCCGCTGGAGCTCGGCATACGGCAGGTAGTCGGTGATGCGGATGTCCACGTCGTCCGGCACGGTTTCGCCGATGCGCTGCACGGGCCGCAGGTCGAGCAGGCGTGCCTTGGGCAGCGTCTCGCCGGGAGAGGTCCACAGCTCATTGCGATGCGTCAGGCGATCGGAGTAGTGCGGCAGATTCGCGTACCGGATCTGCGTCCACTCCTGGCCGGGCGAGAATCGCGCGTAGATGGCGGCCGTGCTGCGGACGGGCGGCTGGTGCGCGTGGTAGAAGTAGGTCACGGGGTCCAGATCGAGCTTGATCTGCAGCTCCGGGTCGAGCAGCGCCTGGCCGGTCACCTTGATGGCGCGCTGGCCGCCGCCCGGGCCGGTGATCACGTCCTCGGTGAAGTCGGGGTAGCCGACCAGCACGACACGGATGAACTGGCGGGGCTCGGTCGACTCGACGTTGAACCAGATCGCCTGCGTCTTCTTGCCCTTGTCATCGCCGGAGAGGAGTTCGTAGTTGGGGATCATCTGGGCGACGCTGACGCGGTACTGCTTCGTCGCGCCGGGGACGAGGATCGAGGCCTGCGGCCGGACAACCATCGACACCGGACTGGCCATGCCCGGGGCCAGGATGAGCGCCCGCGACTGGAAGATCGCGACGTCACCTTCGACCTTCGTGCCGAAGTAGACCACGCTGCAGACGCAGAGAATGACAATGCCGGAGTGGATCGCCCAGACACCGGCGTTCACGATCGTGAGCGGGATCCGCCGGATCGTCACGATAATGATCGAGAGGCAGAACAATGCGATCATCAGCTGGAACGGCCACCAGCTGAACCACTCCATCTCCGACTTCTCGAAGCGAAGCAATTCCAGGCCCGTCCAATCGGCCATCGCGCCCTGCCGGATGGGCGGAGCGGCCGACCCGATCGAGCTGTAGATGAAGATCAGGACGAGCATGGTCACGCCGAACCAGATGCTGCCGACGCTGTCCATGAGCCAGATCAGGGGATTCGAGCGGCGCTCTGGAGGGGACGTCGAGAGAACAGGGGCGCTCATTCGCTGAGGACTCCAGATGATCGTGACGGGCAAACTCCGTGCGCATCGTTTGCGGCCGGGCCCCGAACGTCGGCATTATAAGGCGGACCCATAAAAAAAGGCGCCCCCACGGGACGCCTTTCGGGTAAATGCCGGTTGGATTTGGATTTGCCGTACTCGGGCGCAGACGTACCCCGAATGGGACACCGTCCGACGCGGCGGCGATTTACTGCACTTCGTTGGACTCGATCACGGCGGAACGGGCCTTCCCAGCCGCCTTCTCGCGGACAGTCGGCAGGTCGGACGGTCGCACAAACGCGGCGCCTTCCTTCGTCTCAGAGATTCCCCCGCCGACCGAGCGGATTTCGCCCGACGGTACAAGGAAGATCTCGACGCGCCGGTTCTTCGCCTTGCCCTCGGCGGTGCCGTTGTCAGCGATCGGGCGGTATTCGCCGTAGCCCATCACGCCCATGCGGTTGGTGGCGACGTTCTCCTGCGCGAGCATGCGCATGACGGCAATCGCGCGGTGTGCCGAAAGGTGCCAGTTGGTCTTGTGCTCGGCGCGGGTGGCCGCCTTGGCGATCGGCGTCGTGCAGGTGTGGCCGACGATGATCACGTCGAAGCCGTTGGCCTCGGGCGAGTTGACGATGGCGGCGAATTTCTTGAGGGCCTCGTCGATCTTGCCCGCATCGGCCAGGTTATCGCTGCCGAGCGGGAAGAGCAGATCGCTCTTCCAGCGGACCATGCCGGTGTTCGGGTCATACTCGAGGATGTCGGGATACTGTGCGGCGAATTCCTTGAGCTTGTTGTCGAGCGGCTCGGGCAGTGCGGCGCCCTTGATGACGACGGTCTGGCCGGCACCCTTGCCCGCCTGCGCTTCGAGGATATCCTGCGCCTTCTTCAAAGCATCTCGCAGGCTCGCGTTTTCGGCGGTAAGACTGTTGACCGTCTCATCCTTGGCCGCGAGCTGCTTCTGGAGGCCATCGATGACGGTGTCCTTCTGCCTGTTCATCGCCTCGCAGTCCTGCAGATCCGCCTTGCTGCGAGCGAGGTCTTCCTGCAGAACACGGTTGGCCCGCTGCTCCGCCTGCAGTTGATCCAGATAGCAGCCGACGTTTGAACACGTCAGCGCGATCGCCAACACACCGAGAACCCCATACCTGGTCATTTGAGTCTCCTTTGCGTGTCCGTCCCCAGACCGCACCAGTGCTGCTGTGTCAGGCATCCTGCCTGATAACCTGCTTCGTCTTCACCGCCACGGACGGAGGTCCGCGCGGGTGCACTCCTGCAATGAAGCCGCTGAACCGAATGGGGTTTTAACACACCTGAGCCGCCTGCCGCGCCAGTGCAGGCGGTCCGAGGGCTGGGACATGCCAGCCGTCCCTCACCATCCATGTCCAAGGGCGCGGCGCTTCGGATTTCGACTCCCTGTCGTGGACGATCAGGCCGTTGCGGGGCCTGCTTCGCCCTTCTTTGCCTTCCCCTTCTTTTCCTTGGGCTTTTTCTCCTTCGGGGCGCGCGGTGCGGACGGCGCCCGGCCCATCAGCCAGCCGACGAGCGCGAAAATGCCGCCGACCAGAATCGCCCCGCCGAGGAAGAACCAGAACTGTTCGGCCAACATCTGCAGATAGCCCGGCAGGGCCACGTCGCTGACCGCCATGGCTATGTTGGCCGCTCCGGCGAGGAACAGTACGATCGCCGCCGCCGCGAGCAGGCCGGTGAATGCGGGCGAAGCCGCTTCGGTGACGCCGCCAACGACCACCGGAACCATCGCCACAGGGGCTTCCATCGCCGGTTCCGGCAGGCCGGTCTCTTCGGCCGCTGCCGCCGGCGCCGCCTCGGTGGCGGCAGACTGGGCGACGGTCTCGGCCGTATCGCCCATGTCGATGCCTTCGAGGAGTTCGGCCCCCAGCGAGGTGTCGTCGCTCTCACGCGTGAGGTCGAGCAGGCCGGAGCCGCCGCCGCTGCCGTCGAGGCCAAGGTGCTCGTCGCCGCCGGACAGCAGCGTCTTGGCCATGGGGTCGGCGGCGATTTCGAGATCGTCATCATCGAACACGCTGATGCCAATGTTCGTGATCACCGTGTCGTCCTTCTTCATGCCCGACACGGCTTCCTTATCGACCTCATCGAGGCTCATCGCGTCCTTGGCGGCCGGGGAGGGCATGGGAGTCGGGGGCGTACCCGTGTCATCCAGACGGATTTCGCCGGTTGCGCTGGCGGTCTTTGAATCGTCGAGCCGGACCTCGCCGCTGCCGGTCCGCCCCAGGCCCATGCCGGTATCGGAGCCACTCAGGTCGATCGGAATGTCGGAGCCACTCAGGCCCGGGGCACTGCCGGAACCTGCCATGGCGGGCCCGCTGCCCGAACCGCTGAGGTTGGCCGGAATGCCGGGGTCCACCGGAGTCAGCGCGATCTCCGCAACCTCATCCACCGCGAGTTCGCCGCTGTCGTGGCCGAGCACGTGCGCCCCGCTGCCGGACGCAGAGGGCGAGGCGATGCGGTCCACCTCGTCCACGCGGTAGTTGAGCTTGCCCGCATCCCGGAACTCGCGAAGCCTGCCGCTGCGCACCATTCCGCGGAGCTGGTCTTCTGTGCATCCCAGCCTGGCCATAGCCTCTTCCAGGTTGTAGTACATCTTGGCCATCGCTCGCCGCCTTCCGTTTCAACCGGCCAGAGGCCGTCTCAAGCCTTGTATTCCCCGCCCCCCTGTCAGGGGGTCACGCCTGTCGCCGGGGGCAACACCCCCGACTGCCTCTGCCCCTGCTGCTGCTGGACCATCGACCTCACCGCGGAGGGAATCGGGTCGCCGACGTTGAATTCCTCAAGAAAACGATCGTATAACCAACTCCGGGCCGCCACCAGCTTCAGCTGCACGTCGCTGTTGACGCCCCGCTGGATCTCATAACACCAGACGGTCCCCGAGTCCACGTCTACCATGAAGAGGCCGTAGCTGCGGCTGGTCAGCTGACCGGTGAAGGCAAAAATCCCGCGCGCCCCTGCCTGCGAAGCGCCGGCCGGCGAAACGTACTGGGCCGCGGCCCGCTCGAGCAGCCCGTCGGACCCGCGTCGGGTCACCAGCGCAGTGGCGATGATGGCCATAAGTACTGTGAAGATCCACCAGGCGGCATGCGGGCGCGGGGACACAATGACGACCTGGGGAGGCGTGCCATCGGGCGATCGCCCGGCAATCGGGCTCTGCGCGTGTGCCGGATGCTCGAGCATGTTCCTGTCCGGTGCGGCTGGGAACGCCCTGGCGTGCTCGACCGCAGGCTTTTGTGGGCAAAGAAGTTACGATTTAACCCACACGGGTATTATAACCCCCCTGCGCCGGCTTGCAAGATGCTGAGCTTCGGGTTTCGGCGGGTCTCGGTCCAAGGGAGAGGCGCGGCCACGGGGAGGGATCGGCCCGCGGAAGACGGACCCGGCAGCATCAGGCGGGCAGCATCTGGCGTACGACGTCTACGATCGCGTCCATGTGGCGGAAGACGTACCACATCGGCACGCCGAGCAGGCTTGCACCGATGATCACCAGGCTGGCGCCGGCAGGACTCGGGAGCATCGACAATCGTTCCATCTCTGCACCGATGGCGCAGATGAGCCGGTCCGCCTCCGCCCGGCCTTCATCGCTGTTCGCATGAATCCGCAGCGTCACGCTCCGCAGCCACGGCAGGCCTTCGTGCCGGACGGTAAGTTGCACGGGGCTGACATGAAGTTGCTCGTCCTGCTCGGCAACGGACCAGCCGAGGCGACGACAGGAACGCTCCAGGAGACGCACGAACTCCCGGCGATCGATGTTGTAGATCACCCAGGCGGAGGCATCCTTCGGCAGGAGCGTCCAGAACAGTGCGGCCACGGCTGCGACAACCGCACCGGCGATCCAGTAGTTTCCGTGCATCAGGAGACCGAGCACGGGAGCGATGATCACCGGGAGGAACGCGACGGCGAGCAGCACGAAGTCAACGCTCGCGCGGACCAGGCACGGACGCGCCTGGCTGCTGACCAGCCCGAGGCCGAGGAAATAGACGGCAAGAGGTCCCAGCGTCACGATGAGCTGGAGCACAAAGATGACGTGATCGGCTGAGTACACGATCACCCTCCGGGCAGGAAGCCGGGCACGCCAGTGTCATCGGCCGAGCAGCCGGGCAAACTGGAGCGACGCCCAGATTCCACGCCTTATTGTAAACAACGGATGCGTCGAGTGGCAGCCCCGTCATTCACCCCGTCCGGCTGCGGCAGGCATGGAGCGGCGTAGTTCCGGAAGGGGCGTCCCGGAGCACGAACCGCCGTGGAGCCGACGTCCGGGGACGCCGGGCGGTGTCGAACGGCTCCTGCGCGCGGAACGGGCACGAGGTTTTGGCGACCTCGTGCCCAGGTTCTTTCCTGTCCCTGACCTCAGGGTGTCGCCTGTCCAGCCGGGGGATCGGCCGCCGGACGGTCGATATGCTCCGCACGGTCGGCTACCTTCCGGTAGCCCAGATATCGGATGACTTCGAAAACCTCGCTCCAGGATGGGAATGGCCGGTTGTTGAGCCGTTTGTATTCGTCGATGGCCAGGACGAACTCCAGAAGTTCGTCCGTCATCTCCCCCTCTTCCGCGGTCCGACGGGTATCGCTCCGTCGCCGCCCCGGACCTCGCCGTCGCTCGAGCCCTTTTCGGCGGTCAACCACCCCCCGCCGATCGCCCTGCCGCCGTTCCGGACCCGAATACTCGGTCAGCACGCACCAGACTCCTGGGAAACCGCCTTCACGGGCGACGAATCAAAAGTCGTCGTCCTCGAGTTCTTCCTCTTCCTCCTCCTCATCGTCAAATTCGTCCTCGAAGTCTTCGTCCTCCTCGAAATCATCGTCTTCTTCCTCGTCATCGGCGAAGAAGTCGATGTCTTCTTCCTCTTCATCTTCCTCGTCTGGGTCGCGGGCGGCGAACACGGAGATCGGCGATCCCTGTCCGCTTCCCCAGGCTTCGGTCAGAGCGTCCGGAAACGCGGACGAGCGCAGACCGAAATCACCATCGGTTCGAGGGATCTGAATCTCGCTGAAATCACCCTCAGTGGTGACTTCAGCCTCCTGTGCTTCCGACAATTCTTCCATATCCACCATGATCCACTGCTCCTGATCAGTTTCGGGGTTCCCAAGTCCGCGCAAAGTGTATACCTCAAACCCCGATCGTCAAGGGAATTCTGATCTGCTTCCTGGCGCAATGTGCGTTGTTTTTCGGGCGTCACCGAAGGGTGATCTGGAGTTCCGGCGCAGTGCCCCCGGCGGCGGCGGCGAGACGCCATGACAGCACCCCGGCGAGACGGAGTGATTCCAGAATGTCGAGCATCGGACCCTGCGCCGCCATTTGCGGAAACGGTGCGGATTGATTGCCGCCCAGGCGGCACGGAAGACCGGCGGCCGCTGCGAACCGGGCTCTCAACTCTTCCCAGTTTTTCACGGACACGTCTACCGACACGACTTTGCGCAGAGGGAGCGCCGACGCCGGGACAGGAGCCGGCAACGCGCCTTCCGGCTCCTTCGTAGCAGCCGGCGCCGGTTCGGCCGGACGCGTCATGGGCGAACCCGCCGGAGCGACGTAGATGGCGCCGTCGATCCACGCGGCGCCGGCGTGCAACTGCTCGGTGACCAGGCGGCAGGTTGCCTCGAGATCCGCGGCTGGCTGCGATGCCGTGACCAGCGGCGCCTCCTCCAGGACTTTCGGATCGAAGAGCATGTCGATCTCGAACGCCTCGGCCACTTCCGCGGCGATGCGGCTGAGTGTCGTCTCTTCCCAGTGGATGTCCAGTCGCCGGTCGGGGCGAGGCGGCAGCGGGCGCGCGGCGTTGTATTGCGCCCTGAGAACGGCGGGGATGCGATCAGGCCCGGCGATCAGGATCGCACCCTCGATGATCGCGGCGTCCAGCCGGGCATAACGGGCCAGCCAACGCACAACCTGGCGCCCGGTGAGGTAGCGCGCCGCGAAACGCACGGGCGCGGCAAGGCGATCGGGCGGGGCATCCGCGTCGACGACATACGGCGTCTCGATGCGGGCCGAGAGCTGTCCGAGCGCTTCACGGAGGGGCGTTCCCCGCCAGTCCACCGGGCAGGGTTCGTCCAGCGCGGCGCAGAGCACCAGGGTGTTCAACAGCAGGGGAATCATGGCGGCCACTATACCGGGCGAGCCGGGCGCGGCAAACGTGCCAGCGCCTGACGAACGGAGCTACGCCCGGAGTGCCTCCTGGCGACGGACCTCGGGCTTGCTGATCACCGGGCGACCGCCGCGGGCACGCTTGCGCATGTCGTCGAGCACGTTCATGAAGTTGATGTACGAATCATAGGGCGACTCGTACGGGTTGAAATACCTGTGCACGTCGCCGTCTGCGTAGGACTTCACGCACATGTAGTAGAAGTGATCGGAAGTCTGCAGGCGGCGCCAGTCGTGGAGCAGTTCGGGGTCACCGGTCGCTTTGATCTCGGTCTCGAGCTTGTAGAGTTCGTGCAGCGCGTTTGACTGCATCGCGTTGCCGAGCCAGGCCGAGAGATCCCGCTCCGTATCCGCCCAGCTGATCATGTGCGGGACATCGTACTCGCCGGAGATGGGGTAGGACGCGAGCACCTCCGACGGCATGCGGAAATCGTTATCCGGGTTGGCGAGAACCACCCCCGGCAGGTGCCGGAGGAAGTCGAAGATGCCGGTGGCGGCCCACTGGTGCTCGCCGAGCGTCTCGTAGTCCATGAACAGGTTGACGGTGTACCCGTTGCCGTTCACCTGGTCGACCCAGCGACCGAACTTCTCCGCCGTCAGCGGCCACTCGGGCCACGTGCGGTTCGAGAAACGGAAGGCGATGTCATCGCTGAGCCGGTAGTTCCGGAGCAGCACGACGATGCGCTGCGTGTTCGGGGCCCGGTAGAGGTAGTTGGGCGATCGATACCCCAGGACGTGGTCGGCTCCCTCCGCAAGAACGCCAAGAAAGCCCATTTCCTCGACAAAATGCGCGAGATCGTTGTTGTAGACCAGCTCGGTATTGCGGAAGATCCGCGGGCGCTGCCGGAACAGGCGGCCGATTTTGTCGGCGTGCAGACGCACCTGCTCGGCGAACTCGCCGCGGGAGTAGAGAAAGCTCAGGGAGTGGTAGTAGGTCTCGGCCATGAACTCGACGCACCCGGTGGCGGCGAGCTGCTCGAATGTCTCGAGCACCTCGGGCGTGTACCGCTCGAACTGGTCGAGAATGAGCCCGCTGAGCGAGTAGGCGATGCGGAAACGCCCTTCGTACCGCTGGATGAGCTCGAGCATGAGGCGGTTCGCGGGAAGGTA
>CAZJTF010000024.1:0-32180 GCA_964548565.1 uncultured Planctomycetales bacterium | reverse complement strand
CGGCGTTGCAGCCCTTCCACCAAGGAATTGAAATTGCAGAGAATCTCTTTGCCCTCTGCGTCATTGAGGAACACACCAATGCCGTTCCTGTGTTCCAGCAGATCCCGTGGGAGCTTCATGTCCGGGCGACGATCCTTCAGCTGGTGCTTTTTGACCAACTGTTCAATCTCATCCGGTGGCCGCGCTTCCCACATACTCCGGATTTCCTGCTGCCAGTCGGCAGCCATGGACAGCCCGTCGGGATAGACGACCAGGTCCTTCCCGTGATACGCCAGTGAGGCCTGATGCAGCTCCTCCGCCCGCTGCCTCACCACCTCTTCATATTCCTTCCAGAAGCGGCACACGATCTCGGGGCTCTTTCGCTTCATTGTGTCGCGGAGCCCCTCGGCATCCATGCCGGCCGTGTTCGTCCAGATCTCCTGCTCGCCGGACCAGTACCAATCACCGCGCCACGAGACCAGGCTGCCGAACACGAGGTTCCCCGGCTTGAACTGGTCTACGTTCCCGTCAATTCGGATTCGGTACGGCTTGTCGCTGATGACGTTCTGAGCCTCCAGGTAATCAATACCGGCGGAAACGATGCGATAAAACGCTGCATGGCGCTCGTGCCAGCCCCGCAGCTCGAGGCGGTCTGCTGCAGAAATATCCAGCACGCCTGCCAGGATGTCGATTGCCCCGAGCCCCGACCAGAGCGTGCACTCCTGGCAGAGAAAGTCATCAACATGACCGATATCCCATCGGCCGCGGTTCTGCGCTTCGAGGTAGTCGGCCAGGAACAGCCGGAACATGTACGAGCAGGAGCCGAGCCAGACCAGCTTGCGTTTCACTTCCCAGCCGTAACGGTTGGACGTCCGGAGGAACGCGGCGACCCCCGAACCCTTTGGGACCGCGTGGAAGGCCTCGTCCAGGAAACAAGCTGCCGCTTGCGCGAGCCGCTCAAGGTCCTGGTGCCTGGGCGAGAGGATGAGGCCAGGGCTCAGCTGAGGGTAGACCACCCACAGCAGGTGCCTGACGCGATCGACCGAGACACCCGCAGGAGGATCGTCCTTCGTTGCGAACGGGAGCAGCACACCGAACAACTCGCGGTTGTACGCCTCGTATGCCGTCCAGATGCCAATCTCGTTGTGAATGTCCTCCTCAAACTCGACGAGGATTTCTGCGAGCCGGGCGAGCTCCGTCTTCCGCAGGCGCAGGCTGTCGTACGCGAACCCGGCTTGCGCCTCCCGGAGTACCTGCAGCAGCTGCCTGGCCAGGCCCGGCAGGTGAGCATCGCCAGGCCCGCGAAATCCTTGAGGACGGTACTTGCGCATCCGAACATCCTCTTACAATAGAGCCCCGTCTGCGGAAAGGCCTGTGTCCGCGTCGCATCGGCAACGGGCTCTCCGAGGCCGTGGGCCAAAAGGTAGAGCGAACCCATCTGATCCATGCTCTGTTGGTCGAGCACCCAGCCGCCGTATCTGAGATGGGCGTCGTGATCGAATGACTCTACCTCGACCAGCACATCGACGCCATAGCTCGGGGTGGTCAGCAGAAACAGCGCACACAGGTGAATTGCCCTGTTCACGATGTCGCACCACCTGATCCCAGCTATGCCGTGTCACACACGGCAACGCCGAGTCTTGGAAGAGCCGATCTCAATCGGTCCTTTCGGCAATCTGAAGGCAATCCTCACTTTTGGCTTGACGCTCCGCGGCGTCACTCAAAAAGACCTGCCTCCGAAGCACCTTCAGTTGCCTCTTCCGGAAGATGCCAAGACCGCCGCTCAGAAGCAGCAGAGCCGCTGCGAAAACGAGCATGACGCTCCGCTGCTCGCGGGCGGCGAGCGCAATCAGCAGGACCATTGATCCGAGCAGGCCCAGGCTCCAACACACGATGCGGGCCGGCAATGGCGAGCTTGTTACGGTCGCCTGCTGCTCATATCCGCGCAGCACCTGGGAAAGCCGCACCCAGCCATCGTCCGCGCGGGAGTGGAAGAACTCCAGAATGAGCAGGACAATCAGCGGTACCAGGAGCCCTGTCAATGCTCTGGCCAGCGCCATGTGCGCTGCGATCCACGCTCGCAGGCCGCCTTCGCCTGACACGGACCCGAAGCCGAGCTCGATTGCCGCGGCCGCTGTGAACGACACGAGCACCGTCACCCACACGAAGGTCGTATTGGCCCGCTTCGAATACAGGCCCCAGATCGTCGGCGCGACCATGGCTGCAGCGAAGACAGTGATCAACGTGACCACAAGCTTCTCCGCCCCGCCAAGCCGCGGAACCAGCATCGCAAACAGAATCACCACACCGCCGATGAGCGCGGTGAGCAGCCTTCCGGCAAAAACCAGGTGACGTTCCGAGGCCGCGGGTGCGACCCACCGACGGTACACATCGCGCGTGAGCACACCCGCATACACATTCAGCTCGGAACTCATCGTGCTGGCGGTTGCGGAGAACATCGCAGCCAGCATCATGCCGAGCATTCCGCTGGGAAGAACCGCCTTGCACGCCAAGATGTAGGCTTGTTCGGGGTTCGCCTGCGGATCGATCGCGCGGTACACCATCGGCGGAAGCATCCAGAGGAACGGGCTCACGATGAAGAGTGCTGCGATGAGCAGTGCAGACTTGCGGGCATCACTAACCGAGGGGACGCAGAGGAAGCGCTGGACGTAAGCCCACTCTCCGCCGTGCCTGAAGAAGTTGATCAGCACCCAGACGAGCAGAAATGCCCACGAGTATTCGCCTGCGGCTGGCGAGAAGAAGCCCGGCGGTGCCTTGGCGACGAACGCACCCGTCCCGCCCACCTTCGCCAGCGTCAGGGGAACGACGACCGCGACGGACAGCGAAAGCACTGTGAACTGAACGACGTCGTTGGTTAAAACCGCCCATAGACCGCCCGCAACCGTGTAGGCGATGACCACGCCACCACAAATGATCAGTGCCCACTTCACCGCGAGGCATCCCGTCGCCGGGTCACACAGGACGTGTCCCGACCGGAGTGGGACCAGTGCGCTGAGGATCACTGCCAAGGCGTACAGCGCGATCCCAAGAGAAATGATCTTGTAGACGAGATTAAGCCAGGTGTAGAAGTGCACAGCTCCTTCACCGTACCGGAGGCGCACATATTCGGCCGCCGTCGTCACCCCAAGCCGGCGCCACCGCCCAGCCAGCAGGTAGGCCGCCAGCACGGTGCTGATTCCCCCCGAACAAACCAGGATCGTGACCGCCACCGCACCCAGCCGGAAGGCAATGCCGCCCCAGACAACAAATGTGCCGGCGGTGAAGATCGCCATAAAGCCGGACACGCCGGAGACCCACCAGGGCGAGCGCCGCCCGGCTGCGAACATCTCGGACGAGTCCTTCATCTGCCGGCTGAAAATGCCGCCGACGATCAGGAGCCCCGCGGCGTAGAGGACCAGAACGCTGTAGTCAAGGCTGGTCATAATCCCTCGGTCATTGAGGTTTCAGCCATGCGGCGGCCTGTTGACGCATGACGCATGCATACTCAAAACGCCGCGAGCTCATAGGCGAAATCGTACGCCTCTGTAAGCTCGTCCACGGTGCAATGAGCCATCGGGGTGTGGGAGGTGCAGAAGATAAAGCCACCTCCTGGCTTCATGTGACGCATGGAATATGAGATCTCCCGCCGGACATCGTCCAGACGCCCGAACCCCAGTGTCGTGCGGACATCCAGTCCACCATACATGCAAAGCTTCCCGCCATAGCGTTGCTTGAACTCCGCGCAGTCCATGTTGGCCGACTTCTGGATCGGATGGACCACGTGAAAGCCCATTTCCACCACCTTGTCCAGGGCCTTCCAGATGCAGCCGTCGCTGTGAAGGCTCAACAGAGCCCCGCGCCGTTTCGCATGCCGCGTGATAATGCTCTCGAAGGGCACCACGAGTTCGAGAAAGGTCCTCGGTGAGAACAGGAGGTTGTTATTGGCTCCCCAGTCATCGGACACGTGGATGACATCCGCACCCATGTCCACCAGGTTGTCAATGTAGCGCGTTGTCCATGACGCAATCTTCTCGAACAAACGGGCCAGCCCCTGCGGATTGAGGAGAGTCGCTTCCAGTTCGGGCTGCAGGCCGATCATGAAGCTCGCACCCTCGAAAACACCCTGCGCCCGCACGAAAACCGCCCTGCCCTTCAAAGCCTTGTGAAAGCGGATGTCGTCCCGGATTGTCGCATACATCGCCGGGTCGTCTGGATCATGAAACGGAGCGTCCAAAGCCTCCTCGAGCGTGTACACCTCGCCGTAGATAGTGCGCGAGGCGTTATCCGCATGCCCTCCCTGGCTGGGGCTCTTCGGCGGCAGAATTGGAAACTCCGGATAGGTCTGTACCATGTCGAGGTGAAGCCGATCGTAAAAGTCACGCAGCGAGCCGAATCGACGCTCGATCTCCGGGAACTGCTCGAGGTGGAAGAGCCAGCAGTACAGGGGCACCCGGTCCGGCTCCCGGTGTGCGATGGTCTCAAAAACACGCTCTCTCGACAGCATGGACGAATTCTTCCTGGCGTGGTAACTGGGTCACGCCACGACCTGGCCCGGCGGACTACTTCTCGCCGTTCGTTGCACGCGAGGAGGCCGGACGGGACTGGGCCGCAATTGTCACTCTGTGGCCGGGAGCCGTGCTCGTAGCCCCATCGCACTCATCTCCGATCCCGTCACCGTCATGATCGCTCTGTGTGAAGTTGTACACGGTCGGGCAGTTGTCCTCGATCCGGCACGGCGGGTCGGGCTGGTCGTTGAAGCCATCGCCGTCGTGGTCGCAACCGCCGTGGAGCGCCAGGTACGCCCGCGCGAAACGCCGTCCTAACTCGAGTTCACCAGGCTCGGTAAGATGAATCAGGTCCTTCGTGCTTCGCGGCAAATCATCGTTGTAGACCAGCCGCGTGGCTGGCAGCAGGCGATGCAGTTCCAGTTGCGCCCCCCGCACGTTGTCAGGATGCGCGTACTTGATTCCGAACGTGAAGCCGTAGATGAACGGCAGTTCAGGCGCGGCAAGATCCGAACGCAGCCGCTTGATGAACGCGATGAGATTCTCCCCGTACGCGTTTGCCCACTCGAGGCGGGTCATGTCGCTCTCCCCCTGCATCCATAAGACAGCCTGAAGCTCGACGCGCCTGCCCTGCGATTTGAGTTCACTGGTAGCGGTGCGTACCTGCTCGATCAGCTTCGGGTAAAGGTCCCCATGCGATGGATGCCAGCGCGTCGCGAGCGAGGTGCCGTCGACCGCGCACTTGATCAGCCCGATCTCCCCATCCGGCCACGCCCGCGCCATCGCCACGCCGAACCCGATTTCCGGGCCGAATGTCGTCCCGCAGCGGAGCGGGCCCCACCCATGCTTGGTGTGCAGCCGGACGTGCGCGGGAAACGGTTTGACTTCTTCAACCAGCCTCCCGGGGACTGCCTTACCGGCCATGTTCGACTGGCCTGCGAGCACGAACAGGTTCACTGCCTCGCCGGCATGTGCAATCGGCAGAGCGAGCAACGACGCGAGAAACGTGCCGGCAATGCATCCGTAGCGCTTCAATGAACGATCGCTCGTGTACGACATGCTGCCTCTCATCCTCGACTGTTCCGCTGAGGTGGCGACTCCTGCACCGAGCTGTCCATCGTGTTGAAATCAATACGGACCACGTCCGATCCGACCGTGCATTGGGCCGACCCGTCCTCGACGGTGAACTCGACGTTGTCGGCCGATTTGGCCGTCTCGGACGCCGCCTGGTTGAGAAACGTCACCACGCACGCCCAGTCCAGGCCGGGACCGCGGACGCCGTTACTGTCTCCTACCAGGCTCACATATTCCTGGAGCATCGGGACCCGGCCGGTCCCCCTTTCCTGCCCGTGGTAGCGCACGACGTTCGCGCGGTCCTTCGAGCGTCGGACCACGTAGCCGACGCGCCCAGCCAGATTGAGCCAGTCCGTCCGCATTTCCATCACGTCGTCACCACCACCGAGCCCGATCACGCGGGTGCTGCCGTGTCGCCCTGTCAGCACGCGCTCATTTGCGTTGAGGGGGTAGGTGTGGCCGATAATGCCGGTCTCGCGCGACACGATGCCGTCTGACTTGTCACTGCGGATCCGCTCGATGTAGACCGTCACATCCTTCTTCAGTGACGCGAACGCGAAGTCCTGCGTCACGCCCCCCGATCGTTTCAACCGTCCGGCGACGATAAAGCCATCCTCTGCAAGTCGATGTCGAACATCCACGACCTGCACGCCCTTGTGCGATGGCAGCTGCCCCTCGATCGTGCCGAGATACGATGCGAAGTGCGGCCACACGACCCAGCTTCCGTCGCGCGGCAGCGCGAGGCCAAGCCGCTGCGGACCCCACGTGAACGAAGCGAACTTTGTCGGGGTACGATGCAGGACGGCCTGCGCGTAGCGCAGATACGTCACCCCGCTGACGCGCTGATCCAGCTCGGTCTCGGACGCGGGCGTCGCCCCCTCGCCGAGGAGTGCATGCAGGAGATAGCAGTCGATGATCCGTGAGCACGCCTGACCGCTGTACTCGAGATCGCGTCGAACATTGTAGTAGCCGTCCTCACTCTGCTGAATCCGTCGCAGCACGTCGATCGCCCGGTCCTCCAGCAGCGCGCATGAAGCGTCTTTGCGCACCGTGCTCAAGGACGCATACATCAGGAGGTCGGTGCATTGCGTGTGGATGATCTTCCAGTCGTTTCCGCCGAAGTAGATCGGAGCGCCGTCCCACGACATGCAGCGCATCAGCACGTCGAAGGCCGGCTCGAGATTGTGGAAGCATGCCTGCGGGACCGGACGCCCGGTGAGCAGGTAATGCACGCCGTTTTCCAGCATCTCGCCGACCGTGAGCTTCAGATAACCCACGTGAACGAGCCCGTGGTTCTCGACCGTGCAGTCCGGGTGAGCGTTGACGGTCGTTACCCACTCGCGTATGGCAAGGCCGTCGTCACCCACAGCGTGGTTGTTCTCGTCCACTGCCCGCGAAAGCGTGTTGTACAGGTACAGTTTCGCGGCTCGGTCCCACTCGCCGGCCCGCGGGTGTTCCGGCAGCATATTCGTCGCAAGCGACAGGATGAGGGCGTTCCACGCGTTCTCTTCCGCACCAGTGTCCCTGTTCTCGCTGCTCTTTGGCTTGATCCGGAGAAACCGATCCGCCTCCGATTCGACCAGCCGTGCGACCGCGCATTTGAGTTCGTCGTCCAGTTCCATCCACATCAGCCAGCCGGCGAGACCCGTGCTGCGCGACCACATCGCCGATTGCCATCCATGGCCCCATTGCCTGCCATTCGCGCATGTGCCGAGCCCGGTAACGTGTCCGTCTGTCAGGTACCGCAGGGCGGCGATCGCATGGTCGCGTGACCGTCTGCGTACTTCGGGGGACACTGCGTTTGCCGGCGGCTGGGCCACACTCAGAAACGCATTGGTCAGGGCCGCGTACGTAATCGGGCGGAGTTCGTCCTCGTTTTCGCCGCCCAGCCCGTAGTAGCCTTTGTCAGGCTGGCCAGGGACAGCACGAAACTGCGTCGCGAGCACTTCCCCCCATTCGCGGATCGAATCGTAGCAGGCCTGCAGCAATCGCTCCGTCCGTGGCGTTGCCGGACATCCGCTGACCGCATCAGGCGTATACGGTCGGACACTTGCGACCAGGCGACTTGCACCCACCACTGGCTGCGTTGCAGCGGGAGTCGCTTCGCGCCTGGGCCGAGCTGCCTTCGCCGCACACGGCCAGATCGTCGGAACGACGAAACACACCGTGACAGATATCGCGGTCAGCAGTTGCCACACATGCATCGCTCCATACTCCTGCAGATGAACCGCTATCAGCGCGCCGACCGCTTCCGTGCCCGGCATGTACACGTGAAACACGGAGCGGCTTAGTCGGCGCACAACCGGTCGCCACCTCATTCGCACCCGCCTGAACCTCGGACAGAAACGCGTTCACCATGATCGCGTATGTGATGGGTCGGAGTTCGTTCTCGGTGCTACCTCCCAGGCCGTAGTAGCTCCAGTCCGGCTGACATGGGACGCTCTCCAGGTGTTGCACGAGAATGTCGGCCCAGCTCAACACGGAGTCGTAGTACACCATCATGGCGGCCGCATCGCCGGCTGGCGGAGCGAGCAGTTGCGCAGGAAACGCCCGCACGGACGCCAGCAGGGTCGCCTCGTCGACCGCCTGGTTCCGGCGGTGTCGGGCGCGCCGGTGCCGCGATGCCGAGTTCGCTGGCGAGCGCAGGGATATGGACGTCGCCGAAAAGAAACGCGAGTTCGTAAATACGGGCAGCGTAGCCGTACGGCGGATTCCCCTGGGAGGCCCGTGTAATGTACAGCCGGATGTCGCTGATCGTGCGTGCGGCAAATCGCGCGTCGACCCGGACCTGGTTTGAATCCGTCACGAGCCAGATCGGCGTCCACGCTCCGTCCTCGAACACCTGAAGCTCCGCATCGAGCAGCGCGTACGGTTCGGGCTGGCCGTAGATGATCACGCGATCCAGCGTCACGGGCGTGCTGAACTGAAAACGCACCCAGTGGGGGTCAGCCGTCTTGGCTGATGCCCAGCGGCTTGATTCGTCAGTGGTGTTGCCGTCGAGGACCTTGTACGCGAGGTAATCCGCGTACAAGGAGTCCGCCGTCACAGTGGTCCAGAGGCATGCTCCGGCAGCGCATCGCGCGCATCCAAGCGTTCCGGCGAACAGAGTCAGCGATACTACCGCTCCGCGGAGTCCGCACCACCGCATGCCTGCTCCCGATCAGGTGTGTTTGCGCCGCGACCTCCCGGGCACGCCGCGTCATCATCGCCGCATTCGCAAACATAGCGACGCCAGGCGGGCTACTCCATGCAGGCCGGATCAACCGGCGAGCCGGTCAGCCCGTAGCACCGTTGGAACACGCCGAAATCATCCATGTCGACATCGTTGTCGCTGTCGAGGTCGGCCTTGCGGCAATCCTCAGTCGAAGGTGGGCCGGCGGCGGGGCCCGTGGCACACGCAGCCAGGAACAGGAAGTCTGACCCGCCGACCACGCCATTGGCGTCGAAATCAGGCGTCAGGGCTGCCGTGCCCGTGTTAAGGAACTCGCTGGGAAGCAGAGCTCGATCGGTCACCCGGTAGGCATCGGAATAGCCCTTGAACGCCAGGTTGGCTGCGACGTCGCCGACCGTGAACGGCTTGCTTGCCGCCGGCGCGAGGTTCGGCAGCCCGAGGGCGGACCCTTCCTCCACCCCGTCCAGGTAGAAACGGATGTCGTCCGTCCCGGCAACCGTGTCCCGCTTGACGGTCACAGCGAAGTGGTGCCACTCGTTGCTGAGAACGGGGGTCGCGCCGAGCAGGTCATGCGCAAGGCCGTCGCTCGTCATGTATGTGACACCGAGAGCCGATCTGCTGTTGGCCGCGTCGTAACCGAGCCCCACGGCCAGGCGGAGCAGCTTCCAGTCTGTGTCGGAGCGTTTCTGAATGATGAACCGTCGCGCAACGACGTTCGTAGTCGTGAGCCAGCTGAGATCTTCCTGCAGATTGAAGAAGCCCTCCATGGTGATTTCGCTGGCGAGGTTCCCCCAGTTGCCTGCGGCCAGGGTGCTGACGCGGAAGTTGCCCTGGTCCCCTTTGTCGGGGTTCAGCAGGGCAAACGCACCGGTGACGCGGGCCGGATCGACCGACACCGGCACGTCGGGCACCGCTTCATCTGCGTAGCGCACGTAGGACGCGTTGCCGTTGACCTCCACCGCCTGCCCGCCGTACACCCGCGGATGAGGCGGCGCCAGGTTGTCCATCGCGCCGGCAACGGTCGAAACCTGCTGGCCCCCGCTGACAGGCGTCGCGGTCTCCGTTTCAAAACTCGAGAACCACAACCCCTTCGATTGGGCGCCTGCGGTCGTGAGGAACTCGGCCGGTGTCAGTGCACCGAGACTGATCCGCACCGCGTCGATCCACCCAGGCTGGAACGCCAGGTCTGATTCGCCGGTAGCGTCGGGGCTCCGGTTCCCGATGTGGAAGTTACCGACGCCGGACATCACACTGAGCGGCACCGCCAGTGCTTCGGCCTCCAGCGCCCCGTTGAGATACATCCGAATGTCGTAGGGCGAAGCGGTGTCCCCGTCGATCTGGTGGTCCGCAACCAGCGCGAAGTGGTACCACTGCCCCGCCACCAGTGCGGTGGTGCCGGTGATCGTGGTGGCGCCGACCACGGGACCGAACCCAACCGCCTTGAGATGGAGACCTGTGCCGTCTCCGCCGTCATTCACCCCGATCCAGAGCCGTGGGTTCCAGGACGCATCACGTGGTTGCATCACCAGGATCCCACCGGTGCCGATGTTCGCGAGCGTGAGGGACTCCAGTGCGAAATAACCTTCCATCGTCAGGTCGTCCGGCGCAACCGCTCCGTTGACCGCGGTATCGATGCGGAAATCGTTTTGCCCCACGTTGTGGACCGCGTGACCGCCCGCAACGCCCCGCGGATCGATCCCGGAAGGCATGTCCGGCACCTGAGCGTCACCGTACGCCTGGTACGTAACCGCCTGCAGGCCCGTTGTCGCGGAATTGTCGATCATGCGGGACGCGGCCGAGAGCGTCTGGCCGTGGGCAATGGCCGCGCCGCCTTCGGTCTCGAAACCATACTGCCAGAGAAGCAGGTTGGTGGTCTTACCACCGGCCGTCAGGAACTCGGAAGACTGAAGCACGCGGGCATACACGCGCAGGCAGTCGGCCCAGCCTCGGAACGCCTTGCCCGCTACGGTCATGTTGCCGCTGCCTGGAGCTGCGGCCGAGGTGATGTTGCCTTCGAGCTGACCGTCCAGATAGAGCTTGACAACGCCGGACGAAGTCATGGTGGCGGCAAAATGATGCCATTGGTTCGTGCTGACAGGCGTGCTGCCGTGGATGTAGGCGGTGCCCGCGCCGATGACCGCGTGCAGCGTATCCGCCCCTGCTCCACCGTTGGCCGTCGAGTCATACTCAAGGTAAACGGAGATGCGCCCGTGCGTCGCATCCGTATCGCGCGGCTGCGTAAAAAGCGTCTGCTTCGGAGTCATGGGCGAAAGGGTCGGATAGAAGTAGCCTTCGGCCGTGATGTCCGGCGCCGCGTCCCCGGCGAGATTCGTGTTAATGTAGAACATATCCGAATCAGGGTTCGCGACTCCAAAGGCTCCCGCCTGCGACCCCGGGTCCAGTGACGGGTTCATGTCGGGGACCGCGGCGTCCGCGTAGGCGGCATAGGACGGTTTTGCGAGTGTCGGCGCCGAGTTGTCGATCTTCTCCGCAGTCTCGGTCACGATTTGGCCGTCGGTAACTGCCGCGGTGCCCTCTGTTTCGAACCGCGAGTGCCAGATCAGCCCCGTGACGCTCGTTCCCCCGTTGATCAGGAAGTCCGATGGATCCAGCCGGCGGCCGTAGATGCGGTACTCATCTGTCCAGCCTTGGAAGCCCTGATGGTGCCCATAGGTGCCGTCGTAGCCGCTGCCCGCCACAGTGAAGTCGGCAGTCCCCGCCGCGACGGTCGCGTCCCAGGCCCCCTGTGCAACCCCGTCGAGGTACAGAGTCGTTTGGCCCAACCCTCCGGCACCGGCTCCCGCCACGTAGGTGATCGCGAAGTGATACCATTGTTTCGCAACGATCGCACTCGACGTAATCCGCTTCGTGCCGCCGACGTATCCAGTCATCGTCCCCGCCTCGACGGCAACCCAGATTCGAGCAGCATGCCATCGATGATCGCGCGGTTGAATCGCAAGCACCTGCCGCGTTCCGGTCGGATCGATCGCACAGAAATAGCCTTCGATTGTCACTTCGGCGACGGCGCTGTTAGCCGGAATGTTCGTGTCAACATCGAAGTCGATCTGATCCGGGTTATATAGTGCATACAGACCGGCATTTCCCATCATCCACGCCGGGCGTGCGGGCACGCTGGGGTTCGCGTACGCGACGTAGGCCACGGCGTCGTTGGTATTGATGGCAGTTCCGGCCGCGCCGGCGCCCAAGGAAGCGGTGCCGCCCACAAGTGCAAGCGAACTGCGGGCTGCCGTCCCCGGCCAGGGCACCGCACTCGGCGCGTCCGCACCGAGATTGTCGATCGCTCCGTAGAGCGTGGACAGCGGCTCGGGAGCGACCGCCTGCCCGTTCTGTGTCTCGAACTTCAGGAACAGCGGCTCGCCCGCATGCACCATCTGCGCGAGAAGCACACTGGCGACAAAAACCAGGATGACGTGTTGCCTTCGCATCTGCGACATGAGATGTCCCCTTTTCCGGCAAGCGACTGCGTCCGGGCATCAGACCTCGCTCGCAGCCCGGCTGGTGTGCCGGCACCTGTTGTATGCGCTCCGCGTTTCGGTCCGACTGGTCGCGGCCTCAGTACGGAACGTAATCCTCGTCACCGAGACCGAGGGATTCATTCGAGTGGCTGGGTGTCTGGCCACCCGGGATTTTGGCCGTCGAGGCGTGCAGCACACCCCATTTCTTCATGTAGTACTGGCTGACCTGGTCGGCTGCCTGTCGCGGGGGCGGCTTGACCAACTCACAGTGTCCATCGACAAACACGGCGTTCGAGCCGGCGTTCAGGTGCATCCGCAGCGCCGCACGAGGATCGCGACCGTTCTTCTCGACATCCTCCGGGTAGCATGGGAGCGTGTAGGCGGCCCAGGGCTTGAACATTTGGAACCCCTGGTTGCTCACGAGACCGGCAGCACGAATCGAGGCGATGTTCACGCGCGTGTTCCGCAGGCACAACGAGATGCGATTCTCCTCGGTCTCGTGCGCGGCATCGCCCGCGTAAATCGTGCTGCCCGGCTGCTTCCAGAGATCGACCTTGGCAAAGCCGTTCACGCCGATCCACCTGCCCGAGGCGGAAAACACCCCCCGATCATCCAGGGGGCCGCGGTGGTCCAGGCCGTTGTTGACGTAATCGAGGAACGGCGTGGCGTGCGTTTGTGCGCGCGAGGGGCATTGCAGAATCGCCATCTTCTCGACGGGCACGTCGTTGTAGCGCTGATGATACGCCCGCTTGTCACCAAACATTCGCGCGACCCACTGCACCCAGGTGTACTTGGTTCGGTTGGAGGCCCCACGCGGAATGAGGCTCTTGTTCTCGGATACAAACACACCCATGCCCGTTCCGATTTCGCGAAGATGGGTGGAGCAGGTGGCTGACCGGGCATGCTCGCGCGCACGGGACAGAGCTGGAAGCAGAATGGAGACCAGGAGCGCGACAATCGCCACGACGACCAGCACTTCAATCAGCGTAAACCCACGTCTGCGGTTTGAATTGAACCTGTTGTGCATGAAGTCACCTGCCTCAGCCGTAGTGTCGATCTGCTGCGAGAGAACCGGTCACATGCCCGTCACCGCCGCAGCGGCGCTCTCAATTCCACGTTGAGTGGCGGCGCCGTTGAACTCCGCCGCACAAGCTTGCCCGCCAGCAGAATGGTTGTCGTATGGCTCTTGCGTCCCTCGATCTGCTCGGTCATCAGACGCGCCGCCTGCTGCCCAATGCGGTAACTTGGCTGCGCGTACGTGGTGATGCCGGCAGCATCCGCGCTGTTCTCCAGGTTCACGTCGTCGAAGCCCGCAACTGAGAGGTCCCGCGGCACCCGCAGACCCGACTCTCCGATGACGCGGACAGCCAGATCGGCGATTGCGTCATTCACGCAGAACAGAGCGGTCGGTCGTTTCTCGGGCGGCAGCGACAGAACGCGCTCCACGGCGCTCCGGCATCGCGTGACGCTCAGGCGGGTGCCGCCGCTGTCTACGACAACCTCGTCCTCCCGGTTGCCGTTGACGTCAGTCAGTCGTGGGCTGACACCGATCCAGGCAGGGTCCACCGGCAGGAGGTTGCGGGTCATCGTGTCACGATAACCCTGCAGGCGTTCATCCACTGTGGACAGCCCCTCAATCCCGATGAACCCGATCCGGCGGTGCCCCAGTTCGATGAGATGTTCGACGATCTCGGCGGAACCGAGTTCGCTGTGCGTCGTCACAAGGTCGGCGCGATAACCAGGCAATGCGCGATCGACCAGCACGAGCGGGCGCTGCTGGCGGATCAGTTCAATGAGCGGCCGGTGGTCGTCGTGCGGGTTCGATGAAGGGGCGACAATGAACCCGTCCAGCCCTTTGTTCAGCAGCGACTCGATCCCGCGGCATTCGTCGCCGCGATCCAGACCACCACGTTCGATCAGGCAGTGATAACCGTGCCGGACAAGTTCTTCGCGAATACCTTGTGCAATCGGGCCGAACAGGGGCCCGTGCGGCCAGTTGAACCACACGCCGACCAGCCAGGCGCGCCGCTGACTGGGTCGGCCTGCGATGCGGAACGTACCCCGTCCCCGGTGGCGGTTGACCAGGCCTTCCACGCACATCCGGAGGAGCACCGTCCGCACCGTCGACCGGCCGAGCGAGAAGCGGCGCATCAGTTCGCTTTCCGTCGGCAGCTGACCTCCGATCGGAATGCGGTTCTCTGCCATCTCCTTGAGGAGATGATCCCGCATTTCGACGCCGCGGGAGCGGATTCCGGGAATCTGAGCCAAGGTGCCCATTTAGAAAGTGCTCTTGCCGAGCGCCCCAGTGCTGCCGTAGTTCGACCATCTCACATCCGTCGCAACCTCACCGCCTGCGACGCAGAACCAGGAGGCCTGCACCCAGCAGAATCGCTGCGCCCGGCTCGGGGATCAGGAACTCCGACGGCGAAAGTACGCCGCTCGAGATCCTGATTTCGTCCAGCTCACCTACAAACGCGTCGACTGCCGTCGCGCCAGATGTACCGCCGATGATGAAGCTGGAGCTGCCTGGCCCGACCAGGTTGGGAATAGCCACGGCCTCGTATTCAAGTCTTCCGTCGAGATACCCGCGGATTGTGTCGGTGTTGGCCATGTCGTCGTGATCGACGGTCATCGCGAAATGATGCCATTGGTCTTTCGACAGCAGCGTATTACCCCATGCGACCGGGTACGAAAGCACGCCCGAGATGCTCACGGTATAAAGACCGCAGAAGACAGCTCCCCCGAGCGACTCGCTGTACTCGAGAACGGGGCCAAGCCGGAGTTGACTTGCGTTGCTGCTCCGGTTTTGCCGGACGATCCGGCGATGCCCGGTGGTCGTGACGTCTTCCCTGAGGTTGAAGAAGCCCTCGATCGTCACTTCCCCGTCAACGTTGCTGGGCACAGCGGTGTTGATGTACCACTTGTTGTCGGCAGCGGTACTGATTGCGAAGGACCCCGCAGCGCCCCGTGGATCGACGCTGGCGGGGATCGGATTGGAGATGTACGTATCGCCGACGACATCGGTGGCCGAGCCCCGCGTACCGCCGGTCTCCGTGTCGATCATGTTCGCGGTCGACGAGATCGCCTGGCCGCTCGTCACAGCCACCCCGTTCTCCGTCTCGAAACGCGAGTACCAGAGCACGGATGCTGGCGTGCTGCTGACGAATGCTCCCAGTGCCAGTACTCCCATGATCAGGATCTTCTGTATCTGACGCGACATGCCGCTTCTCCTCCATCTTCTGACGACATTTGCCGGATGTGTGCGTGGAGACGTCAGCACGTACAGACTGGCGAGTTCCCGCAGTGGCGCCAATCAGTGTATCTGCACCAGCGGCCGTGTCAACGAAAAATGAGAAAAAGTTTCCCCATAAGGTCGACATTTTGTCGACTTAATTCGCTATTTATTTCACTGGCGCGAGCGGTTATCAGCGAAGCACTCCATCAGCCACATACCCTGTTTAAACTGTAAGAGCAATCCGTAGATGAACTTGCACGTGATTGACCGATCCCGCGCCCATCGCACGGCCGGCTCGAGACCTCCGGTACGCATGTCCAACATGTTGTTGAACATTTCGCAATTGTTCGTGCAATCTCACCCCGGATCTGGTACACTGACGTCGCCATGTCCTTCAGGAGTGCCCCGCTTTGAGCGTTGTCTGGCTGGAGGCCGAGCGATTTAGAGATGTCGGCGGCTGGTCGCATGACGCGCAGTTCATGGACCAGATGGGATCTCCCTACCTGCTGGCCACGGGGTTGGGGCAGCCGGTGGCTGACGCTGTCACGCACGTTGAGCTGGAGCGGTCGGGGACGTACCGCCTCTGGGTGCGGTGCAAGGACTGGTTTCCGTCACACAGCCCGGGGCAGTTCCAGGTCCTCGTCGACGGCCGGGCGGCAGCGGTCGTTTTTGGCCAATCCAGGCACGCGGAATGGGAGTGGGTAGACGGTGGATCTTTCCAACTGACCGCAGCTCGGATCGAAGTCCGTCTGCACGACCTGACCGGCTGGTGGGGGCGATGTGACGCGCTGGTCCTCAGCTCAGACGCCGGCTTTCAGCCTGCCACCGGAGGCGATGAACTCGCCCGACAGCGCGAGCAATACGGCGGGGTCAGTCGTGAGGAGACCCGATCCGGCCCATACGACGTCGTCGTCGCGGGTGGCGGACTCGCCGGTACGGCAGCAGCCGTCGCGGCGGCCCGCCATGGTTGCCGCGTTGCACTGCTTCAGGACCGGCCCGTCCTCGGTGGAAACGCGTCCACCGAAATCCAGGTGCCAGCGATGGGCGACCTGACATACGAGCCATGGGACCCGCGCGAAACGGGCCTGATTGAGGAATTTGACCCGCAGGTCACCGGCAGCGGCAACTGGTCCACCAATCTCGAGCGTGTTGCGAGCATGGAGCCGACGCTCGATCTGCACCTGTCTGTGCACGCCACCCGCGTCGACATGGAGCATCCCGGACGCATAGGATCCGTCCTCGCCGTCAACACCCGGACCGGACAGCGTCTGCGTTTCGACGGGAAGGTGTTCATCGACTGCACGGGCGATGCAAACATCGGTTTCCTGAGCGGCGCCGATTATCGCCAGGGTCAGGAGGCCCGGTCCGAGTTCGGTGAGTCCATGGCCCCGGAGGAGGCGGACGGCCGGACGATGAACACATCCCTGAACGCCGGCAGGTTCTTCGCGCATTCCCAGCCCGCCCCTTTCGTGACGCCTCCCTGGGCGTATCAGTGGACCTGCCCCGAGGATTTTGAGCAGAAGTCGATGGGGGCGATCTGGAACGACCGCCGTCGGGCGCCTTCCTTCGATGACTATTCGATCGGGAAAGGCCGGTCCCCCCAGAGCCCGACCTGCCCGATCCAGGCGTGGTACGTTGAGCTGGGCGGCACCGATGACACCGTGGCGGACGCCGAGACGATCCGAGACGAACTTTTCCGCGTCTGCATCGGCCTCTGGGGTTACGTGAAGAATCACCACCCCGAGTACCGGCGGCTGAATGCAAACCGCGAGTTGGCTTGGCTCAGTCACATCGCTGGCAAACGCGAGTCGCGACGCCTCATGGGCGATCACATCGTGACCCAACGCGATATCGACGCGAACACAGCATTTCCTGATGTGGTCGCCTACGCCGGTTGGGCGATGGACATACACCACCCCCGCGGCTTCTTTACGGCCGGGCCCCAGGCCCATCTCGAATACCTTGGCCGCGCGGGTATCCCCTACCGCTCCCTGTGCTCCCGGAACATTGAGAACCTGATGATGGCGGGCCGGAACATCTCCGTCACGCACCTGGCCCTCGGCAAGACGCGGGTCATGCGGACATGTTTTCTGACCGGATGGGCGGCGGGTCTCGGCGCGGCGATCGCCATTCGCAATCGTATCCTGCCGCGACAGGTCTACCCCGATCACACACGAGCGCTACAGCAGGAACTTTTGAAGGAGGGTGCTTACCTTCCGGGTGTCATCAACGAAGACTCGCACGATCTGGCCCGGGGTGCCCGTGCATCCGCGTCCAGCTTTGCCTCCGTTGAGGACCCACAATTCCTGGTGACATTGCCACAGTACTATTGGAACGCGAAGCACCCGCTGTCAACCGGACTGGCCGCTCAATTCAGGGCCCGGCACGAACGTATCGAATCCGTGAGCCTCTACCTGCGATCGACTCTTCCTTCGAGCACGCGGCTCAGATTGACGCTCCGATCCGCTCGATGGGAAGGCGACCTGCCGCTCACCGACGATCTCGCCGTCGCGGATGCCGAAGTCCCCGCAAACTCGCAGGGTTGGGTCGAGTTTCCGCTCCGGGCGCAGACAACCCCGGGCAACTGGTACTATCTGTTCCTGCCCGCCGCTCCCGGCCTGATCTGGGACCTATACAAACACCATCCACCGGATACGCGGCGGGGTTACCAGACGGGTCCGGCGTGGAGCTGCGAGTGGGGTTGCCACAAGTTTCGGCTCAACCCTGGCGGCGAACCGCTTCCGTCGCGCTACGTCGCCGAGCATGGGATGCATATCGCGTTCCCTCCCGAAAACGTGCTGAACGGAATCAGCCGTGGCATCGACGGCGCGCCAAACTCCTGGGCTCCTGATCCCAGGGCGGCCCTGCCCCAGTGGCTGCAGCTCGATTTTGGGAGAGTGGTCGTTTTCAATCGTGTTCATGTGGCCTTCCAGATGACGATCCTTGCACCGCGTGAGTACAGCCTGGCGGTCCCCTGCGGCAGCACCTGGAAGACGCTCGCGAGCGTCCGTGACAACCGCCTGCGGCGACAGGTCCACAGGCTCGAAGAGACACGGTCCGACCGCCTCAGGATTATCATCGAGGCCCGCAGGGAGGTCGTCGACATACCACTGACCCCGGTCTGCGAGGTTCGCGTCTATCACGAGCCCGCCGGTTGAGATCCCCGCCCAGCCCAAGGAGCCCCGCGTGAATGCTCCCGTCGCCAACGTGATCTGGCTGGAGGCCGAGCGATTTAGAGATGTCGGCGGTTGGTCGCATGACGCTCAGTTCATGGACCAGATGGGATCTCCCTACCTGCTGGCCACGGGGTTGGGGCAGCCGGTGGCTGACGCTGTCACGCACGTTGAGCTGGAGCGGTCGGGGACGTACCGCCTCTGGGTGCGGTGCAAGGACTGGTTTCCGTCACACAGCCCGGGGCAGTTCCAGGTCCTCGTCGACGGCCGGGCGGCAGCGGTCGTTTTTGGCCAATCCAGGCACGCGGAATGGGAGTGGGTAGACGGTGGATCTTTCCAACTGACCGCAGCTCGGATCGAAGTCCGTCTGCACGACCTGACCGGCTGGTGGGGGCGATGTGACGCGCTGGTCCTCAGCTCAGACGCCGGCTTTCAGCCTGCCACCGGAGGCGATGAACTCGCCCGACAGCGCGAGCAATACGGCGGGGTCAGTCGTGAGGAGACCCGATCCGGCCCATACGACGTCGTCGTCGCGGGTGGCGGACTCGCCGGTACGGCAGCAGCCGTCGCGGCGGCCCGCCATGGTTGCCGCGTTGCACTGCTTCAGGACCGGCCCGTCCTCGGTGGAAACGCGTCCACCGAAATCCAGGTGCCGGTGCACGGTGATGAGACCCGCGAGCCCTGGGATCCCGAAGAGACCGGGCTGATCGAGGAATTTGAACGTGCTGGCGGCGGCAGCTGGTCGGCGAATCTTGAGGCAATTGCCCGTGGCACAGATGGCCTGGATCTGTTCCTGAATGTTCATGCAACCGCCGTCCAGACGCATGCCGGCGGCAGAATCGCGGCGATCAGCGCGACGCACACGCGCACTGGCGAACGATTCCGGTTCGAGGGCCGCATCTTCATCGATTGCACGGGCGACGCTTCGATCGGCTGCCAGGCCGGGGCTGACTTCCGGCAGGGACGCGAAAGCCGGGCGGAATTCGGTGAGTCGCTCGCGCCAGCGGAGGCCGACCGCCACACGATGGGCAGCTCGCTCTATACAGGCCTCTTCCGCAAGCACCCTTACCCCATGCCGTTTGACACCGCACCCTGGGCATACCGGTGGAGGTGCCCGGAAGATTTCGAGACTCGCCCCATGGAAGGCCTGTGGAGCACCGGTACCCGCCCCGCCCATTTCGCCGACCTGTCCCGCGGGCGGGGAAGGCACCCTGATCGCGCAACCGCCCCCGTTGGCTGCTGGTATGTAGAACTAGGCGGCATGCAGGACACGATTGCCGATGCGGAGTCCATCCGCGACGACCTTTTCCGCGTCAGCATCGGCGTGTGGGGGTATGTTAAGAATTACCACCCGGAGTACCGCCAGCAAAACGCGCATCTGGAACTCGTTTCGCTCAACCATATCGCCGGCAAACGCGAATCGCGCCGGCTGCTGGGCGATTACATCCTGACCCAGGAGGACTACCGGGCGCACAACTTCCACGCTGACACCGTTGCATATGCGGGGTGGACCATCGACGAGCACCATCCCCAGGGATTCTTCTCACCCGGTCCACTCGCTTACCACGCCTATCTTCGTAAAGTTTCGATTCCGTACAGATGCCTCTACTCGCGCAACGTTCCCAACCTGATGATGGCCGGCAGGAACATTTCCGCCACGCACGTGGCATTCGGCGGTACGCGTGTGATGCGGACCTGTTGCACGATGGGCCAGGCCGCCGGAAGCGCGGCCTCCATCGCGATTCGTAAAGGGATTGACCCGAGCGAGCTGTTCCCGGAGTACATTCAGGAGCTGCAGCAGATGCTCCTGCGGGATGGCGCCTATCTGCCGGGGGTGCCCAACACAGATGACGCAGATCTCGCCCGCTCCGCCACCGGCGTCATCGCAAGCACTTACGCCGCGGGTAAGAACCGTAGCTGGGTCGTCACGCCCGTCTCGACATGGGGCACGATTCACCCGCTGGACACGACGCGCGCGGTGATGTTCCGTGCCTGGACGGAGCGTGTCAACTGCGTCGAGCTGTTCCTGCGATCCCAACGATCCGAGCCAGCCGAACTCGTGCTCCGCCTGCACCGGACCGCCGAAATGGGTGACTTCTTCTCCGCCAGTGAGATGGCCGTCGCCACGGCCACCGTGCCGCCTGGATCCGCCGACTGGGTGCGTTTCGACCTGCGGAGCGACCTCGCACCAGGAGACGTTTACTCTTTGTCGCTCGACCCGGCGGCCGGACTGAAATGGGATCTCTATCCGTATCACCCGACCGACACCTTGCGCGGCTACCACGGTCCCGGCTGGGGGACCCTCTGGGGATGCTACAAGTTTCGTCTGGAACCGGGGGGCGAACCCCCACTCAGCGAGAGCGCTTACGTCTTCGCCCCCGAAAACCTCCTCAATGGCTTTGACCGCGCGGTGAGCGGGCGTCCCTGCTCATGGGCACCGGATCCGCGGGCCGAGTTTCCGCAGTGGATCGAACTGCAGTTCCGCAGGCAGATCCGATTCGACACAGTATGTGTCACGTTTCAGCTGGCACAACTCTCACCCCTGGAGTACACGGTGTCCGCCCGGCAGGCGAACAGCTGGAGCGATCTTGTTCACATCAAGGACAATCGTGACCGCCGCAGGGCTCACCGCGTTGAGAGGTCTGCTGCGGAGGCGGTCCGGCTGATCATCCATGCGCGCCAGCCGCATGCGGCGGCCGAGATCACGCCTGTCTGCGAGCTCAGGCTCTACGACAGCATTAGAAACCCGCTCAGCGGTACGATTCGGGCGGAGGTGGAGCGGTCGATGCACGTTGGACAAGGTGCCCCTGCAGAAGAATGGAAGTCGGGGCGTCGGCATTCTGAATGCGCTCCACCAGGAGGCGCGCGGCCTGCACACCAATGCGGTAAGCCGGCTGCACGTATGCGGTGATCGTGGCGTGCTGTGCCGCGCTTCCGACAGCCGGTCCCTCCAAAGAAATGACCGACACATTGTCTGGTATCCGCAGTCCCGCTCGCCGGAGCGCGTCCACCACGGCATCCAGGCACGACTCCGCACAAATGAGCGCCGTCGGGCGCGTTTTCAACTCGAGCCGAAGGAGCTCCTGGATTCCGCAGGCATCCGAATCCGTCGGCGTGCCCGACGCACGATCTGCGATACCCGACAGCACCCGCCACTGCGGATCGGCCGCCATCCCATGCCGTTCCAGCGCCCGCTCGAACGCCTTTTCGGTAAGCCCTGAACCCCGCGCCGCCACCAGGGCAATCCGGCGATGGCCCAGCTCAACGAGGTGCTGAACGATCTCATCCAACGCAAGCTCGTAGTGCATGCTGACCAGATTCGTCAGCTTGCCTCCAGGAGAGTGGTCAAGCAGAACGACTGGCAGCCCACTCTGCAGGAGATTATCCACCGAGGGGGACGAGCTGGCGGAGTGCAGCGAGGGCGCGATGATGAAGCCGTCAATCGCGCGATGCATCAGCGTCTCGAGGCCGCTTTCGCCTTGCCCCGCCGGAGATTCGCTTGTCTCGATGATGCAGTGATACTGCCGGCGGGCCAGTTCATCCCGAATGCCGTGCGTCAGCGACCCGAACGCAATCTCCGATGGCCAGTCGAGCCACACGCCTATCAGCCAGCCCCTCTTGGGCCGCGGCCTGGCAGCAGTCCGGAACGAGCCGCGGCCCTGGTGCCGCTCGATCAGCCCATCCACCGTCAACTCGAAAAGCACCTTCCGCACGGCAGAGCGGGTCATCCCGAACTGCCGCATCAGCGCCTTTTCCGGAGGCAGCTGCGCTCCAACCGGGATCACGTTCTCGGCCATGAGCCTCAGCAGGTGCTCTTTCAGTGAGATGGCTGGCTCGTTGACGGACCGCATGACTTTCATCCGGTTGGACTCGGGTGAGGTACGTTTGGAGCAGCGGACGCGACGTTTCAGCCTGCCGGTGGCCCGGTCGAACCCGCAGGCATCAACTCACCCTGCAGCAGGACCCATGTCGTGCTGGATGCGGGATCCTGGATGCGCTTCATCAACAGACGGGCCGCCTCGCGCCCGATCTTATAGGTGGGCTGCGCATAGGAGGTGAGCCACGCGTATGAATCAGGCTGGCTGCGATTTGCGTCCGCAAAACCGGCAACCGACATGTCGCGCGGCACATCCAGGCCGTGCTCGCGCACCAGCCGCACAAATACGTCCGCCATGACGTCATTGATGGCAAAGATCGCCGTCGGGCGACGTTCGGGCGGGAGGCTCAGCATCTCGCTGACCGCGCGCCGGCATCCGTCCAGCAGGATGCGACTTCCTGCACCAGTAACGACCATCTCGCCGGGACTTCGCTTCGCCTCTTCGGATGCAAGCCGCACCTGCTGCTTGACCCAGGCGGCGTCAACCGGAAGCCGGCACATGGCCATTGTCTGGCGGTAGCCCTGCTCCCGCTCGTCCACGCCGAGTTCGCCTTCAATGCCGAAATACCCGATGCGCCGGTGCCCCAGTCCGACCAGATGTCGCACTACCTCCTCGGCCCCGAGTTCGCGATGGGTGCTGACGCAGTCCGTCCGGTAGCCGAATACCGGCCGGTCCACGAGCACCAGCGGCACTCTCCGCTCGAGGAGGTCCTGGACGGGCCCGTGATCGTCGGCCGGCTCGAGCGAGGGTGCGACGATGAAACCGTCCAGCCCTTTCCGGGTGAGCGCTTCGATCCCCTGCCGCTCGTCACCCGATTCGACGCCGCCCACTTCGATCACGCAGTGATAGCCCCAGCGGGCCAGTTCGTCCCGGATCCCCTTGGCAATCGGGCTCCAGAATGGGCCCGTGGGCCAGTTGAACCACACGCCGGCCAGCATGCTGGGAGGGGCGACCTGCGCGCGGTCCGTGCGATAGGTGCCGCTGCCGCGCCGGCGCTCCACGACACCTTCGATCGCGAGGCTGTTGAGCACTTTCCGCACGGTGGAGCGGCTGACAGCAAAACGCTCCATGAGATTCGTCTCGGCCGGAAGCCGGTCGCTCGGGCGGATGCGGTTCTCGAGGATCTCCTTGAGCAGGTGGTGCCGGAGCTGGAGCGCTTTGGAGGGATGATCGCACTTCTGCCGTGACATATCTGTATTCTGTGCCCAATCGGCGCAGCTCGTCAACACATCCGTTCAGGACCGCGCGAAATCATCTGGATCGGGCTGCCGGCCGTTGCGCCCGCCCGGGTGCAGACCGAACTGGCCACCCGATTCGCATCCTCGTTGAGCCTGTCGAGATCGTGGCCGCGCAGGAATCCGGTGATCAGCGCAGCCGTGAATGCATCGCCCGCACCAACCGTGTCGACGACATTCACAACAAAGCCCGGATGCTCGCTGGTCTCACCCCCGCTGCAAAGGAGGCTCCCGGCCCCTCCCCGCGTGAGTGCGGTCAGGCGAAGTTGGTATCTGGAATTGAGCTGGCGCAGCGCCCTGGCAGGTTCATCCGGCAGTTGCAGAGGGTGCGCAAGCACGCCCAGCTCCTCGTCATTCAACTTGAGCACGTCTGTCATATCCAGAAGCGTTTCGATAGTTTGCAGATCCCAGTAGTGCTGACGCAGATTCAGATCAAGAACGCGCAGGCAGGCCGCCGGGCATCTCGTGACCAGGCAGCGGATCGTTCCGGCGGACACCGGAGTCCGCTGGCACAGGGTCCCAAAGCATATCGCATCCGCCCCCTGGACCGCCCGCTCGAGTCCCGGCGACCACCGGATGAAATCCCATGCAACATCTGTGTGGATGTGGTATCGGGGCTGCCCCATCCCGTCGAGGCTCACGGTTACGACGCCGGTCGGGTGTGCGGCGTCAGTGCTGATGTAATCGCAGCACAGGCCCCAGCACCGAAGCTGACTGAGGATCTCGCGTCCGAGAGAATCCTCCCCAACCGCGCTAATGATGACACCTCTGCACCCAAGTGCCTGGGCATGGTAGGCGAAGTTCGCCGGGGCTCCGCCCAGGCGCTTTCCGTCGGGCATCACGTCCCACAGGATCTCGCCAAGGCCGACGAGCGTGAGGCACTTTTCTTCGTGGGGGCTCGCGCCGTCTCCCAGGTCCACGGTCTCCATGGTGCTGCTCTCACAAATCGATGAAAACCTTCAGACTCCGTTCGCCTTCACGATCAATGAACTTGTACGCTTCCCCATACTGAGCGAATGGAAAGTGCATGGAATCGAGCGGCTTCGTGGCGATCCGCTTCTCGGCAATCAGCTGCACGGCCGTGTCGTAATCCCGCCGCTGGTACATGAGCGTCCCGACCAGATGCAGTTCGCGATCCTGCACCAGACCCATATCGACACGTGGCCTCTCGCCGAACACGCCCACCACGACGATGCTGCCGCCCTTCGCGATGCCCTCGACAGCCTGCGAAATCGTCGCCTCTGCCCCGACACACTCGAAGGCGATCTCGAATCCGTTCTCACCGAAGACACGGGTACTTGCCCGGGCGAGCGACTCGTCCTGGGCATTCGACACGTTGCTCAGGCCGCAGTCTCGGGCAACTTCAAGTCGGAACGCGCTCAGGTCTGTAATGAGCACTCGTCCGCCACGAGAACGGACCACCTGCGCTACCAGGTTCCCGATCGGACCCGCGCCGAGGACGGCCACGTTTCGGCCTTCGAGATTACCCACCCTGCCGACCGCATGCACTGCCACCGCAGTGGGCTCGACGAGGGCACCCTCCTCCCAGGTGAAGTTCTCCGGAAGCGGGACAATCTGATCCGCGGAGGTGACAAACAGGTCCTGAGCACAGCCCGGCGCCTGGAATCCCTGCACTTTCAGTGCATTGCAGATGTGGTAGTCGCCACGTCTGCACGGCCCGCAGCTCCCGCAGACGACCTGCGGCGTCGCCGTGACCTTGGCACCCCGGCGTATTGTGGTGACGCCCGGCCCCGTGGTCTCGACGGTTGCGGAGAACTCGTGCCCCTGCACCACCGGGTAGCTGGTGTAGGGGTGCTTGCCGTGGTAGACGTGGACGTCCGATCCGCACACCCCGATCCGCTGGATGCGGAGCAGCACCTCACCCGGTCCGGGCGCCGGCGCTGGAACCTCGCGAAATTCGACAGTACCCGGGCGGGTCATGACGGCCTGGCGCATTCTGCTCTCCTTGCCTGTGGCCTGGATTCGTTCTCGGCCTGCCAACGGCCGGCCAGGAACATTCTCTTTGATACACAATGGTCAACATCTGTGCAATCGATCAGCTCGCCTCCTCCATTCGCAGGCCAGACCCAGCCGAAACGCATGGCGAAGCGCCCATCTTCGCGGAGGCATTCCTCAGCGGAGCAAGTCTAGAGCAAGGCTAGGTGCTTCAAGCGTTTATGGATGATCAACCGTTGCAGGACAGCCTCGTCGCGCCTGCCAATTGTTGACATCTTCTCAGTTGTGTCACATAGTCGGAGGACCCCAACCAGATGAGCGGAGGGCATCATGTGGAAGGCTTCAGGGCTGTCGCTGCGAATCTGGCTGCTGCTTGGGCTCTCCGTGGTGCATGGCTGGCCCGCACTCACGCTGGGAGCGGCTCCGCCACCCGGTTCGGCAGCCGCTTCAGAACGGCGTCGGGCGGCCGTCACGGCGCCCGCGCGGCAACTTCCTCCCCGCAGGGCGAAAGACGGTCCTGCCGGTCCGTTTGAAACACCAGTTGAAGTCACACAGTTACTGGCTTCCGTTCGGCCGTTGCGGTCATACGGTCTGCCTGAGCACCCCGGTTCCCGCAGGCTCATGCAGGCCTATTACGATCGCGTGCAGCGGTACGCTGAAATCCTCGCCGCACAGGCAGAGCCGGTCCCCAGCGTGCCTGGCGCGATCCGCTACAACTCCGGGGGCGCACGAAACGGCTGCTACGCGGCGTTGATCAACGCGTACATCGCGGAGATCGTGCCACCGGCGGATTGCGTGAACGAGAAGACACGCGCGCGGGCCAGACAGATCGCCGTGGACGGCCTGCGTTACCTCGGGCAAGGCCATGTGGCAGGATCGGGCGTTTACTCCACGGAGGATGACGAGGAGGGGGTGGCATGGGGGGGAAGGTGGCAGTCAGCACTGTACGCCCATGCCATGGGGCTCGCCGCGTGGATTCTCTGGCCGCGATTGCCCGGGGACGTGAAGGTGGGTGTCGCCAGGGTCCTCGAATACGAAGCAGATCGCTTCACCCATATACCGCCGAAAGGCAATCTCTCGGGCGACACGAAGGCCGAGGAGAACGCGTGGAATGCCATGGCCATCAGTGTTGCGTGCAATATGATGCCGGGGCACCCGAGAAACGCCCGGTGGTGCGAGGCGGCCAAGTCGTACCTGTATAACACCCTCTCGATCGAAGCCGACGCAAAGAATACTGGCCCCGCTGATGACGGACGAACGGTCCGCGACTGGGTCAAAACTGTCAACATGCACCCGGACTCCACACTGGAGAACCACGGCCTTGCCCACATCGGCTACATGAAAACGACGCTGGCTGAGATGATGTGCGCCAACGTCCCTTACCTGCTTGCCGCTCAGGAGGTGCCCCGGGCCGGGCGCCATCGCCTGCCCGAGGTCTTCGATGTGCTCGTGCGCTGCATGGCGTGGGACGGAACGCCGATCTACTTCGGCGGAAATGACTGGGCGCTGTTTCACCAGCAAGCCTCCGACAGCGTCATCTACGCCCTCGTCGCGCTCTTGCAGCAGGATCGTCGCGCAGCCACCGTCGAGCAGGTCATTTCCGACCATCTCGCGAGACGTCAGCAACTGGAAGAAGGCTTTCTCGACGTCCGGCATGACATCACGTACACCAGCCAATGCTGCGTGCGTCTGATCAGCGCGTACCTCGCCCACATGGTTCTCGGCGATCGAATGCCAGAGCCCCTGACATTAGAGGAGTTCGATCGCCAGGTGACCGGCGTGATGCTGCTCCCAGCCGGCCGGGCAGTTATTCACCGAACACCCACCAAGCTCGTTTCGTTCACGTGGGGCGCACAGCGAATGGGTGTCGCGATGCCACACGGCGGCAACTGGGTCGTCTGGCCGCATTTCAGCTCATCTCTCGGCGAGATCAACGGCCGCGGCCCGTCTGAATCCGCAGGCGCCAGGCTTGTCCGTCTTAACCACGACGTCCAACCTCAGAGCTTCACTGTCGCCGGAACCCTGGAGCGCCCGCGCGACAAGGTCACTCAGGATTTCGCGTTTGCCTCGCTCCGTCAGGACGTGACGGTTTACGTGGAGCGTCTACGCGTGGCGCCCGGAACACGCGTCAATGCACGCGAAACCGGGGTTGTCGGCCACTGCTATGAAATGGGAACAACAACACGCACACTCTACGGACCGAGGGGCCCGTTCACCGTGACGAGTGTCGGTGGCAACACCGACGTCATCCACCTGCCTGGCAATTGGCTCAATCTCGGTAACAGAATCGGATATGTCGTCCTGCGGCAAGACGGGCGGAGTAACGTGATAACGTACCACGACTTCTCTCGCGGCCGACGCTGGCCGAGCGAGTCTCAGGAATGGGTGAGCCTCATTGGCGATCCCGCACCCATCCTCCCCCATCAGTCTGACTGGGCCTGCCTGGCCACGTTCCTGAACCAGCCATCCCGCGAAACCCGTGAAGCACTCGAACAGGCGAGGCTGGAAGTGAATGGGGACCTGGGAACAGTCCTGATCGGGGACCATACGGTCACGGTCGACTTCCGGGAGTGCGAAGCACGTATTAAGCAGCAGTGGCCAGGGTAGTCACCGGCTGCAATCGCGCGGCGATCCAGATGGTGCGCAAGTCCGGCTAGAGGTCAATTCTTCCAGCGCTTCGCCGCGGAATGCAACACAGTCACAATCTCCCTTCCGCCGGATGGAGTGTGCCGCGGGCGAGCAGGCGCCGGGCCGGCCATCAGCACTCGGATCGCATGACCGTCGCCTCTTCCGGCCCCAAACTCAGCAACCGGCCTCGGCCGGAGTTGACGCACGTCGTGCTTGCGTCGCGGGTTGCCGAGAGCGTGCAGCCGACAACCGCACCGTCGGTCGCGTCAACAGCCGCCGCGCACGCGTCCTTGGGGAGGGGCCGGTTGCACAGCGACGGGAACCGCTTGTGCGTCTCGCGTAGCAGCCGTCGCGTGCATCCGGTACCACCTGGCGTGAGCGGCAGCGGCGGCAGCGCGCCGGGTTCAAGGGCGGCTCAAGGCGGCGATGGCGGCATCAAGCGCCGCGCGGTCCGGCACCGCGAGCCTGTACAGCCTCTGCGTGTCATCGACCATCTTCTGCAGGAGTGCGAGGCCCTCGCGCGCCTTCGGTGAGACGGTCGGCATCGCTGCGGCAACCGCACGGGAGGTCTTCTCCATCCGTTCGAGGTCCTCGCGGTTCGACGCGAGCTTGCGAAACTTCACCAGCAACTGGTCGGCCTGGGTCCGGCGCTGAGATGTGTCGGCGATCCCCTGCACCCGGGCGAGTTCCCCCGCCACTGTCAGCCTGGGGATCTTCTCGCCAGCGTAACCGAAGCGGTCCTTCGCGAAGAACCCGAGGATTTCCCAGTTCTCGAACGAGAAGTTCTGCAGATCAATCAGATCGTCGACGAAGCGCCGGTCGGTCTCCGGCGAGAAGTACCGCAGCCGGATCCTGTCCTTCAACTGCTCCAGGGTGGTAGAGGGATCCCAGGTCATTTCGCGGTAGACGAAGCCGGTGAGGGTGTAGGGCAGCACGTCGACCGGAAGCGGGATCTCGTCCCAGTAATACGACCCGGAGCCGAAGCCGGGCTCAAAAGCCGGGATGTAGCCCCACAGCCCCTCGTTCGCGATGCGCCCCGACCAGTGCATGATGTGCTCGATCCGGTGCCGGTAGAACGGATCCCAGTGCGAGATCTGCCGGCTGAAGAACGGGAACGGGCGCCCCGTGCCGCCCGGGCCGGGCAGCACCCACTTGCCGTTACCGTCGAGCCCGACGCGCGTATCGAGCCACTCGAAGCGCGGGTCGTTCATGTGGCGGATCTCGTCGTAGTAGTAGACGTCCGTCTTGTGCTCGTCGTAACCGATGAGCCAGCAGAAGCGGAGCTTCGGGTTCAGCTTCCACGCCTCGCGGGCGAACTCCTGCAGCCACGCGATCTCGGCCCGCCCGTACCCCTTCGACCCGAAGGCGTCCAGTTTCTCCTGGCAGCGGTCGCACTGGCACTCGCCCTGCTCATCGCGGATCTCAAACATGAAGCCGTCCGCCTCGGGCCAGGCGCGGTACATCTCGAGGAAGTGCTCGCGGTTGGACTCGCGGGCGTACGGGTTCGACGGGCACATGCCGCCGGCCTTGACCGCCGCCGCCTCCGGGTGTCCGTTCATCAGGTAGTGCGAAGCCGTCCAGGCGAACACGCCGCCGCCGATGAAGAACTGCACGCCCCGGTCATGGCAGTAGCGGATCAGGTCCGTGACGCCGTCCACCGTGAGCCTCGTGCCCGTCGTCGCGTCCACATTGTACGTGGACGGGTACTTCTTCGAGGGGTAATGACCGGAGAGCCAGAAGCAGATCAGGTTCATGCCGTCCTCGGCGTGCCGGTCGATGATCTTCTTCCAGTCGTCGGCCGTGTACTTCATGGCCACGCCGTAGAGACTCAGGCAGTACGTCCCGCGACGGGCCATCTGCGGGGAGCGCCGCATTTCCGTGTCGCGGACGAAGACATCGGCTTTTCCCTCGGGCGCGACGGTGGCGTCCATTGCGAAGTCGCGGCAGGCGACCGCGCCGTTGTAGGCGCCGCGCGGCGACCGGCCGGCGATGATGATCTGCCGCGAGCCGTCCGCAGCCCGGCGGCACTCAATGGCAAAACCGTCCTGGTCCGTAAAGGGGACGCGCGACACCAGGCTGCTCACGTCCGCGGCCAGCCCGGCGATGAGCCCGCTGGTTGCGGGCGTGCCGATCACGATGACATCACCGGAAGGAAGTGCGGCGTCCGGCCCGAGCGACGCAATTGTCGGCGAGCACCCGCTCCAGCGAGCGGCCGGCGCGGCGAGCATACGGACGGCGTCGTCCCATAAGGGGGCATTGTCCGCGGGACGCACCAGGGTGGCCGCGGGGCGTCCTTCCTTGATAAGGTTGAGGAACGGTTCGCCCGAAGCGGCATGGAGCGGCAGGGCGGCGGCGAGTAAGGCGAAGATCGCGAGGCTCGAAACAGTCGCACGGTGGCTCATACCGTCTCCTCTCGGGTGCGGCGGGCGCGGTGCATCATCGAAGCCGGCTCGCCCGGTCCGACGGCGCCGCATCGGACAATCCTACCCGAACGCCGCGTCTGCTACAACGTTGTTCCCGGCAAAAAACCGGATCGCCCCTCCCGGCGCTCCGACGTGAACCGGCCGGTCGGTCAGAGGCACCGGCTCCGCGCGGCACGCCCGGCCCGTTGAAGCATGCATATCGGAGGCGGTGTGGTCTCGGGCTATGGGCTGCCATCCCCGCCAGGGGCGGTCGTTGGTGCGGATTCGCCCGCGCCGAGACACCGCAACTCCAGCGGCACCCCCGGGTCGGGACGGTCGGCCGCGAGGTTGAGGGTGAGGTCCCACGTGCCCGTCGCGGGTTGGAACTCCGCCTGCCAGAAGTCGCGCCCGTGCACACTCTGGTCCACGCCCTTCCAGCCGTCGCCGGTCCGCTGCTCGAGCCGCCAACCCCGATAGCCGCGCACGCCGGTCAGCGTGACCGGGATGAAACCGAGGCCGCCGCTGATCCGCCACGTCGCCTCGCCGACGGCATCGCACGCAATCCGCACGGGCCAGGCGCAGACCACCCGGCCCTTCTCCGCAACGACCTGCAGGTCGTTACCCACCGCCTCGCGCCGAACCATGCGCCACGAGTTGCCGTCGGCATCGAGCGCCCGGCGCAGGGCCTGGTTCGGCCCCAGGTAGTCGTCGGCAGACATGGGCAGGACGAGGAGTTCCAGGTCGGCCTCCACGTAATCCCCGGGGGACAGTTCCTTCAGGTCGGGCGGCGGCGTGAGCTCGAGCGCGACGCTCGGCACGCGATCCTTCGTCCGGAACGTGGCGGCGGAGGGCGCCGCAATGCCGCGCCCGCCGAGCCGGGCCTCCCAACGGCGGATGACCAGGCCGCGATTCGCCCAGGCGCCCGACTGGCGTACGTCCGGGACGGCTTCGTGCAGCGAAAACCACGGCAGGCGGCCCGTGCAGACGATGCCTTCCCGCTCGTAGCCCGCGCCCTCCACCGAGGGCGTCCACTCCTCGATGAGCCGCTCGGCCTCGCCGTGGGCAATCCGCGCAAACTGGTGATCGTTGTAGTGATCGGCGCCCAGTTGGAAGAAGGCGAGCCGCTCGAACGGCACCGCTCGGCGGACGTCGTAGCGGACGCGGTAGATCCCCCGCACCAGATCGTCGCTCCGGCAGTGCGACACGGTGATGCGCGCCCCGATGGCGCCGTCCGGCGTCTGCCCGGCATACGTCACCTCGGAGAGGTTGGGGCCGTAACGCGAGTAGAGGCTCCGCACGCGTGCGAGGTGACGGCGCCGCCCCTCGCGATCGACGAGCACCAGGAAGTCGCCCCCGCCGACGTTGTTCGTCCAGCCCCACGCATCGCGCGGCAGCCCGCCCATCGGTCGGCACAAAAGCGGGCGCATGTCGTCAATCATCCCCCGGTTCAGATTGACATCCGGGTCA
>CAZJTF010000023.1:0-32420 GCA_964548565.1 uncultured Planctomycetales bacterium | reverse complement strand
GTGACGGTGATCCTCCCGCATGCCGGCAACCTCTACCGCGAAAAGGTGCCGGCGGCCGTGTATTGCGCCAATGCCTTCGGAAAGCTGGCCGGATCGACGCAGATCGCGGAACTCGGCACGCTCGAGACGCCGATCGCCCTCACGAACACGCTGAGCGTCGGGGCGTGCATGCAGGCCCTCGTTCGCTACACGCTGGACCAGCCCGGAAACGAGGCGGTCCGTTCGGTAAACGCCATCGTGGGCGAAACGAACGACGCCTATCTTAACGACATCCGCGGCATGCACGTCACGGGCGATGATGTGCTGGCAGCCATCGGAGCGGCTGCATCAGGGCCGGTCGCGGAGGGAAGCGTCGGCGCAGGCACCGGCACGACCTGCTTCGGCTACAAGGGCGGCATCGGCACGTCCTCGCGCCGGCTCCCGCACGAGCTCGGCGGCTTTACCGTGGGCGTCCTCGTGCAGTCCAACTACGGCGGCGTGCTCACCGTCAACGGCGCGCCTGTCGGGCGCGAGCTCGGACGGTTTCAGCTCAGCGAGTTCGCAGAAAACCCGGCCGAGGCGGGATCGTGCATGATCGTCGTCGCCACCGACGCGCCGCTGGATGCCCGTAACCTCGAGCGCCTCGCGAAACGCGCCGTCCTGGGACTCGCCCGGACGGGATCTTCACTGCAGAACGGTTCCGGCGACTACGTTATCGCGTTCTCAACGGCCTGCCGCATTCCGGTGCACACGGACGTGCTGGACGCACCCGTCGCGCTGGTCGCCAACCACGCGATGGACCCGCTGTTCATGGCCGTGGTCGAAGCGACGGAAGAGGCCGTCTACAACGCGCTGTTCCAGGCGACGTCGGTGACAGGCGTCGACGCCCATACCCGCGAGGCCATCCCGCTCGACAAGGTCGTGCAGATCTGCGACCGCTACGGCGTGCTCAACCTCCAGAAACGCCTGCCAGGGCTGAGCATCGAACAACGCTAGACGTGACGCGAAATCCGAGAGAGGATCTGTACGGACTGCATGCCCGTGTCGCATGCATCCGCAACGCAGCTCTGCGCTTCACGTCTTCCGGTTGCGTTCCTTCTGCCGATTATCCCATTCCGCTCCGAGTTGCTCGAGTGTGAGTTTGTCCACGATTCACGGCGCCCCTTCGCGTAATCGCCGGAACCGTGCTCGAACTGCTGCAGGAAGCGAATCATGTCGGCGGGACCGAGCCGTTCGCGCAATGCATCGAGCCCCTCTTCGCGAGTTTGATCAGGCGTCCGGCTCATCGCCTTGGTCCCTCAGCCAATCGAGCAGAAGTTGGGACGGCACACGCTGCAGAAATGGGCGTTCCGGGTGAAGGTGCTCCGGTAGCCCGCTGCCTGAGCCAACCTGGCCCAAAGGCGGCCTCTCAGTCCAGTGGACGGGTGTCAGATACCCTGGGCTTCTTGAACCCGGTGAACAAACGCGCGGAGGTCTCGAATGAACGACCCCAGCGACTCGTCATTGGCTTCCGCTCTGTCAAGGTCCAGTGCATCGGCGAGGTCCTCCGCGTATTCTATGCCCCCGATCAGCGGGTCAATCCCCGCATCACGCACGGCCTGCGCGAGCAGCCTTTTGTACCGGTCTTTATCGCACTTTTCGTCGGGTGCCATGCAGCCCCGGCCCAGCACCTCTTTGAACGCGTGCGAATCGATCAGGAACCACCGCTCGACGTGGGGATTCGGAACGGCAAGGATCAGCTGTTCCCGCAAGGCCTCCGCGCGCTTCAAAATCTGGTTCCTGCGTCTGGCCACCCCCTGGCAATTCGAATCCGCTGCAATGATTACACCATGGGGCAGAGGAGCTTGCCCGGTTACCCACTCAGCAAGGGCATCTTCCACCCTGCCGAGCACTTTCGGAAAGCCGAGGCGAGCGGAAAGAATTGAGATGTTGACAGCAAAACCACACTCACGACAAATCCGTGCTGCCAGTCTGCCGACGAATTTCTCCTGCGCGACATCCTCCACAATCAGGGCGAGGTCAAGCATCAAAATCGCCTCTCAGAATACGCGTGGAGACTGGCGTCGCCGGCTCGTCCCCGAGGCCGGATTGAATGGCCTTCTGCCGTCCGAGTGGCCCCCATGTCTCGAACGGCAGGATTTCTGTCTTCCCATCCGCACGTCTGCAGACAAAAAGACTCTCGTTCGGCAAGAGGTCGGGGAGAATCGGCGAATGAGTGGTCACGACAAGCTGTGTCTTGCCCGACAGGGCACGGGTTCTGAGATGCTCAGCAACCAGTTCGATCCGGCGCGGATGGATACCATTCTCGGGCTCCTCAAATGCGATCAGCGCCGGTGGTTCTTTAACGCCGCTCAGAGCGAGAAGCCCGAGAATTCGCAGCGTTCCCTCTGAAACAAGGCGGGCAGGTACGCTAACGCCTGCCTCCTGCAGCTGTAATTCGACTTCGCCGAGCGTATTCGGCTGGACATCAATGCCTGTGATGCTCGGGATGAGGAGACGCAGTGCACGCTGCACGGCGTTGAATTGGGCCGGATCCAGCGCCTTCAACGTGTTCAGGAAGGCAGCAAGGTCCTCGCCCATCAGCCCGATGTGCCGGACTTCCTTCACGGGGTTACGGGCCCGCATCCGCTCCCGTGGTTCAAAATAGAAGCAATGCCATCGGCTCAACTCGTTGCGCATGGCCACCAGGTGGGGGTAGTGTGGAGGATAAACTGGCTCTGACAATATTGTTCGATCAAGCCCCACCTCGTATGCGGTTGGGTGCGCTTGGCCTTCCATTCGCAGATGGATCTTGTTGCCCACCTTGTCGAAAAAGGGCCTGCGTGAGGCTCGCACTTCCCCCCTCGTGGTGAGCGCGGCAAGATACTCATCGGAAACCCGCAAGATTCCGGAACGAGGGAGGATCTCGAGTCCGATACGGTATCGGAGCGACCGCTCCCGAACGTAGCCATTGCCCCCTCCGTCTGCCTCGCGCCCGTCCTTACCCGTCCGCATTTCGCGGATCTGATTCTCCGTTGCGTCGACAGCAGCCTGGGAGAGCTGTACGTCCACTTCGATGCTGAACGTGAGCGACTCCTTCTTCAGGCTTGCGGCGATGCCGCCTTTCTCGAAGGTGAACGACTCGATTGGTGTGCCGCGGTAAGGAGGCTCGAACGCATCCTTCAGGGTGCGCGACTGTGCGAGCCGGGACAGCAGCTGAAGTGCATCCAGGAAGTTGCTCTTGCCAGCGGCATTTGGACCAAGAATGACGGACAACGGCTGGAGCCGAACCTCGCAGTCGACAAGGGATTTGTAGCCGCTGATGTGTATCCGTCTGATCACGGCGCCTCCCACGAGCGGACTAAGGACACTACCGTAGTAACACCCGGGAGCGTCAATGTCCATTGTGGCCTCAGATCTTGATGGCGTGCGAGTCCTGTGCAGGTTTGGCCGGGCGGCCGTCGTGACGCGGCCGGAGGGTTGGAGGAACGTATCGTGTTTGGCACTCGGCACCAGAGACGCCGGTGGCTGTGCTAGTCTTCTATTCGGGAGTGGCCGCTCGGCAGCACGACGGGCGCGAGAGCCGTGCTGAATCCGCCGGTCGCCACCGTCGCCAACCACGCGATGTGATCCGCTCTTCATAGCGTGGTGGAGGCGACGGAAGAGGCGGTGTACAACTCACTGTTCCAGGCGACGTCGGTGACAGGCGTCGACGCCCATACCCGCGAGGCCATCCCGCTCGACAAGGTCGTGCAGATCTGCGACCGCTACGGCGTGCTCAACCTCCAGAAACGCCTGCCAGGGGTGCGGAGCGACGGTCGGTAGCTGCGCAGGTCAGTGACAGGTGGCCTTGTACACGCGCAGCCCGCGCTGACTTTCGTGCAGCCGCGGACGGGGTTCCACGTTGCATCCGTCCACTCGATTGATGAGCCGAGAGACATGTGCCACCCGCTGGATGCTAGTCCAAACAGAAACCGAACTCAAGACCTGCTCTGAGGCGCATCGGTCAAATGCCCGCAGCCTCCCGAGGAGAAGTCGATTACGGTCGTGGGGCGTAGATCTCGGCGCCCTGCTGCCGGAACTCCTCGGCCTTCTCCTGCAGGCCCCGCTCGATCGCCTCCTGCTCTGTGAGGCCCTGTCGGGCCGCGTAGTCGCGGACATCCTGCGTGATCTTCATCGAGCAGAAGTTGGGGCCGCACATGCTGCAGAAGTGCGCGGTCTTGGCTGGCTCCTGCGGCAGCGTCTCGTCGTGGAAATCGCGGGCCGTCTCCGGGTCGAGTGACAGGTTGAACTGGTCCTGCCAGCGGAACTCGAAGCGGGCCTTGCTCACCGCATTGTCGCGGAGCTGGGCGCCGGGATGCCCCTTCGCCAGGTCGGCCGCGTGAGCAGCCACCTTGTAGGCGATGACCCCGTCACGCACGTCCTTCTTGTTGGGCAGGCCCAGGTGCTCCTTCGGCGTGACGTAACACAGCATCGCGGTGCCGTACCAGCCGATCATGGCGGCGCCGATGGCGCTCGTGATGTGGTCGTAACCCGGTGCGATGTCGGTCGTCAGCGGGCCGAGCGTGTAGAACGGCGCCTCGTGGCACCATTCGAGCTGTTTGGTCATGTTCTCCTGGATCATGTGCAGGGGGATGTGACCGGGCCCTTCATTCATCACCTGCACGTCCTGTGCCCAGGCGCGCCGCGTGAGCTCGCCCTGCGTGTAGAGTTCCGCGAACTGCGCCTCGTCGTTCGCATCCGCAATCGAGCCCGGCCGCAGACCGTCACCGATCGAGAACGCCACGTCGTAGGCCGCCATCATCTCGCAGATCTCGTCCCAGTGGGTGTAGGCGAAGTTCTCCTGGTGATGGGCGAGGCACCACTTGGCGTGGATCGATCCCCCCCGTGAGACGATGCCGGTCACGCGCTTCGCCGTCATCGGGATGTAGCGCAGCAGCACGCCGGCGTGGATTGTGAAGTAGTCCACGCCCTGCTCGGCCTGCTCGATCAGCGTGTCGCGGAAGATCTCCCACGTCAGCTCCTCCGCCCTGCCGCCCACCTTCTCGAGCGCCTGGTAAATCGGCACCGTCCCGATGGGCACGGGCGAGTTGCGGATGATCCACTCGCGCGTCTCGTGGATGTTCTTGCCGGTGGAGAGGTCCATCACGGTGTCGGCGCCCCAGCGGATCGCCCACACCATCTTCTCGACCTCCTCCTCGATACTGGAGGTGACGGCCGAATTGCCGATGTTCGCGTTGATCTTCACCAGGAAGTTGCGCCCGATGATCATCGGCTCGCTTTCCGGGTGGTTGATGTTGCTGGGGATGATCGCGCGGCCGCGGGCCACCTCGTCGCGCACGAACTCCGGGGTGATGAGCGGCGGGATCGAGGCCCCGAAAGAGTTGCCGGGATGCTGCACCAGCAGGGGATGTGTGGAACCAGCATCCTGGCGGTTGTGTGGGGCCGGTTTCCAGTCGGTCCGACCGGCAGGATGCCGGTCCCACATCTGGTTCTCGCGGATCGCGATGAACTCCATCTCGGGCGTGATGATGCCTCGCCGGGCATAGTGCATCTGCGTGACGCGCCGGCCGGCTTTCCCCCGCAGCGGACGCCGGAGGTGCTCAAAACGCAGGTGGTCCAGCCCGTGGTCGGCAAGGCGCTGCTGGCCGTAGCGCGAGGAGAGCCCCGGCAGTTCCTCGACATCGCCGCGGGCGAGAATCCACTCAAGCCGCAGCGGGACGAGCCCGCGACGGGCGTCGATCGCGACGTCGGGGTCGGTGTAGGGCCCCGACGTGTCGTAGACGGTGATCGCCGGGTTCGGCTGGGTGCGCCCACCGCCCAGCTGCGTCGGCGCCTGCTGGATCTCGCGCATCGGCACGCGGAGGTCCGGATGCAGCGCGCCCGCGACATACACTTTGCGAGAGCCGGGGATCGGCTCGCGCGTGATCACCTCGTCCCTTACGACCGGGGCAGGATCACGTTCCTGGATCATGTCTGAACCCTCGAACTCGAACACATGCGCCACACAGGCTCGCAGGAGCGCGGCAGGCCGGTGCGCAGGAGATCGGGCGACATCCGTCGGCACGGATGAACTCCATCCTTGTGGACGGTAATGGCACACCGCCCTCGCTGCCTCAGCGGCGAGATTCCTGCCGGGCAGGCGGCGGACGGACTGAGATCAGAAATCGGCCCGGGTCTCAGGGTTGCCGTCGCCTTCCTACGCAGCTCCCGCGGACGATGGGCCCCTCGAGGCGGCCCGAAAATACCGCGTTTCGCTGATCAGGTTCCAAGGGTGCGACGGGCGGTCGTCCTCGTCGTCTCAGGCGGGTCGCGGACCTGCCTCCCCTGGCGAACACGTCCAGAATAGGCCCTGGCGCTTCGCGGATCAAGATTGCCAGGCCGCCGGACGATGCAGAAAGAGGTCGGCGCGCCCGCGGATAGCCCTCCGTCAGCTGCGCCGCTATGATGGAACGGAACGGACAAGGAGGCACTGATGGAGTTGAGAATTCACGGACACCACCTCGAACTCAGCGATTCAATCCGCTCGCATGTCCAGTCCGCGTTCGATTCCGCCCTCAACCAGTACGCCCGGTGGCTCATGGAAGTGACCGTGCGTTTGGAGGACGTCAACGGCCCAAAGGGCGGCGTCGACAAGCGCTGCCTTGCCGAAATCCACTTCAAGCCGAACGGAACGGTCGTGGTGGAGGAGAAGCAGGAAGACCTCTACGCCGCGATCAACGTCGTGGCCGACCGCGCCAAGCAGGTGATCGGGCGCAAGATCGAGAAGATCCGCGAGAGATGAGCCGGTCGGGGACGAATGCCCCGGCGATGCCCGCGTGCGCGCAGGGCAACTCCCGCTCTGCGCATCGATTTCGCTGAGGGGAGACGAGAGTCTTGTCCGCCCAGGGCACCTCGGCTGCCTCGGTCGGGACAGTTGCGTGCGGCGACGGTTGTCATGGCCCCCCCGCCCGGCGCGCTGTCATCGACCCCGGCCGAGTCGCGTCTACTTCTTTTCACGCATCCACGATCCGGAGCCGGTCACCCAGGTCGGGTGCACAACCGCCTGATCTGCGCCCACGATGATGAAGCCGAGGTCAACCGGTTCTGCTGCTGTCCCACCCACTGCCGCGGGAACCGTGAACGTTCGGCTCGTGGTGGCATACCGGAAGCCGGGACCCTCGGCCGGGGCCGCTCCATCCGCGAGGACGCTCACAAAGAGCTTGTACGTCGCCGGTGGGAGGTTTTCGATCCGGAACCGTCCGTTCTGGTCGATTTCGACGTTCTCGCGCTCGTACGCTCTGAACTCGTCGGACGCCAGGAAACCACTGTAATAGGTGGCGACCGCGTCCAGCTCACTCGTTCTGCCTGACCATGCAGGATACGGGCTGACGGCTTCAATTCGCAATGTGACCAATCGGGGATGGATCAGCAGGTTCCGGTGGGGCGCGCCGAGGATCAAACCGACCGCCGTCCGCGCGAGCGTCACGCGCAGGGACGCGCCGGGCGCGACGTCGACAATCGGATCGCCGCCGTCGACCCGCCACGAGAGCTTGCGGTGGACCCAGTACCGCCCCGGAGCGACACGATCGAAGCGGAAGCTGCCGTCGGCATTCACGTCCACGACATGTTCGAATCGCAACTCGTCACTTCGCCCGATCTCGGTTGCTCCGATCGCGCGGTTCGCGTGCAGGATCACCTGCACCGGGCGACCGTCGGGATAGCGCCCCTGGCCGACTGTGCCGGCCACGGTCGACCATGACTGCAGGCGAATCGGCGCGTCGGAGAGCGCGTTCACGAGCGCCTCGCCGTAGCCGCCGTCATGCGTTGCGACGACCGCCCGGCTGCCGGGTGGAGCCGGGATGGAGAACCGACCTTCGGCATCGCACGTGGCCGTGACACCCTGCGGCTGCTTCTCCGTGCGGTGGTGCAGCTCACGGTCAAACCGTCCGTTCGCATAACGGAGCTGGTGCTCGCGCAGCACGATCGCGACGTGGGCCCCGGCCGCGGGTGAACCATCGGGCAGCAGGACGCGCCCGCTGACGTTGCGTGGTTCAGCGGCGCCGTCCGGCTGCGATGCAGGTTGAGACGCCGGGGCAATCACCGCCTGAACCTTATGCCCTTGCGGTGAGCGCCGCGGACCGGAAACGAGCTGCGCATCGGAGCCCTTCGACTCCATCGCGTGCTCGCCGATGTACGACATGTACTCGAAGCCGAACTCCTGCGTGAGCGCGAGCGTCTGATTCTGCGCGTCGTTGAGCTGCCGCAGCGTGACGTCTCCTGAGGCGACGGCCAGTTCGAGCACCGTCCGCGGGCGATCGGGCACTTGTGCCAGCAGCGGGCGGATGCCCTCCCACGTCGTGTCTTGGCCTTCGAAGGTCACGCGCTCCCCGTCCGTCACAATCCGCACGAAGTACCGCACACACTCGACGGGCTGGCGCTTGACGGGGCCGGTGAGGATGCGGAGCAGCCGCTCGTGGGGCTCGGCGTCGAGGCGCTTCCAGATCTTCCTCTCGGGTGTGTACTGCCGTGAGCGCTGAACGAGCGTGCGGTCCGGTCCCGCGGCGAGTGTCGTTTCCGCGCCGCCGTACTCCTGGACGGTCACCTTCCCGTTCTGCAGCCGGGTGTCGTCGCGGTGACCGTTGCTGTAGATCACCAGCACGCGCCCGCCCTGAAAGACCGACATCTGCTCGTCGTCGCCGACGGAGTTCTCGAAGGTCCACGTGCCGATCAACGCCGGATCGGGCCGGCCAGCATCCGATTCCTGTGATCCAAACGCCAGCCGCAGACCGACACCTGTCATGATGACGAGCGACAGCGCCAGCGCGCCGGCGAGCCAGCCGCCGGGCCGCCGGTGCTCGGGCACGCCCAGCAGTCGCCGGATGCGACGGACGAGTGATCCGCCGCTCGCCGCGGCCGCCAGGCGGATTCCGTGATGACGCAGCTCTTCCAGATGGGCAAGGGCGCGGGCGTAATGGAGCCGGTCGCCGCAGGCCGCGACCGCGATATCGTCGCAGCAGTGCTCGCGTTCGGTGCGGACCCGGCGCGAGAGCCACCAGACCGCCGGGTGATAGAAGAGCAGCGTTTCGACGGCGCACTGGAGGATGTTGACCAGGTAATCGCAGCGACGGATGTGCGCGAGCTCGTGCGCGAGGATCGCCCGCAGCTGGTCCTCCGTCAGGCCGGTCATCGCCGACACCGGCAGCAGGATCATCGGTCGGACCCAGCCGATGGCCATCGGCACGTGTGCGGCCGTCGAATGAACAAGGCGCACCGGTCGATGGACGCGCAGGTCTGCCGCGAGGTCATCGAGCAGGTGCGCCAGCTCCCGCGATACCGGTTCAGCACGCCCGCAGCGCATCCGGCGCACCTGCAGCCAGCCGGCGACCAGCCGCAGCGACAGGACAAGCAGGCCCGTCGCCCACACTATGACCACCCACGGGAGGTATGGCTCACACCACTGCACGAAGCCCGCCCAGACGTCGCGGGCGCGCGGACGTGCCGCAGAGGGCGTCGGGGTCAAGGGGACCGGGCGCACCGGCGGCGTCGTGTCCGCCACCCTCGCCGGTTCCTCCTTCGCATTGGGAACTGCCGCGGGCGCCACCTCCGCCGCGGGCGTCATGCACGCCGTCTGAACAGCCCGGCCCCCGGAATCTGTCCGGTCCGGGAGAATGACGAACGTGCCCAGGACCGCCGCCAGCATCAGGGTCAGCGCGCCGCACCCGACGACGTACCGGCCGGCCGCCGACCGCCGTCGCAGCACCGTCAACAGCACGCCCGCGCCGAGTGCGATGGCAGCTCCCTCCCACACGAAGTGCAGGAGCGTCCAGCCGAGTCGCCAGACGACGTCCCCGGGCAGGATCTGCATCAGAGCGTTCATGGCTTCTCCTTTTCGAGTCGATCCAGCAGGTCTCGCATCTCGGCCAGCTCCCCGGGCGAGGCCTTCTTCACCGCGAGGGCCTGCATGACGAGCTTCTGCGCCGATCCGGCGAAGGCGCGGTCGAGCAGATCGCGCAGCAGCCGGCGCTGCGTCTGGTCCTCGGCCACACGGGGCCGGTAGACGTGCGTCCGCCGGGATTCGTCCCGCGTGACCAGCCCCTTCTCCGTCATGATCTGCAGGAACTTGAGGACCGTCGTGTAGCCGGTCGGGTTCCGCCCGGAATCGCTTGAGCGGGTCATCTGCGTTCGGTTGAGTTCGTCATGGACCTGCCGGACGGTGCTCGGACCCCGGTCCCAGAGCACCCGTAGGATGGCGAGTTCCGCGTCGGTCGGCCTTGGCGTCGATGTGGGCATGTGAGGCATCCTCCTGCAGACTTAGACGCCGACTATATACGAAAGGTTTCGTAAAATCGACGAAAATCTTCGTAGATCAGGACGGGAATCCCTCAAATTGATGCTGCATGGCTACTTATGAGCAAAAAATGGGTTTTACCGCCGACCCAGCAGGTTCAGAATCGCCGCCGAAGCCGCGACGACCCCGGTTTTGATCGTCGGCTCGGGCGGTGGATAGTACAGGGGCGAATGCAGCGACGGGAGCGGCTCGCCGCCGGGCTCCCTGCTGCGGGCGAGCTTCTCCGGGTCCGCTCCGCCCAGCCAGAAGATGAACGCCGGCACCCCGGCCCGCCCGTACAGGGCGAAATCCTCGCCGCCCATGACCGGCTCCCCCGGCTGCACGCGGTCCTTGCCGAGTGCCCGTTCGAAGGCCGGTACGGTCCGGGCCACGAGGGCCGGATCGTTGTACGTGGAAGGCGTTCCCTCGCGTGTCACGATGCTCGGCTCGGGGGCGCCGGCTGACTGGGCCTCACCCCGCACGATCCGCTCGATCGCGGTCCGAAGCTGACGCCGGATGTCGTCCTTGTATGACCGGATGGTGAGCTGCAGTTTCACCTCGTCGGGGATGATGTTGTGCTGCGTGCCGCCGTGAATGGACCCGACGGTGACCACCGCGCTGTCGATCGGGTTGACCTCCCGGGCGACGATCCCCTGCAGCGCCACCACCGTGCGCGACGCCAGCAGGATTGGGTCGATCGTCCGGTGGGGGGACGCGCCGTGTCCGCCGCGCCCGCGGATCGTCACGTCCATGGAGTCGACGTTCGCCAGCGCGTAACCTGCGACGACCACGACCGTCCCCGCCTCGTGTGAGCCGCTCACGTGCAGAGCGAGCGCCTGGTCGGGCTTGGGAAACCGTGTGAACAGCCCGTCCTCCAGCATGCGTTTCGCGCCGCCGCCGTGCTCTTCGGCCGGCTGGCAGACCAGCATGAGCGTGCCGCTCCATCGCTCCTTCGTGCGGGCCAGCACGCGCGACACACCGATCAGGCAGGTCATGTGCACATCGTGTCCGCACGCGTGCATGACGCCGACGTCCTTCCCGGCATTGTCCTTGACGGTCACGGTACTGGCGTACGGCAGGCCGGTCTTCTCCGTGATCGGCAGCGCGTCCATGTCCGCGCGATACATAATGGTCGGGCCGTCCCCGTTCCGCAGCAGCGCCACGACGCCATGCCCCCCGACACCCGCCGTGACCTCGTACCCTTCGTCCTTCAGGATCGCCCCCAGTCGCGCCGACGTTTTCACTTCGTGCAGCGACCGTTCCGGATTCTGGTGCAGGTGCTTGTACAGGTCGAGCAGACGCTCGAACTCTTCCTGCACGACGGTTTGGATCGCGCGGACGTCCTCCGTGTCCAGCGCCGTGGTGCCCGCCGGTTGTTCTGCGATTCCGGCCGCCTGCGCGTTTGCTGCCGGGCAGAGAGCCCACCCCGTCGAGAACACCACCACCATGCACAGCACACGCGCAGGCATCTGCTGATCTCCACGAACGACACGCGACGACGACGGCCACCCACTCCAGGCGGCACTATGCGGCGCCGCCGCTGGGGGCACATATTACCCGCTTGCCGCATTCGGGGCAGACGCCCGATGTGTTGCCCGTCAAGTCATAGCCGCAGGTCATGCAGAGACCGTGGCGAAAGCGCCGGCCCGCCCGCCAGGCCCGGATGCGTCGCGGCAGCCACGGCAGCGAGAGGGCCGCCCCGATCAGGATGGCAGGCCAGTAGGGGATCCGCAGCGTCCGGAACGGTTCCCTCTGCCAGCGCCGATCGGTGTAGGCGGGAAAGCTCGTGACCGGGTACAGGTTCTGGTACCAGCCGTACTCGGTGCCGACGAAATAGCCAAACCCGAGCAATTCCATTGACGTCACCGTTGGACCGTACGCACCGTAGCGGTACGCTCTCTGATGGTGCCGTGAGAAGTGATGGTCGATATCGCAGTTTGTCCGCTTCTCCAGGAAGAGTGACCCGAAGGAGGAGGTCACGAACGTGTAATTGCCCCGGTGCCGGTCGCCCCAGGGGGATCTGCGGCACCAGCAGTAGCTGTCCACCCAGGCCGCGAGGCCCAGCAGAAACACACCCAGCATCAGCCACCAGCCGATCCGACAAAGTCGGCCGCGGATCGGCGGCGGGGCGTTTGCAGGCACCGGGAGTTGCGGAGACAGGCTGCTGTGTGTCATCCCGGGGGCTCCAACGAGACTATTCAAGTATTGTCCGGCCCCGGCATCGTCTTACCCGTCGAAAACACCACCCCATCCCGCTGTACAATGTCTCGATGATCGATCGCAACGACGCACAAGCTCCGGACGGGCTCCCGCCGCACCGTCGGCGCCCGCGCTATCGGGGTACGCACCCGCGCCGCTTCGACGAGAAGTACAAGGAGCTGCGCCCGGACGCATACCCGGAGATCCAGGACCGCGTGCGCGAGCGGGGCGGTACGCCGGCGGGGACCCACGTGCCGATCCTCGTCACTGAGGTGATGGAGGCACTGCGCCCTACCCCGGGCGAGGTCGTCGCCGATTGCACGCTTGGCTACGGCGGCCACGCACGGGAATTCCTGCTCCGCACCGCGCCCGACGGCCTGCTCGTCGGCCTCGACGTCGATGGTCGCGAACTCGAGCGGTCGCGGGCCCGCCTGCTCGAGTCCTTTTCGGCAGAACGGCTGAGCCTTCATCGCAGCAATTACGCGGGCGTCGGCAAAGTGCTTGCGGAGATCGGTCGCGGCGGCTACGACATCCTCTTCGCCGACCTGGGCGTCTCGAGCATGCAGATCGACGACCCCACCCGCGGGTTTACCTACAAGCAGGAGGGCCCGCTCGACATGCGGATGGACGACCGCATTCAGCGCTCCGCGGCGGATCTGCTGCTCAAGCTCGGTCCGGACGAGATCGCCGCCGCCCTCGACGAGTACGGCGATGAGCCTGACGCGCGGGTCATCGCGTCCGAAATCGACCGCCAGCGGACCCGTCGCCCGATCCGCACGACATCGGAACTCGTGGACGTGATCTTCGTGGCCAAGGGGTTCGACCGGCGAACGTGGCGGCGCACGGAGGGCGAACTGCACCCGGCAGCGCGAACTTTCCAGGCGCTGCGTATCCTCGTCAATGACGAACTCGGCGCGCTCCGGCAACTGCTGCGGCTCGCCCCGTACTGCCTGCGGCCCGGCGGCAGAATCGGGATCATTTCGTTCCACAGCGGCGAGGATCGCCTGGTCAAGCACGCGTTCCGCGACGGCGTGCGCGACGGAACGTGGGCCTCCGTCGCCGGCGAGCCGATCCGCCCCGGCCCCGCCGAACGCCGCGAGAACCCCCGTGCCTCGGCCGCCAAGCTACGCTGGGCAGTGAAGCCAGCCTGACCGCATATTAGTCAGGATCGATAGTTCTTTCCAGTGTGTTTAAGGTCGTAGCAGTGCTCAGAGGGGGCCCCTGAGGATCAGTCGTATCCCAGCCGACCCCAGCAGGCAATCTGCAGCCGCCGGAGGTCGCGGTTGTTGTTCTGAGTCGTCTTTTGAGAGCTTTCGGCCTTGAGCCAGTCCGCCCAGCTCATCGTCGCGAACGCCCGGGTCCGCGGATCCGACCACGTCCATCGCTCGGAGTGCCCGTCGGCAAAAGTGAGCGTCGTCCCCATGTCGTGGCGGAGCGACAGAGGGTTCCACCACTGCGGGCTCACCGGCGAAACCATCCAGCAGGCGTCCCAGTTCTCGGGAAAATCGTCGAAGAACACCAGCCGGCCGGACGGAGGATTCATGTTGTCGATCCGCTGCGAAACCCAGTCCGTCCACTTGGTCCCGCTGCCGAACGTCCCGTCGATGTAGCCGTTGGCCCCCTGGTTCGTGCTGTACGTCCGCATCTCGGTCTTCCGCGTGCGCGGACACCGGTAGACTGCCTCAGACCGTGCGTACTTGAACAGGGCGCCGTTGCGGATGGCCCAGAGCTGCCGCGAGGCCGGCTCTGTCGCCGGGCTGGTGCCGATGAATGTCGTCCAACCCGGCGCGTGCGTCTGCAACCAGGTCTTGTCACTCGGGGCCGACACCTCGCCGGGGGCCGCGACGCCCGCGACGAGCGCTCCTTTGTTATCGGTGTGGTAGATCACCCAGCACTGCCCGAGCATCTTCAAATTGTGCAGGCAGACCGCGCGCCGCGACGTCTCCCGCGCGCGGCTCAGCGTCGGCAGCAGGATCCCGACCAGTACGGCGATGATCGCGACCACCACCAGCACCTCGATCAGGGTGAATGCAACCCGCTTCATGCGCTCTGCACCCGTGCTTTCGACCACCGGATCATGCGGATAGCCGCCGGAGGGCGCGGCACTTAGAACTGATTAACGCCGATCCTAACGATCCCGAGGCCGCAGATCAAGCGTCAGCCGGGTTTGCGGGAATGGGCCTCGGCGACGGAGAGGCTCGCCGCACCGTGGGCACCTGGCAGCGCCTGTCGCGCCGGCAACGTCGCATCTGCGTGATCAGGTTTTTCCCGCTGTGACGCCGAGGGGCTGCTCCAGCAGGTCACACTCCCGCACCCGGCGCGTTTTCGGCTCGATCCGCAATGTCCGGATCTCGAACGCGCCCAGCTCCACCGGGATTTTCATGCCCAGGAAGGGCAGCGTCAGCAGCGTGGTGCGCCGGCGCCCGGTCGGCTCGAACAGCCGGACGATCAGGTCGTCATTCTCTTCGGCACGTTTGAGGCACGTGATCTGTACGGCATCGTCGCTGAGGATTGGCCCCGCCTTCGGACGGCTCCCCATTCCCGGCGGGAAGAACGACAGCGCCATCGGCGCCTCGTTACACACGAGCGCCTCCCGGTCGATGGCCGCCAGTCGCTGCTCCACGTTGCCCGCATCGACCCACAGCCGAAACACGCGTTCCCCCTGGTCAATGCGCGGCTGGTATCGGTCCTGCGGCACGATCGGGCGATCGAGAAAAGGATGCCCCGAGTACGCGGGCGAACGCAGCAGCGTCATGCGGAGCCCGGCCTGCGCCGTGTGATCCGAGCCGTAGATCCCGTCGTTGATGACCGTCAGCGCCAGGTCGTCCTCGCGCGAGACGACCGCCACCCACTTCTGCGCGACGGCTTCGTCCCCATCGCCCGGCAGCGTGTCTACACCGTATGCCACTTGTCCCAGGTAATCGCGCTTCCGCCCGAGCGTGGGGATCTCGAGCTTGAGCATCCGGTTCTTCTCGTTCCAGTGCACGCGCGTCTCGATCTCGATCTGCGTGCCCTCTTTCGGCAGGTTGTAGCGCTGGCAGATGAACGAGTCCCCATACCGGAACAGCGCCTCAACCACGCTGCGTGCCGCTCCGTCCTCGATGACACGCACCGGTTCAAGTTGCCGCACGCGCAATCCTGCGAATCGCGCCGCCTGCGTGCGCGACATCAGCCGGAACGCGCCCGCGACCTCGCGGAAACTCCGGACCAGCATGCCCCACGGATCTTCGTTATCCGCGATCACGACGGGGCGGCACGCGCCGGCCCCCACGCAGTCCCGGCCGTTCACGCGGTAGCGGTCGATGAGCCCCGTTGCAGTGTTGATCACCACCTCGAGCTCGTTGCTCCGGAACCGGATCTTCCCGCCAGACGCCCTGAGCCGCGGTGCGGGTTTTGCCGGGCGCACCTTCACGACGCGGCAGTCGAACCGGTTCATCTGCCCCGGCTCGAGATCGGCGATGAATGCGATCCGCTTGCGCCAGTCCAGCGTCAGGTTGCTCAGTTCTTTCTCGATCTGCGAGGGCAGCCGTCGCTCGTTCTGGAACGCCGCCAGGTCGGTGAAGGATGACTCCCAGTTCTGGTCCGCCAGCTGGAACTCGCACTCGACCACCGTCCGCACGCGGTAAGGGTGCGGGTTGTACACGAGGATCGGAATGTCGCTGCCCTTCGCCTGCGGCTGGCCGCTGGCTGCCGCGAAGAACGCCCGCGCCTTCACGCGCGAGAGGATCTCCAGCGCGTGGTCGTACATCCGCAGCGAGGTCTCCTCCACCGGCTGGATCGCCGAGCCGGGCAGGATGTCGTGAAACTCGCCCGCCATGAGGTCGCGTGTCGCCTCGGCCAGTTCCTCGCGCGGATACGCCACCAGCCTCTGTGCGGCGATCACCGAACACATCTTCTCCGTGGCGTACAGCTCGTTCTCGAGCCGGCGGTGCCGCTGCTTGATCCGCACCATCGAGGTGTAGCAGCCGACGCCCCACGGATTGAGGTCGCGCGCGTGCCGCGGCAGGTCCTGCCGGCGCCGCCTCACCTCCCCGAACCACCCCTCCGGCGTCGAGTGCAGGATGTCGAAGTCCTTCGACCGCCGCGTCAGCGCCGTGATCCGCTCGAGGTCCTTCCGCGACGGGCCGCCGCCGTGATCTCCGACACCCCACAGCAGCAGGCTTGCATCACCCGCGGGGGGATTCTTCATGCGGTCGCGAATCTTCGCGTCCGCCTTCCCCAGTGGCGAGTTGTACCACCCGGTCACGCGGGTTCCGAGCACCTCTGATCCGTCGAACCCCACCCAGATGAAATCGTCCCCCGGCAGCGGGCAGTCCTTCTGGTCCGGCCGGCAGAACAGGTACGAGTCGAATCCGCTCCGCGCCAGGATCTGCACAAGCCCGCGCGTGTGCCCGAACGGATCGAAATTGATGGCTGTCGTCGGGGCGACACCGAACTTCTCGCGGAAATACCGCCGCCCGAGCAGGATCTGCCGTACGAACGACTCCCCCGACGGCATGTTGCAGTCCGGCTGCAGGTACCAGCCGCCCATGATGTGCCACTTGCGCTGTTTCACGAGCTTCTGGATCCGCGCGAACAGCGCCGGCTCGTACTCCTCCACCCACCGGTAGAGCGTCACCTCGTTGTGGTTGAACACGAACCCCGGAAACGCTTCACACAACTCCGCGGCCGTCCGGAAGGTCGAAATGGCGGCCGCCGCGCCCTCTTCCCACTCCCACAGCCAGACGGGGTCGATGTGGGCATTGCAGAGGAGGTGAATACGTCGCCTCGGAAGGCGGGGCGAGCCACGACGGCGTCCGTTCTGACTCATGTGGATATCCCGGGAAGTGTTTCGTGCGGCACGGATCATCCGCCGCGCTGCATTCGTTCACCAAAGGTACGCCATGCTGAGGCAATGCGAAAGCCGGTTGATGCCATGATCCCACGGCGCTCACGCCGCCTCCAAGGCCGGAGGTGCGGTCTGGCGCCTGCCGGTGGGCCTCCGCGACGAGCGGCTCGTGCGCGGGTACCATCTGTGGGGTCTGGTCCGCCGGAGTTGCAGGAGGAAAAGGATGAGACCCAGCCGCGAGCGCATCGCCCCGTCCTGTCGACTTTCGTCGAGTCATCATCACACCGCACCCGTCGCTGCCGTCTGGATGGCCGCGGTGCTCCTGCCGGTTGGCGTCGCAGGGGGTGCGGATCCGTTTCAATCCCTCACCTTCGACCAGGCCATGGCCAAAGCCGCCACGGAGAAGAAACCGGTCTTCATCGACTTCTTCACCACCTGGTGCGGGCCCTGCAAGTCCCTGGATGAAACGACGTGGAAGGACGCGAAGGTCATCGCCTGGCTGAACGACAAGACGATCGCGCTGCACATCGACGCCGAAAAGGAGGAGCCCCTCGCCGACCGCTTCAAAGTTGATGGCTATCCGACCCTGCTCTTTCTCAAACCGGACGGCACGGAGATCGACCGCCTCTACGGCTACCACTCGTCTTCCGAGTTCATCACCGCCGGCGACGCGATCCTCTCCGGCAGGGACGCCCTGACCCGCGCCCGCGACAAGGTGGATGCCGCCGGCGGCAAGGATCCCATGGTCCGGATGGAATACGCCCGCGTCCTGCAGCGCCAGGGCCGTAAGGAGGAGGCGCTCAAGGAGTACCTCTGGTGCTTTGACGAAGGCAACCGACACAGCGTCGGCTTCGGAGGTGTCCGGTTGTCGTATCTGCTCCGCGACATCTCCGCCCTGGCGCGGGACTATCCGCCGGCGCGGGCCGCCCTCGTGGAACGTCGTGACGCCGCCCGGGAGGCGGTCCTCTCCGGTAAGGGCGGCCTGATGGTGACGATGGATTTCACCAGCTTGAACGAGTCCCTCGGCGCGTCCGACGACAGTCTCGCGGTCTACGACAAGCTGCGCAAGGAGCAGCCCGGCTCTGAAATCGTCCAGCAACTCCGCCAGAATCTCATGGACGAACTGCTCCGCCAGCGCCGGTACGCCGAAATTGCGGACGGCATGGACATCAAGGCGAAGATCGACGAGCAGTTCGAGATGTTCGAGCCGGGGATCCTGGCGAAGCTGCTCGATCAGAAATACACGCAGGAGCAGCGCAAGGCGATGGAGGACGGCCGGCGCCACCTGCTCGTCCAGAATGTCAGCCAGTACTACCAGGTGCTGATCGGGCTGCAACGCTATGACGAAGCCGAGGCTGCCGCCCAGCGCCTCCTCAAGGCCGCACCGGGTCCTGAGACGTACAATAACCTCGCGTGGAGCGGCTATCTCACCGGCAAGCCCGTCGAGGCAAACGTGACCCAGGCCCGCGAGGCATACGTGCTGACCGAGGGCAGGGACGTCGCGATCATCGACACGCTTGCCCGTGTCCTCAACGCCCGTGGCCAGCGCGACGAGGCAGTGGAGGTCATCGAGGACGCCATGAAGCGGCTGACCAGCCCTGGCGAGCAGGAAGTGCTCGCGGAATGCCTGGCTGACCTCGGCGGGCCACGGGGCACTCCCTGGGCGCGCTATGCCGTGCCGGCCGGCGTCGCTCTCGTTCTCGTTCTGCTCATCCTTCTCCGGCGATCCCGTGCTGCGGCGAGGAATAATCCAGTGGGGGCAGGCAGTGCGGGTCATCCTGACGCGAGGTGAGGCATGGATATTGTCGTGATGTTACTGATCGGGCTGGTCGTGGGAGCTGTTGCCAAACTGCTCATGCCCGGGCGTGACCCCGGCGGATTCATCGTCACGATCCTGCTGGGTATCGCCGGGGCGTTCGTCGCCGGCTACCTGGGGCGTGCGATCGGCTGGTACGGACCGGGCCAGGCTGCGGGCTTCATCGCCTCCGTTCTCGGGGCGATGCTGCTGCTGTTCATCTACCGGATGTTCCTGGGACGCCGTCCCGCGCGACGCATGTTCTGACGGGACTTGCGGGATCCCCCCGCCGTCGTGTACGCCTGCTGCGAGCCATCCAGCGGACTACGACATCTGCGAAGTGCCGCACGCCAATAAAAAAGGCCACCCGGATCGGGTGGCCTTCTGCATTGTGAGTTTTGTCAGCTCTGGACTCCCGCGTCATACCAGCATGGGAGCCGCTGCGTAGCAGAACATGGTGCCAGTCGAAGTTTCGGCCGTCACCCGGGTGCGATCAATAGCGGCCGCGTCCGCCGCCGCCACCACCGTAGCCACCGCGTCCACCGCCGCCGCCACCGCCGTAGCCGCCACGGCCGCCGCCGCTGCCACCGCGATCCTCACGAGGACGTGCCTCGTTGACCGTCAGCGCCCGGCCGCCATGCTGCTGGCCATTGAGGGCGTTGATTGCTGCCTGCGCCTCTGAATCGTTCGCCATTTCGACGAAGCCGAAACCTTTGCTCCGGCCGGTCTCGCGATCCGAGATGACCTGCGCGCTCTGCACTGTCCCGTGCTGGCTGAACAATGCTTCCAAATCCGAGCTGGTGGTCGAGTAGCTCAGATTCCCAACATAGAGTTTCTTGCCCATCATCGATCTCCTGTGCATGGGCGTCTTCTGACCCGCATTTTCACTTTCCGGGGTCAATGCGAAAGCGGCCTACATTCCGGCCGAAAACGGAAGGAATCGTCAACGGAGAAGGTGCGAATCTGACGTGGAAGGATGACGTCACGTACCGAACTCTTATGCGAACCAATCCAGTTAGGGAATCTACCACGGGTTTTCGAAAGATGCAACAGGGGAGTGCCGGACTTTTGATCGGCACCCCGCGCGCTATCCGAGTGGAGTGCTCCGCTATGTTCTGCCTGGCGCAATGAAGTAGAAAAAAATAGCAATTCATATTTGACGCCCGATGTATTGTGCTGTAAGTTAGGTTCATGTTTGGTATCGAAGCCGCACCGTTGAGCCTGACCCCTCGCACCGCGGAAATCAGTCTTCGATTCGGCCTGCCGCTGCGGACGGATGCCCCGCCGGCACTGCCTGAATGACACTACGAGCTCACCGCCAGACCGGGGACCGTCACGATGATCGTTGGACCCTCCGGTTCGGGCAAAACCACGCTGCTGCAGCAGCTGCAGCGCAGGATCGCAGGCGCACGACGCCTCTGCGACCTCGCTTTCCCGCTGGACGTTGCTGTCGTGGACGCGGTCGCGCCGACCCGGCCGTTGGCCGAGGCCGCCGGCCTGCTGACCGCCTGCGGTCTCGGCGAACCCCGCGTCTGGCTGCGACGGTTCGACACGCTGTCGGAGGGGGAGCGGTTCCGCGCCCGCCTGGCCCGGTCTATCGCGCTGCACCGGGCCGGCGGGGCTGCGGGACCACTGATCTGCGACGACTTCGGGGCGGTCCTGCATGATCGCCTCGCCCGGAGCGTCGCCTTCAACCTGCGTCGGATCGCCACGCGAGAGCATCTGAACTTCGTCTGTGCCGACGTCCGCGGCGAACTGGCGGAAGATCTGCAGCCGGATCGCGTGATTCGCCTCGGTGGATGTGGATGCGGAGAGAGCACGGTTCGGGCGGGCGAGATCTCTTTCTCCCGGCGAGTCTCGTTCGCCCACCGTCTCCGCATCGAGCCCGGACGCCTGGCCGATTACGCCAGCCTCGCCCACCTGCACTACCGTGAGAGCACCCAGGTCGGCTTCGTCGATCACGTCTTCGTCCTGCGCGACGGTGCAGAGATCGTCGGAGTCGTCGTCTATGGACGCCCGACGCTCGAACTGGCCGTCCGCAACCGTGTCACCCGCCGGCGCTTCGCCCGCAACCCGCGCCTGCTCAACCGCGAACTCCGCGTCCTCAAACGCCTGATCCTGCACCCGGACCTCCGCGGCTGCGGCCTGGGGCATTGGCTTGTGGAAGAAACGCTCCCGAAAGCCGGCGCCCGCTTCGTCGAGTGCCTCGCGTCGATCGGCCTGCTGAACCCGGTCTTCGAGCGAGCGGGGATGCGCTGGCTCGGCCTGTGCCGACGGTCCGCCCGGATGGAAACAGCGATCGCCCGCGTTCGTGACGCCGGCGCGGATCCGATGTCCACTGATTTTCCTCTGAAGGTCAGCCAGCGACCGGCGCTGCGGCGGCTCGTCGCACGCTGCGTCTACGACTGGTACCGCTCGACCGGCGCCGGGCGCCTCCGCGTGGAGCACCAGTCCGCCGCCACGCTCGTGCGCACGTTCCGTCAGCTCGTTGGCTCCAGTCCCGCGTATTTCCTGTGGTGTGCGGATCCCGCCGATTGGCGCGACATCGATGATGCGGGGCTGACGTTGTCGCCATGGGGTGTGGATGCTTCCGGCGATGCACCTGCGCACCGGCTCGAACTTTCCATCGGGGATGGCTGGGACGGATGTCGCGCCCCGGACCCAGCCGTCCCTCCTGCCTGAAGGACGGAGATTGTTACTCGAAAAGGAGGGAAAGCAATGACGGTTCCGAAGACACTGCAGGCGATCCTCCGACCGCTCGGTTCGCGGAAAGTCCGCGTGGCGCTCGCGACGGTGGGCGCCGCGTTCGCCGCCGAGTACGGCCTCGAGGTTCGCGAGGACCTGGTGCTCACGATCGTGACGATCGGCTCGGCGCTGATTCTCGGCATCGCCCACGAGGACGCCGGCCGCGCCTCCGCGACCGCCGCCCCGACGCGGCGTCCACAGTAGGGGAGGGGACCATGCGAAGACACGCCATGTTACTGCTCGCCGCAGTGAGTGGATGCGGCGGGGATGCACGCGTCGAACTCTCGGCCGCGGACGCCATCAGCTTGGCTGCACGCCAGATGGAGACCACACTGCAGGAGTACCACCAGGAGGTGGTGGGCTACGATGATGCCCGCGAAGCCTCGGCCGTCGGCGCCTTCGTCGCCCGTGTTCGGACCGACGCGTCCGACTCCGCCGCCGTGGACGCGCATGCCGCCGCCTTCACCACGGCCCTGCAGCGGATTCGAGCGGATCGCGAGACCGAGTGGGCCCGCCGGTCCGTCGCCGTGGACAACGTGGGCGTTCTGCACGAAGTCGCCCGCGGGCTCCAGCGGATCGGCATCGAGAGCCTCTCGCTACGCGACGAAGTGCGACGCTACATCACGGATTGGATGAGCCGGCGCGATCAGTCTGTCGCCGGCGCGAAATCAACGCCGCCCAATGCGGCAAAGTGAGGTGGAATCTTGGCACAGGACATTCTCTCTGAGCTTGATCGGCTGATTGAAACCCTGGGTGGTGCCGTGGCCCGCGCTGCGCATGCCTCGCCCGTCCAGAACTCGCCCGCGGCGACACCGACGCCCGTCATGCCGCGCGATGCCATCGAGGCGGTGCTCGCCTCGCCGCCCCGGCAGACAGCCATCGTGCCGTTGCGCGAAGCGCCCGAAGTGCAGGCCTTCCGCGATGCGCTGCTCGATGGCCTGATTCGCGTCGACACCGCCAACCGCCTGCTGCGACTCGTCAACGACATCATCCTCCGCGCCGGCTTCGGCGCCGTCTGACGAGGCCCGTGGTGGCGGGAACACGAACGCCGTAAGGCCGCCCCTGTGGCGGCCGAGCCGAAGGGGTGTGTGGAACTGGCGAGGGGGGCCGCGTGGACTGGCAGCAGGTCGGCGTCGTCGTCAGCGTCTTCTCACCGCTGGTCGGGGTCCCCCTGGCGGTCATCACCCTGTACCTCAAGGCGATCCGCGAGCACCAGGCGACCACCCTCGTCGAGCTCGCGCATCGGATCGACACGATGGAGGCTTCCGTGCGGGACCTGCTGCGTTCGACGGCCGACTTCGAGCGCGAGTACACGACCAAGGAAGAGTGGGTGCGCGAATCAATGCTCGCGCGGCGCCAGCTTGAGCGCCTTACGGAGATGGTCACGCGCATCAGTGCGGAACTCGAGAGCGGGCAGAGCCTGGCCGCCGAGATGCACCGCACGACGGCCGCCCTCGTGGAACTCGCGCGGCGCTGGCGCATGGAGACGGAACTACCCGAGCTGTCAGCGACCCATCGGGAAGGGGGGCTCGCGGCCTCATCGCCGCCCCCCGTCAGACCAGGAGATCAAATATGAGCAGGAACGGCGGCGCACGTTATATCAAGCGGGTCCGGAGCGAGATCCTCGTCGCGCTCAAGATGCTGTACCCGGCCGCACTGCAGGGCGACCAGCTCCTGCGAACCATGCTGGCGGTGTTCCCGCAGCTCGAGTGGGACCAGCTCCGCAAGGACCTCGCCTACCTCGGCGAGAAGGGCTACATCCAGCGAATCGTTTCCGAGATCGAGGCGGAACCGCGGGGGACTCCCTGGCGCAAGCGGTGGTTCCGGCTGACGTCGCGCGGCGTGGAGATCGCCGACCACTGCGTCGAGGACCAGGCGCTCGATCCGTGAGGTCGGTGCCGGCACATCGAATTTCTGTTCGCGTGCCCAGCGATTGTGAGGCGGAAGCCGATGCGGTGCGGCGGCCGGAGCCTGGAAAAACCGCGGGCCTGGAAATGCTCCAGGCCCGTGGGTCGTGTGTGTGCTGGTGAGTGATCCGTTGTCGCCGACTCAGTCAGTCCGCGGGATCGTGTTGTCCGGCTCGCTTCGCGTCTCGGTCTTCGGTGCCGGCGGCGGCAGCATCTCGGCCTGATTGTTGATCTGGTCCTCGATGCCGTTGAGTCCCTTCTTGAACTCCACGATGCTCTTGCCCAGCGACTTGCCCACTTCCGGAAGCCGCTTGCCGAAGATCAGCAGCCCGAAGATGCAGATGATGACCATCTCCATCGGACCGGGCATCCATGCAAGCATCTGATAGGTCGCCATGTGTTCGCTCCTGGAGGCCCGGCGCGACGCCGTAACGTCTTCGGACGCCTGCCTACCCCGTTGGTGACATCAAACGATTGTAATGGATTGCCGCCAAAAGCGTCAAACCGCCCGCCGAAATGGGGTACGGATGAGCGGCAAACCCGCTTTTCGGGGCTGTCCGGGCCGTTTGCAGCCCCCGCGCGTAAATCCACGTCCGGGAATGCCAACTGCTCGCCAGGCCGTGTCGCGGTCCCTTCGTTCGCGGATCGCCGTTCGCTCTCTCAGTGCACCGGCAGCAAATCCCCGACGTGGTGCGCCGGGGCGGTCGTCGTCGGAGACGATTCGATGCAGCCGCCGTCCTGGTACGTGAAATCGGTCGCGGTCGCCGTCGGATCGGGTGAAAACCCCCGTTCGGCGTCGTGATCGCGCCCGATCACCCCGTCGCTGACCATCGGTGTGCCCGGCGGCGTTACGATCGCACTCACCGGCCAGGCTATGGTGTTCAGGTGGTAACGGGCATACGAGTAGGGCATCGCGACGTAGTCCTGCCACGTCCACGCGAACGTCCCGTCCATGTCGCCCTTGTCCTCGAACGGGTCTTCCCACCACAGCGGGTAGTGCGGCACGCGCGGATCCACCGTCGGCGCGACGCTCTTGCTGAATCCGCGTTCCCGCAAGACCGGCTCACGTCCGCCGGCCAGGAAACCCTGCTCGCTGGGCGTGGTCCAGGTCTCGCGGGTCATTGCGTCGTCGCGCCACGGATTGACGGCCGGCGGCTGGTTGCACGCGACCGGCATGAACGCGAGGGCCAGGAGAATGACGTGACGCAATGCGCTGCGGATCATGATCACTGCTCCACTTGGACGTCGACCGCGTAGTTGGGCGCTTCACGCATGATCGCTATGTCGTGGGGATGATTCTCCACGACCGTCGCTGCCGAAACCCGCAGGAATCGCCCGCGCCGGCGGAGCTCTTCGATGGTGGCGGTGCCGCAGTAACCCATCCCTGCCCGCAGGCCTCCGACCAGCTGGTAGACGAACTCGGCCAGCGGACCCCGATAGGGCACGCGTCCCTCCACGCCCTCGGGGACCAGCTTGTCCGGCTGAGTTTCGCCGCTTTGAGCATACCGATCCGCGCTGCCGCTGACCATAGCGCCCAGCGACCCCATCCCGCGATATTCCTTGAATCGCCGGCCCTTCCAGATCACCAGCTGCCCCGGCGACTCATCCAGCCCCGCAAAGAGCGACCCGATCATGATCGAACTCGCCCCGGCCGCGATCGCCTTGGTAATGTCCCCCGAAAACCGGATTCCGCCGTCCGCGATGACCGGCACCCCCGCCGCCTCGGCCACGGGGGCGACGTTCAGGATCGCGGTGATCTGCGGAACCCCCACGCCGGAGACCACCCGGGTCGTGCAGATCGACCCCGGCCCGATCCCCACCTTCACCGCGTCGGCCCCCGCCTCGATCAGGTCCGCCGCACCCTGTGCGGTGGCGATGTTTCCGGCGATGATGTCGATGTCGTACCGCTGGCGGATCGTCCGCACCGTCTCGAGCACGTTCTCGCTGTGCCCGTGGGCGGTGTCCACGACCACCACGTCCACGTCGTTGGCAATGAGCGCCTCGACCCGGGCGTAGTCGTGCACGCCGACCGCCGCCCCGACCCGCAGCCTCCCACGGGCGTCTTTGCAGCTCGTGGGGAACTGCCGGCTCCGGTCGATGTCGCGGATCGTGATCAGCCCCGCCAGCGTCCCGTCCGGGTGTACGAGCAGCAGCTTCTCGACCTTGTGCTGGTGCAAAATTCTTTCAGCTTCTTCAAGCGTCGTGTTCGGCGGGGCCGTCACCAGGTTGCGCTTCGTCATCACCTGGTCGATGGGCCGGTTGTCGCCCGGCGGCAGGAACTTGAGATCGCGCCGTGTCAGGATGCCCGCCACCCTGCCGCCCTCGCTGGTGATCGGCACGCCCGAAACGTTGTGCAGGCGCATGATTTCGCGCGCCCGCCCGATCGTGTCCGTCGGCCGCAGCGTCACCGGGTCCGAAATCACGCCCGACTCCGAGCGTTTCACCTTGTTGACCTCGCGCGCCTGTGCCTCCGCCGGAAGGTTCTTGTGGATGATCCCGATCCCGCCCTCCTGGGCCAGCGCGATCGCCAGCGCCGATTCCGTTACCGTGTCCATCGGCGCCGAGAGGAGCGGCAGGTTAATCGAAATATTTCGCGTCAGCCGCGTGTTCACGTCTGCGACCCGCGGCACGACGCCCGACCGCGCGGGCACGAGCAGCACGTCGTCAAAGGTGATTCCGTCGCCGATAATCTTGCCGCTGCCAGTGGTGGAAGGGGGGTTCAGGTCCGCGATGGGAGTGGTATTGGTGGCCATGAAGTCATATACACGACGCCTCCGGGGCGCGTCAAGGCCTTGACGAAGGCCCCACCGGCGTGCCGATCAGCCGCCGCGGGATGGTCGTTCGGCCCTCCTGGTCCACGTACATCCGCTGCAGCTGTTCCAGCAGTTCGCCCAGCCGCACGAACTCCGGGCGCGCCCCTGTTTCGAGCCCCGCCCGGGCAAAGCTCAGGCTCGCCCGGTCATACGCCGCACGCATCGCGAGAAACTCCGGCTGGGTGTCCGCGGCCGTAGCCGCCACAGCATTGACCTGCTGCCGAAAGAGATCCGCTGCCCGCGCGAGCTGCGCCAGGTCGCGGACCGTCGCCGGGTCGCTGCTCCCGCCCGGCAGGGCCCGGTCCGTCGCCGCCAGGAGCAGACGCTGCGACACGGTGTTCACCTGCTCGGCCAGCCCGACCGTCTCCTCCCACGACCACGCCAGCTGGTACGCCGTTCGCAGGTCCTGCAGCGCCACCGCGATGCGATCCAGATCGTTGCGCACGAGATCGCGGAAACCGGCCGTCAGGACTGCCTGCACCGCCTGGCTGTAGTCACTCGCCAGCATCCGCAGATCCGCGTCAGTCCGGGCGGGGTTCCGCTCGGCGGCCAGCTGCGCCGCGTAGTGCCTGGCGCTCTCCGCCAGACGCTGCAGCAGGAACATCGCGCGCTTGTCCGCCGCGTCACCAGATCCGGCGTACCCTTCGGCTGCCCGCAGGGTTTTGGCCGCCGAGTCCTCGATTTCCGCCGCCCGCATCCGGGCGTCCTCGTATCGCCATTCTGCGGAATAGACCGCGCTCAGGCGATCCAGCAGCGTGCCGATCCGGTCCAGTTCCCGGGCGACCTGCTCCCCGAACTGCGGCTGCTTGCCCGCCAGCTTGGCCCGCGTGTACTCCGAGACGAGCCGCCGGTAGAGCGCGCGGGTCGGTCCGGGGCTGCGCTGGTGGCTTTTCAATTGCGTCCGGAGACTGTCGGCGAGGTCCGCCATCGTCGCCACATCCGTGTATGCCAGCAGTTGGGCGCGGTCGCGGACCTGCAGACGCTGCTTGGCCTCGTCCGCCACCCGCCGAGCCGTCCCGGCGAGTTCCTCGACGATCGGCCAGACCTCGGCAAAGTCCCACGCCGTCGGGGTCGCCTGCGGATCGACCGTGACCTGTCCCCGCGCCGACGGCGCGGCCATCACCAGCGCCGCCACACCGGCGACGACGCCCGTCGCGGCTAACAGCCCCCGCATGTTCAGCATGAAATCACCCCGGCGACCGACCGGATCAAGGCCCATCAAAGCTGTAGGCCGGTCAACCGCGGTTTTCAATCCGCCCGCCGCCGGTACAGAGTTGCGCCGCCTCTACCGGCCAGGTGCGTCCCGGCCTTACAGCTCCTCCATCTCCTCAGCAGTCAGGATCCTCCGCCCACCGACAGTGCTCGCGGTCGGCGCGATCGCTGGATTCCCCGGCAGCTCCGTGGCTGCCGGCAGCACCGTCTGCCCGCTGGCGATCCGTCCGAGCCAGGCGATCGCGTCCTCTCTCTTGAGGCGCGCCTCCTCCGCTACGGGCGGCTTGCGCGAACGCAACCGGAACTCGGTCAGGTCGAGCGTGATGCTCCGCAGGAGGCCCGCCGTTTCGGGATATGCTGCCGTGTCGATCGGCACCGCGTACCGCCGTGCGAGGTAGCTGTCGACCTCACCCTCCGCACCGATGCGCGCCTCGTTCACCTTCTCCTCGTCCGGCACGCCCGTCCCGTCGTCCGTGAGCTCGAGATAGAGCGGCGCTCCGAGTCGCTTCTGTACGTCGGCGTTGGTTGCGTAAGACACAGAGGCTTCCTCCCATTCAGTTGTCCGTCATTCATTTGTCGTTCTGGCTTCGCGATGTGGTCATTGGGTTTGAGTCACTGGTTATTTGAAGCCGCAGACAGCGGGGCCGGCCGCCCGGCTTTCCCGTTCGACCGGCCCCCGCAAGGCACATCACTCAAAAACGGTCCGCACCGCGTACTGCCAGTACCCGTACGCCATCCGGTACCGCGCGCGAACGCCAAACAGCAGCTTTTCGCGCTTGAAGCCCTCCTCGCTGTCCTCCGTGAGCGACCCGAACTCGATCGGCTCGCGATCCTGGAAGATGAACGGACGCAGCACGCCGTCCGTCTTCAGCAGGTACCACACCGCCGGGTTCGTCAGCCACGGCATCGCGGTGACCGTCGCCGCGCCCTGCAGCACGTTCGACGTCTGGTTGATCACCGTCGCGTTTACCGCCTCCATCGCCGGAAAGAGCATGCCCGCCGGCACGAGGCACGTCAGGCCGCTCGTTCCGAGCGCGAGAGGCTCGCCCTGGTCATCGCGGAAGCTCAGAATCCGCGAGATCGCCTGCCGCAGCGACTGCCGAAACTCCTCCGTCGTCGGAGGCAGCGTCGGTTCCGCCGAGACGCTCGTCAGGTCGTTGTCCTGCACACCCGACGCGCCGCTGCTGTGCGTGCGGCTGAAGAACGTGGTCCCGTCGTAGCTGTTGAACCCCGCCGTCCCGCCGTTGATCAGCAATTGCGCGAGCAGGTAGTCCTTGTGCGTGGCGGCTCGACGCGCGAGCTCGCCGATCCGCACGCGGATCTGTCCCGTCTGGTCATCCGCGATCTCGTCGCGGTCGACCTCGATGGTGGCTTCGTACTTCAGATTCTCGACCGAGTAGCTCTCGCTCCGGAGCCCGCGGGCAAGCCGGCCGCTGCCCCATTCCCGCATCGCCGGAACCGTTCCCAGCCATCTGTAGGTCTCGGCGTCCGACGAGGACGGAATCCGAGTCGAGAGGTCCTGGTACAACGTGCGGGTCTTCTCCAGCCGGTCGAAGAACTCGCTGCGGAGTCCCTTCGCCAGCAGACCGGTGTTGATCACAGCCATTGCATTTTCCCCCTTGTTTCAGACGACGAGTTGCCTCAACTGAGTGCGATCCGGCAAATCAGCCGATCATCCAGGGCCGCAGCCGCACGATGACACGACCGGACGACGGCACGTCTACCTGCCGCCCGATCAGACTGTTTCCCGCGGCGTTGACGGTCAGCGTACCGTCGTCGCTGGCGTAGAGTGCGTTCCCGTTGGTCGCGCGCCCCGCGCTCGACAGTGGATGCTCGAAGTCACCCTGGGTATACACCCGCACGCTCACCGCTCCGTCCGCACCTCCGACGTTGTTGGCTTCCTCGTACGCCACCCCGGCAAACGGGTCCCCGTTGACAAGCGGACGTACAAGCCCGCCACTGAACCCGACGAACGCGCCCCGGAAAATCCGCGCGCCGGCCTTCACCGGCAGACTCCGGAGTTCCTGGTCCACAAACCGGTCCACGTCACGATTCGCAGTCAAAGGCATGTCGTTTCTCCTCCAGTTTCTGTTGCGACGGCGCGACCGCGCCGTCTGTTCACAGGTCGTCGCTGATCCCCGCCTCCCGCAGCGCGAGCGCGACCCACGCCTCCTCGCTTGTCACCTGCGCCAGTGCGGGCTCCGCGCGAAAGGCCCGGCGTGCGGACGCCGCCACCGCGGCCGCTCCTCGCTCTGTGGAATGCCCCGAAGGCGGCGCTGTCCGGCCCGGCTGGATGATCACCGGGGCCGCGTTCGCCCATTGCTCGAACGCCGCGGGATCGGTCAGCGCCAGCGACAACGCCCAGTCGCGCAGGCTCCCCGGCACCTTTCCCTGTCGTGCCGCCGCCTCCACCCGGTCGGCCGCCTCGCGTTCGCTGATCCGGCGACGCAGTTCGTCAATTCGCGTGCGCGCCGAGACCAGCACCGCATCGACCGCCGTCTCCGACCCGAGGCCGAGCCGCTCGCGGAGTGCCGCCAGCGTTGCGGCACCGGGCTCCCCGGGTGCGGCGACCGCGCAATTGATGATCGGCTGCATGCCGACGATCGCCGGTTTGTTCGTCAGGGCCGCCGAGTGCAGCGCGATCACGCGCCGGTCGCTCCGGCGGACCAGGACGACCGGCGACAGGTACCGGTACTCCCGCTCCAACAGCCGGGAGGACGCCGCCTCCGTCCAGTCCACGTCCGCGTAGAGCCCAGCCGGTTCGCGTCCGTCGCCGGGCTGCACGATCCGCAGGGCTCGGATCCACCCCGCTGCCGGGGCCTGCCCGCTCGGACTCGCATAGGCCCCGCCGAGCGTCTGATGCTCGTAGTCGATCGGCAAGTCTGTTCCGTGCGAGTCGAATGCCGCCAGGACGGCGCGCGCCGACTCGGCGTCCACGACGAACGCCCCGTGCGACGACTGCACCTCCCCCCACGGTGCGATCAGGATCGTGCGCGGCACCGCGTCTGTCGGCAGCGCCGCCGATTCGAGTGCCAGCCGATCCGCGGCTCCTGGTTCCGCGCCCGGCACCGTGCTCATGCCAGATGTCACGATGGCTTCCCTCCTTCCGAGAGTGCGTTACGGCCGGGACGCGCGTGCGTCCCCTCTGCCGGCAAGATCACGCGTACTGCTCCGCGGAAGCGCGCGACAAAAAGAGCAGGGGAGGGTGGGCGCAAAAGGAAGGCCCGGCTGGATGGCCTGGCCTTGTGGACGAGCTTTTTTCAGCCGGGTGACAGTCCGCCGTGTCCGCTGGAACGACGTGCGGCCGACGCTGACTGCATCACGGGCGGCGGTGCCTTACGTCGCCAGACCGCCGAGCAGGACCTCGAGGATCACCGAAGCAGCGAGATTGGCCACTAGCGGTGCGAGCGTGTCCTGGCACGACGTCGTTGTCTGCAGAAGCACGCCGCCGCACAGGCCGGCCATGAGCAGCTTGCGGTACAGGGACATTGTGGGACTCCTTCCCGGCTGGGGGAATCGAAGTTAGAAGCCAGTCTGGCCAGTGGTTGTCGTCGTGCCTGTGGTGGCTGTGTTGCCGGTGCCCGTCCCGGTAATCGTGGGTGGGAACGGCGTGTTGGCGCCACACAAACCCGGAATCGTGCACGTCGGGTCGACGTCATAGTCCGGGAAGTCGGAGATCTCGTACCAGGACAGGTCATACTCGAGCGGATCACACACCAGGAACGTCCCGCACGGGTTGAAGTTCTTGGCGATCTTCCCCGCGCAGCCGAGCCCCGGCTGGAAGACGGTGCCCATGAGACTGGCCGCCATCACAACCTGGAGCCATCGCATCAGTCGTGTCATCGCCGTGCCTCGCAAAGACCGGGAGCATTCTCCCGTGGGTATCCCTGGTCAGATTTAGAACTGGGTTCCGGTGTTCGTGCCTGTTGTCGTGGTCGTTGTCGTCGACGTGCCCGTCGTCCCGGTGTTGTTCCCAGTGCCGCTCGTCGTCGGCGAGCAGTCGATGAACAGATCATTCGCCGGGTTGTTCGGATCGCACGGGAGGAACGCCCCGCCGAAGAACCCGTTCGTGCAGTCGAACAGGTAGCACAGGTCAACGCCGCTCGCCAGCCCGTTGAGCATCATGTTGTTCGTTGCGATGCCGCCGTTGCACCCGGTGCCCAGGCCCGTACGGGTGAACCCGACCGCCTGGAAAACGGTACCGCCGGTCAGGGCCATCGCAAGCCACGTGCCGATGCGTCGTCGCCATGTCATGATGACTGATCCTCGTGCGGGAGAGCGGAAAAACGCCACTCCAAGGGGTGTGATGGACCGTCCTGCGGATCAACGCCGAGGGCAGTATAGACGCCCCTGAGAGTCCCTGCAACCCAAAACTCATCAGTAAGCGGCGGGGTAATTCCCGGGTTCGTGCCGGGTCAAGGCCCGTTTCCCGGCCCAACCTGTCCCGCTGCCGCTGAAAAGCCCGGCGTGCGTCCGTCCGCTCACGTCAATCCGGAAAGCGCCCGGAATTCACCGCGCAGGCTCCTGTACATTGATTGATAGATCGGATAAAGCCGCTCGTAAGCCTTGAGAGCTTTTTTTGTGGGCCGCACCGTATTCGTCACCCGGATCGCCGCCTGGCACGCCTCTGGGACGCTCGAGTACTCCCCGGTCC
>CAZJTF010000022.1:0-32825 GCA_964548565.1 uncultured Planctomycetales bacterium | reverse complement strand
AGCAGGGTGGATTTCCCGGAGCCGCTCGGCCCCATGAGTGCCGCGAAATCGCCCGCCCGGACCCGCAGGTCCAGGCCCTCCAGCACGGGAATTTCCAGGCGGTCCTTGCGATAGACTTTTCGAACGTCCACGAGTTCGATGTCGCTGGCGCTCATTGCTGCTCCAGATCGGCTTGCCCCGCTGCGACGCCCAGGGGGAATGCAGGCCCGCCGGGTATGGTAGGTCCGTCCGCATGTCCGGCGGCAAAGACACCGCCCCGTTGGGGTAAAAAGCGGATTGCCCCGAAAACGGAACCATCATCCACCCCGCTGGAAGGGTGGTCAAGGTCGGCGCACTCCCTCGCGAACGTTTCCGATATACTGTCCAGCGTGGGCGGACGAGCAATGGGCTGTGGGAGGTCTCCGGCACGCCGGACTGCGCTCCGCGCGGTTGGGGCAGCGTTTTTACCATGTGTGCTCGCCGTCCCGGCACTCGCCGACGCCGTCTGGGGCGAAATCCGTCCGCTCCGCCAGCCCGACGGCACACGCGTCCACGTCCGCATCTGGGGCGACGAGTACTACCAGGTCGTCGAATCGCTTGACGGCTACACCCTTGTTCGCGATCCGCAGACGCGCGACATCTGCTATGCCCGCTTATCCCCCGACGGCCGGGAGCTGAAATCGAGCGGGATTCGGCTTGGACGCCCGATCCTGCCCGAGCACGGCCTCGCGCGGGGCCTTCGCATCCACCCCGAATCCGCACGCGCCAGGGCTGCGGCCACCCGCGCCGCTCTCGCACCGGCCGCTGACGCCGGCGCCGCCCTCTCCGGAGGCTCGAGTCCGACCGGGTCCTCGCCGCTCGCCATCAGCAGCGGCGAAGTGAAAGGCATCTGCCTGATCATCGATTTCTCCGACGATGTCGGCACGATCCCGCCCTCGTCCGTCGTCAACTACTGTAACCAGGTGGGCTACACTGGCTACGGCAACAACGGCTCCGTTCGTGACTACTTCTATGCCGTTTCGGACGGTGAGCTCACCTATACGAACTATGTGCCCCCCGCCTACTACCGCGCCGCCCACCCGAAGGACTATTACACCGATTCCAGCATCAGCTACGGCACCCGTGCCCGCGAACTGATCCTTGAAGCCCTGAGCGCGCTGAACGCCTCCGGGTTCGATTTCAGCCAGTACGACGTGGACAGGAACGGCGTCGTCGACGCTCTCAACTGCTTCTATGCCGGCAACAGCGAGAGCGCGTGGAGCGTCGGCCTCTGGCCGCACGCGTCGAGCCTCACCTACTATGCGGACGGCGTCCGCACCGGTCGGTACCAGATCACCGATATGCAGAGCAGTTTGCGCCTGGCCACCTTCTGCCACGAGAACGGCCATATGCTGCTCGGCTGGCCCGATCTTTACGACTACGGCTACGAGTCACGAGGGGTGGGTCGCTTCTGCATCATGTGCTATTCCGCCTCGTCCACGAACCCGCAGGAACCGTGTGCGTACATGAAGTTCATCGCCGGGTGGGCGAACACCACGGTTCTCACAACACCGCAGACGGGGCTGCCCGTCCCCGCCTCCAGCGGCAACACGGTCTACAAGTTCAACCACCCGACAAAATCGAACGAGTACTACCTCCTCGAGAACCGGCAGAAAACCGGGCGCGACGCGAGCATTCCCGACGCGGGACTGGCGATCTGGCACATTGACACCAACGGCAGCAACAACAACGAGACCATGACGCCCACCTCCCATTACAAGGTGACGCTCGTACAGGCCGACGGGAAGTGGGATCTCGAGAAGAATCGCAACTACGGCGACAGTCTCGACCTGTGGTCCGCCCCCGATAAGGTCCGCTGCGATCCGTACACGACGCCGGGCACAAAATGGTGGGACGGATCAAGCTCATTCTTCGGGATCGGCGACATCAGCGCCTCCGCGGCGACCATGACCTTCTCGTTCTCACTCGTCGAGGACTGCAACGCGAATCACGTCGCCGACGGTGTGGACATCTCCAGCGGCACCAGCCAGGACTGTGACGGGAACGGAATCCCGGACGAATGCGAGACGGATTCGGACGGTGACGGCATCATCGACTCGTGCGATCCGGACCGCGACAACGACGGCGTCCCCGATGTGACCGACAACTGCCCGGCGATCCGAAACGTGGATCAGGCCGACGAGGATCACGATGGGGTCGGCACGGCATGCGATGCCTGCGCGGGCACGGCGGCCGGAACGCCTGTCAACCCGGAGGGCTGCCCGGCCGTCTGGCTCCGGGCGGACATGGATCGCGATGGCGACGTGGACCAGGAGGACTTCGGGCGATTCCAGCTCTGCCTCTCGCTCGGCAGTGTTCCCTCCAGCCCCGACTGGTGCGAGCGTGCCGATATGAACGACAACGGCAGCATCGACGATGTCGACTTCAACCTCTTCCAACGCTGCTGGAGCGGCGCGAACCGCGTAGCCGACACCAGCTGCCAGAATTGACGTTCGCCACTGACCTCTCCGCTTCGGGCAACCTATGGTCCGCGCGCCAGACACGCATTGGGCTTCTCACCTCTCACTTCTTCCGCAGTTCCCACACCCGCAGCATGCTCGGTGGAGGGATCGGCCCCTCGCGCGCGTGATCCCGGTTGGGCCCGAGGGTTTCCCATCGGAGTTCGTAACGAACGCCTTTCTCGCCGCCGGACCCGAGGTCGCCGGCACGTCGGACCACCATGCCGGCAGCCGGGCGCGCTGCCTCCGCCGGCACGGTGGCAGCTTTCCGCTCCGCGGTGGCAGGCTGGACCTCCGGTTTCTCCGGCCCGATCGGCCGAAGCGTCGCCTCGTCGAGCAGCCACACGCCCGAGCCGTGGTGCGCGTTGCTCCACGACTGCCGCAATCGCCCGGGGGCCGCGGGTTCGACCGTCCCGACGATGACGTCGAACGAGATGCTCCCGCCGCCGGAGAAATCCCATCGCCACGTCCAGTCGCTCGCCTGGACGATCCGCCAGGCCCCGCCTTCCCGGCGTGCGTTGTAGATCTGCGTCGCGCCGCCTGCATCGTACTTGTGATAGCTGAGGATCGGGTTCCCGCGCGAGTCGAACCCGATTCGGGTATTACCGTTGATGATGCCGCCGCCCTCCGGCACCGGATCGACGATCTCCGCGGTTCCCAGCGTGATCGGCAGCATCAGCGGTTTGCCCGCGCTGGTCTCCCAGTGCACCAGGTCCCGGCTGCGTGCGTAGGACAGGTCGTGGTTCGTCGCGCAATCCGGCGTCTCGCGCCAGACCCAGCACATGTGGAAAACGCCGCTTTTGTCGCGGATCGGTCCGTGGATGTACGCGTTGCGTTCTCCCTCGCCGGACACCAGCGGCCCCTCGATCAGCCGGCGCCAGGTGCGCGATGTTGGATCGTACACGTTATAGATCTGGTCGCCATTACCGCTGCCGCCGTCGCGGTAGGTAAAGAGCAGTTCACCCAGCGGGCCGCGCAGAAACTCCGGGTAGGTGCACCGCTGCTCGTTGCGCCCGACCATCGCCGGCACCCGCTCGAGCGAATCCATATCCAGGGGGCGCGTGCCGCGGAAATAAACGAGCGGCACGCCGTGCATGTTGCCGCTGACATGCAGATTCTGCGACGCGTCGATCGCCATCGTGATGTAGTTGTGGCTGTCCCAGCCGACGCGCTCCTCGAGGTGCTTGAAATGCCAAGAGTGGGACCCGATCTCCCGCACACCGATGGTCATTCGGCGTTCGGCGTCGTAAAACCCGACGAACTGCCGGTCCCCTTGCGTCAACAGACAGAAGCCGACCGGGTGCCCGGCCCAGACCGGCGCCACATCGATGACCCGTGCCCCATTCTCGCCGCCCGGGCTGCTCTCCCCGGGCGCCGGCACACCTGAAACCAACCACATGGTCGCAGCCAGCACAATCCGCCAGATACCTGTCGCTGTCCACATGGATTTCATGCCCCGAAGTCCTTTGCCGCGCTGATCTGCACACCCGCCACGCTGTTCGCTCCCGAAACCTGTACGCGCGTCTCCAGGTTCGCGCCCCATTCACAGTGTGCGCTTTTGCCTTTTTACCCGCCCGGACGTAGTCTTTTTCTCACCTCTTTGGAGTCATCCGCATGAGAAGGCATTTCGCTGTATCGCTCGGATTCTTCGCCGCCCTTCTGCTGCACGCCCAGACCGGCTGCACGCCCGAACCCGTCCAGGAAGACGTGCGGAACCTCTCCGCGTCGGAGGCGGCCGCCCTGATCGAAAGCCACGCCGGCGACCCGGACTTCGTGATCATTGACGTCCGGACGCCAGGCGAGTTCGTCGCGGGCCATATCGCGAACGCCGTCAACATCGACGTGCTCGCAACCGATTTCGAGGAGAATATCGCCGCACTCGACAAGTCTCACGCGTACCTCGTGTACTGCGGCACGGCGCACCGGAGCCCGATGGCCATCGAAGAGATGGACGAGGCGGGCTTCACGAATCTCTACCACCTCGAAAATGGCCTTGTCGACTGGCAGGCCGCAGGGCTTCCAGTCGTGCAGTAGCCCCACGGGGACGCCAACTTCACGCGCCCCAACAATCGAAAACCGCCCAAGCGAAGCTGCGGATCGAGAGGCCCGCCCGACCCGCCGCTCAGTACGCCTGTTTCCTGTGCCCTGTCCGCTACTCCGTGAACTGAAACGCATACAGGTCGGTCGCGCGGAGAATAAAGCGGATCCGCACTGGCTTGCCCGCCAGCGAGGAGACGTCGCCCTTCCCCTTCCACGACACCGGGCGGTTCACCATGTTCGCAGTGTGGATCATGTCGCAATCGGCGGCCGCAAACCCGGGCAACGCCTCGCCGGCGGCATTCTGCAGTTCCACCCGTGCGGTGCCGGTCGCCGAGGTGTCGATGTTGAGCACCAGGCGCTTGCCCGTGAAACGGATCGCCTGCGAAACGATCTCGCCCTCCGCCTGCGCCGCCCGCACGGAGATGAACCCGTCGCGCCGCAGCACCACACGGCTGATCACCGCAATGTTCTGATCCGCGCCCAACCCCGCTCCGGTGAGCAGTTGCTTGTTCTCCTCGTTGCGGTCCCAGCCGTGCAGCCAGTCGCTGGCGCGGTAGTACATGTACATCTCGCGCCCCGCAACATCGGGCACCAGGCCGTAGATCATCCGCACGGACGCCCAGTCAAACTCACCCTTCTGCCCCAGCCGGATAAACGGTTGCCGTTCGAACCGCTCCCAGTGGATGCCGTCACGGCTGGCGGCGAACTGGGTGTCGAGCGGACCGGCGTTCGTCGGCGTCCTGTCCGGGAACTCGGGCATCGCACCGCCGATGTAATGGAAGTAGACCTGCGGGAACATGTAGTACGCATCGCCCGCCCAGGGGTATTTGATGGCTTCGCTGGTGTAGTAATCCACCCAGCGGTCCTTGGGCTCGGGGCCGATCACCGTTTTCATGTCCTGCGCGACGGGGAAGCCGCCCAGTTTGTCGGATTCGCCGCGTGCGACCGAACGCCCCTGCGTATCGGCCTCGTTCAGGTTTTTGCGCACATACGCCACGTACTTGTCCAGGCGATCGTCGTAGAACATGACGTTCTGCGAATCAAGGTGGTGGCCCTTGGCCTGCGGGCGGGCGGTCAGGACCGACGGGTGCGTCAGCTTCCAGTGGATGCCGTCGCCCGAAGAGAACAGGTGCAGTCCCTCTCCCGCCGGCTCGTGCCGCAGCAGCATGCGGTAGCGCTCCTCGGTCGGCGCCTTGGGGTCAATGAAGACCATGCCGCCGTCCTGACCAATCTTCATGCCGGCCGCGCCATGCCCGATCACGATGTTATTCGCTTTGCTGCCGTTGTACTCCACGATGCCGAGGTCGGGCTTCTCCCAGGTGATGCCGTCCTTCGACCGGGCGTAGCAGATCGCGCCCGCTTCCTTGGCGATGTGCCACTGCACGTCCGACATGACGTGATACCACATGTGGTACACATCGCCGTCCTTCAGCACACTGCTGTACGGCCCAATACCGCCCTTTTCCCAGGGTTTGTCGGTGTTGATTGTCCGCTCACGTGTTTTGCACGGCGGGTGCACGACGAGCCGGACGTTACGTGCGACGGGCATGAAGCGACCATCGACGAATACCTGGCGTCGGCCGCCGATATCCAGCGGCTCGGACGGCCGGGTCGCCTGGGCCCTGAGCGCCGGCGGGGCCTGTAGCAGTGCGAGAACGGCGAGGGCGATCGTCGGACGGCGCATGCGTGTCTCCTCCTCAGTTAGTTAACCTCGAACCGTTCTGAGAGGATAGCAGAACGCCCGCCTGACGCCAGAAGCGGCGCCCATCTATTCCACATGATCTCGCCCGCGGAATCGGGACGGGTGCAAGCCGATGCGGCTGAAAACGAGATGGGGAATGAAGACCGTCACGAGCGGCCTTTCTGCACAACGCAAGGTCGCTCAATCGCGCCTGCGCCCCGTCTCTCACGCCGGGACCCGTGCCTGACGCGCTTTCCGCCCTCCGGTCGGACCTCTAGACCTTAAACAAGCGAATCCCGCCGGGGTTTTTGCCTGGAGGTGACGCGCCGGGGTGGTCGCGCACCATCTCCTGCTCTTGGCGGGACGATGTTCTATCTGAACGACACCTGCTACCACCTCGCTTCTTGCTCTTGAGCCTCGGGTTGGCCGGAGCGTCCATACTCCGGCGTCGGTGCGGAGGCTCAGCACCGCAGCGGAGACCGCAATGCGTCCACCCCTCGCAGGAAGACCTCCTGCCACGGGTTCCACGCCAGCAAGCGGTATACGATGCGGCGGCCCGCACGCACGATCTGGCACGGCACGTTGATGATCGCATTCAGGAAGGTCTTGAACTCCATGCGAAGAACGCGCCGCTTCTGGGCCCGGTGCTTTTCGGCCCAACGCCCGGTCTCGGGCAGACTCAGGGCGAACCAGGCCTTCAACGTCCAGGCAAGCGAGGCCATCACCATGTAGGCCCAGTTACTGATCAGACTGTCCACCGGCGCCTGCATCGCCCGCACGCCGTTCTTGAGCTGCGCGATCAGGTTCTCCTGGTTGCATCGGTCGTTCGCGCAGAAGACCACTTCTGACGCCGACATCTGGCGGTCATTGGTGATGTAGAAGAAGTAGCGCACCTCATCGAAGAGAACCTGCTCGCCCTTTTCGACCGACAGGTTCTTGCGCACCACGACCACGCGATAGGTCTTGGCACAGGCGGTGGGCGCGTAGTCGAACTCCGCGACCTGTTCGGACTGCAGGCGGATGTTCTTGAACTCACGCTGCCGCACCACCTGCTCCTTCACGTTGTCGGGGCGCTGACGCGGCTCAGTTTTCACGGCATAACGCGCCGGACGTTCCAGTACATCCCATGCCGATTCCGGCAGGTTCTCCGCGATATCGACCAGATTGCTCATGGCGTCGAGCCCGAAGACGAAGCGGTAACCGGCCGTGTCCCACCGGTCCAGGTGCTGCATCTGCGTAAAGTCCGTGTCGCCCCGCAGCAGCACGCTTTTGAAGCCCGCTTTCCGGCACAACTGCGCGGCCCGGTCCAGATACCAGGCCGCACCCTCGTGCGAGGGCCGATTGCCCGAGCGGTTCGCGATGAACAGCGGTTCGGACGTGTTGGCCAGCGAGATCAGCAGCGGCTGATAGCCCCACTCGCCCTTGTAGGAAATCTCCATCCCCTCCTTGCACTCGCCCGTGGTCGGCACCATCAATCCGTCCGCCTCGATGACCGCCTGCTCCAAGAACGACTCCGGCTGACGACGCCACACCTTCGGACGCACCGAGTTGACCGCGTTCATCAGGGCCTGAATGTCCGGCTCGCTGAACCGCCGGCAGAAGTCGCCGGCGGTCGTCGGGTCGGGAATGCGCTGCGCCCCCAGGGCATCCAGGTAAACCTCGTCGTTGCGCCGCAGCTCCAGATCCTCCAGGCATGTGCCGCCGCACAGCAGGTTGCAGGCGATGTTCAGCACGTGGTCCGACTCGTGGTACGGCTTGTGCACCTTGAGCAGATGCAGCTTCCCGTCGATCGCGTCGATCAGGCCGGTTCGCCGGGCCAGCAGATGCATCGCCCCGATCCCGCCCGCCGCCAGGCCGCGAGCTCTCTCGGATAGCTCGTAATGAACGTTGTTTGCCCGAAACATCGGCTCGTCCTGAGGGGCCCAATCCCGCTCGCGAAGACGATAGCCGATCCGCCGCTTGCCATTCCGAAGAATCCTGCGTCTAATGGAGCTCACTCGAAATGCCTCCTTGCATCTGAGTCTGTTGTTTTGCAGCTACAGTCTCTAACGCAAAAAGCGGGGCATTTCGAGTACTTTTTTACCGACCCTGCAAAATCACCCGGCGCAGTACGCTTGGTTAAGGTCTAGAATGGCCGGTCGGCGTGCGAAACGACCTTGTCCCCGGAGCCCGCCACAGGTGACGCGATGCCTCAGGAACGACTGCAGAAGATCCTGGCCGCCGCGGGGATCGCCTCCCGGCGCGAGTGCGAGGAGATCATCCGCGAGGGCCGCGTCACCGTGAACGGGCGCGTCGTGGACGCCCTGCCCGCCCTCGCCGACCCCGACCACGACACGATCGCGGTCGATGGCGAGCGGCTCCGGGCCGAGCGCAAGGTCTACCTGCTGCTGCACAAGCCCAAGGGGGTCCAGTCCACGAACGACGACCCGCAGGGCCGTCGGCGGACGATCGACCTCCTGCAGGGGGTGCGTGAGCGCGTGTTCCCCGTCGGCCGGCTCGACGCCGACAGCACCGGCCTGCTGCTGCTCACGAATGACGGCGAACTCGCTCAGCAGCTCACGCATCCGCGCCACGAGGTCCCCAAGACGTACCAGGCGCACGTGGACGGCGTCCTCACGCCTGCGCACATCGCCGCACTGCGCAAGGGCATCTGGCTGGCTGAGGGCAAGACACAGGTGTCCGCCGCCCGCGTCGTCTTCCACGATCGCAAGCAGAGCGTCGTCGAGATCACGCTCCGCGAAGGCAGGAACCGTGAGATCCGGCGCATCCTCGCAAAGATCGGCTTCAAGGTCCGGCGCCTCGTCCGCACGAAGATCGGCCCGCTCACGCTCAAGGGCCTCTCCGTCGGAAGGTACCGCCCTCTGAGGCGCGAGGAGTTGGCAACCCTCCGCAAAACCGCCGCCGGCGACGTATCCGCCGAAGATCGCCCACCACGCCGCCCACGTCGTCCCGGCCGCACGCACAATGCGCGCTGATCCGCACGGAGCGCGACCTGCTCAGTCGCCGCGCCACGCATACCGGTACATGAACCGCGCATCGGGAGCAACGTCGCCGCTGAGATAGAAGTCCATGACCTCGCCCGGAGACTGGAGGTGATCCGCCCACTTGAAGTGAATCGCCTGCTTCCGCGCCGCGGGCGAAAGGCCCAGCAGGTCACGCGGGATCACCAAATGTACTTCCCGCCCGGCACAGCGGTACCCGATCCGACCGCTCGGCTGCCATTTCCAACCCCCTGCGTTCTTCTCGAGGAGCGCCGTCTTCTCCTCCGGCGCGGAGCGGTTCACGATGAAATCGCAGCCTTCCCAGCCCGTTCTCGCATCGCCGTCTGCATCGATCAGCAGCCACATCCAGTTCGAATCCGTCCGCGGCGTGATGGACTCGCGCGTCCGCACGTAGAAGTAGATGTTCCGATCATCGCGCGCGACCTTCGCCGCCTCGATATCGTTGCGCCCGGTCTTATTCGTGTAGTGCAGGCCGCCGGCGCCGGCGAAGTCGCGCGGCATCGTCTCGCCAACGTGGTCGCGGAACTCCGGCCCGACATCGCGCCACTGCTCGAAGCCGCCCGAGATTGAAATCGTCGTCGGCCCCGAGGGTTCCGGCAGCGGCGGCGCCCCTTTGTACCGGCGGACCTTGGCCACCATTTGCCAGTAGTAGTTGTCGCCGTGGCCGCCCTTCATCGGCTCGATGTCGCGGCTGAACTCCTGGCTGTACTGGTCCACGAACATGTGGACGCCATTGGCCGGGTCGCCCCACCGCCCCGCGATCCACTCGTTCCACCCGGTAATCATCACGAACGGCGCCTTCAGTTCGAAGGCCCGCTTCCACTGCTCGGCCAGGTTGTGGCCGTACAGCACGGAGTTCTTCGTGATTGCCTGCTCGCCGGCATGGAAGCTGCGCCCCCGGGCGTTGCCGTCGCTCATGTTGGTGACCTTGCCGTCGGCGGCGCGGAGATTCTGCGCGACGGAGACATTCACCTGCTCGGCCACGCCCGGCTCCTCGCTGAACCCGTACGGCTGCGGGTAAGCGGCCTCCCAGTGCCAGGCGTCCTTCGTGTTCACCATCTCAAACGGCCAGTGCGCGCGCCGAAGGGTGAAGAACGCTCTGAGCTCGTCGTTCGCCTGCGCCGGGTCGCAGATCATCAGCGGCTTGCCCTTCCAGCGGAACCAGAGTTCCGGGTACAGCCCCGGCTCATACAGCTCGGAGAAGATCCGGGCGGCCGTCTTGCCGGCCTCGGTGTTGACCATGAACGCAATCTGCGGGGTCCGCCCGCCCTCGGAGCGCACCTGCCGGAAGACCTCGCACAACTTCAGGTAGGTATCGCGGTAGGTGATCGCGTTCGTGGTGTCAAAGATGAGCGTATCGATGCCGGCGTCGCTGAGCAGGTGAGCGTGCCGGCGCAGCACCCATGGGTCGTGCGAGAGGTAGTATCCGTAGAGCGGCTCGCCCCAGTAGTGCGACGTGCCGATCGGCCCCCACAGCGGCGACTTGGGATCCTTCAGCGCATCCGGGTCCTTGGCGAGGATCTTGGCCACGTCGTAGGGCCCCGGCCCCTGCGGCGACTTGTTGTGCACCTCGTTGAGCCAGAGGAAATAGAAGATGCCCGCGAACCGGTCCTCACGCGGCGGTCCGACCTCGTCCGGCAGCGGCAGCGTGCGTCCAAGAGCGTCCACTGCCGGCCAGGCGGTGCAGGGCATCGGCTGCGGCGAATCCGCGCGCGACGCCGCAGCGGTCATCAACAGGCTGAACCCACCCACCAGGCAAAGCGCTCGAGTCATCGCGGTTCTCCTCAGAAGCGTAACAGAGACGGAGCGTGCAAGAGAGGGAGCGTAAGAGAGCGGGAGAGCGAGAGCGAGTCCTGACGACTATCCCGTCTTTCGCTCCCTCGCTCCCTCGCTCTATCTCTCCATCGCTCCATCGTGATAATCCGCTACCCCCCGGCAATCGCCGCGCACACCTTCCCCACCACCAGCAGCCCGACCGGCGTCCCGAGAATACTGCCCAGGATCGCGAGCAGCAGGCCGACCGGGGCGAGGCTCGGATGAAATGCCGACGCCACAACGGGGGCCGACGCCGTCCCGCCGATGTTCGCCATGGAAGCCGTCGCAACGAGGAAGAGCGGTGCCCGCAGCAGGATCGCTCCGGCAAAAAGGATCAGGATATGGATCGCCAGCCACACCGCCCCGATCGCGAAAATCCACACGTCCTTGCCGGAAACGAGGCTCAGGTCCGCGTTCGCTCCGATCGTCGCCAGCAGCAGGTACAGCCCGGCGTTCCCGATCGAAGAGACGCCGGCGTCCTCCAGCCTCCGCAGCGGCGTCAGGGAGAGAGCGATGCTCGCCGCCGTGGTGAGCAGAACGCCCCAGCCGAACGCCGTCATCACCTGACTCAGGTACAGGTGCGACATCAGCCCGCCGGATGCTTCGGCGCGCAGGACAGTCCTGGCGATCGCGCCGCCTGACCACAGGCAGAGCTGGCTGACGACCAGCCCGACGGCGAGAATGGTGATGAAATCGATCATGTGCAGCGGGCGCAGGCATTCGGCCTGCCGCCGGTCGAGCCGCTCCGCGAGTTCTGACACCAGCGAGGCATCCGCACGGTTGCGGTGGTCGAACCACCGCTGCGCCCCCACCAGCGCGATCAGAATGCCGAGCCAGGTGTAGCCGCACACCGTGTCGACGAGGATCATCTTGCCCTTGAGCGTCGAATCGCAGTCAACGCTCTCGGCAATCGCCACGAGGTTGGGGCTGCCACCGATCCAGGAACCGGACAGCGACGCCACGCCCTTCCACATGTCGTCCGGCAGCACGCCGGCCGGTAGCACGGTCTGGAACAGCGCGAAACTCGCCGCCGCGCCGACGAGGATGCCGAACGTGCCGATCAGCATCATCGCGAGGCCCTTGCGCCCGACGCGCAGGATCGCGACGACGTCCGTCCCGATCAGCAGCCACACAATCACCGCCGGGAGGATGATCTCGCTGACGAAGTCGTAGACCGGCGACTCGTGCGGGATGAAGCGGCGTCCCGTGCCCGGCATGCTCATGCTCGCCAGGATCATCGGGATGATGTACGTCCAGATCAGCGGCGGCACGTAGCCAAAGAAGCGCTGGAGCCGCGGGACCCGGGCGATCCACTGGATCGTCGCCACAACCGCCGCAAGAAACGCGAACAGCACAGGCGGATGCTCAAAGATCGCAGGCGGATGCGGCATTCAGCAAACCCCTCGACGCATCTTCATGCCTCGCGCCCGGCCTCGGGCACGCGGATCCAGCGGCGGAATACGAGCAGTCCGACGGGTGCGACGAGTGTCCCCAGCGCGAGAATCAGCCACATAACCTGCGAATTGCGCGGACCGCTCTCGGGGCAGTACCGCGCGAGCAGCACACCGGAGAACGTGCCCACCAGCAGCTTGGCCACGAAGTACGGTATGTAGGAGAGCGCGCCGTACGAGGCTTCCTGTCCCTTGGGGGCAATGGATGCCGCATACTCGTAGACGCGCGGCGAATAGACCGCCTCGCCGAGCGAGAGGGCGACCACGTAAAGGAAGATCATGATGTACCACGGGTTCACCGCGCCCTGAAGCCCGAGATAGCGGTGGCCGACCAGGTGGCCGAAGAATCCGTCGGCGAGCGGCTGAAACCACGCAGGGGGCAGCACCATGATGAACATCGAGGCGGCGGTGATGATGCCGCCGGCCGTGACCATGCGGTACGCGGAGATCTTCTGGCCCAGGACACCGACGATCGGCACGAAGACGACGATCAATGCCGAGTTGGTCACGTCCCACAGCTTGCCGATGGGGGCGCCGGGACCCAGTTCGCGGATGCCGAACTTGGGAAACACGTACGACATCGTGACAAAAAGGAGCTTCAGGAACGCGATCAGCACCAGGAAGCTGAGAAGGCGGTAGAAGCCGGGCCGACGCCCGAGTTCGGCGAAGACATGCACGGTGTCGCGCGCGGTGTCGGACACCGTGAGCCAGATCGCTCTCAGCGGCGGCTGGCCCTTGTACCTGGGCGTTTCAGGGGTAATGGTGACGCCCTCATCGGTCGCTTCCGCGCCCTGGCGAATGCCAAAGAAGACGAGCGGTAGCAGGAGCAGCTCGAACACCAGGCTGACGAAGAAGAGCGTCCGGTATGCGCTTAGCTCGATCCCGACGAACGGAAGAATGAGGTGGCCGTGCTCGCCGAGGCCGTGCCTCGGATGCCGTACGTAGTCGACAATGTACCCCTTGACCAGAAAAGCGAGATTCATCACGACGTACATGATCGAGAACGAGATGGAGCGCTGGGCTGTCGTCGAGTAACGTCGCGTGGCCGCGATCAGGACCGGCGTTCCCAGCGCCTCCCCGATCGCTAGCGGAAGAACGCCGGCGGCAAGCACGAGCCAGGGAATCGTCGTGAACGTCATGACGAACCGGGCGACGACGCAGATCCAGATGCCCAGGAGCAGCGACTTGCGAATCCCGATGGCATCCGTCAGCGACCCGACGAGGATCGTGAAGACGGTCATTGAGATCGTCCACACGCCGACGATGTAACCGGCGGCCTCATCGTGGAAGCCGAGGTCCCACGACAGCCAGAGCACGATGGTAAAGTTGACGATGCTGTAGGCGAGAATCCCCAGGAACTTGACGGCAAAGATGACCCAGAGCTCGCGCATGGCCCCCGTGAAGAAGGCTGCGATCCGCCCGAACAGGCCGCGCGGCTCCTCTGCGGCGGTCGCTGCCATGGTGCCCTGCGGCTTGTCACCCATGCGTCGCCCTCCCGAGCACACCCGTTCGACGCTACGCCAGCAGCTTGCTCAGCCCGGGCTTCGGCACCGGGTAGTTGCCCGTCGCGTCGGGCCGCGTCGGCGGGTCCATGTCGAGCGTGACCGTCTCCGGCGCCGGGCCGAAGCCGAAATCCGACTTCCACACGTCGTTCCAGGATGTGTACTTGCCGGAATAGCACGCGATCTGCCCCATGACCGTCGCCATGGTGCTGTTCACCATGTGGTAGCCGCTGTTGACCGGCTTACCACTCCGCACCGCGTCGAAGAGTACCTTCTGTTCCACCTCGCACGGGTCGGGCACCTGGCCCTCGTATTTCCACTTCGTCGCGCCGTCTATCCGCATCGTCTCGAGGTACGCCTGCCCCTTCGTGCCGACGATGATGTCGTCGTAGCGGTGATACGTGTCGGCCTGCGTGCGGCAGAGCGCGTAGACGCGCACCCCTGACTCGTACTCGTACACCACGGTGTGGTGGTCGAACATGTCGCCGTAGGCCTCGCCGAACGACGCCGATCGCCCCGCCAGCCCGAAGCACCACTTGGGCGTCTGCTCTCCGATCGCCCAGGACGCCCGGTCGAAGTTGTGCACGAGCGACTGCGGCACGTCGTCACCCGACAGCCAGCAGAAGTGATACCAGTTCCGGAACTGGTAATGCAGTTCGTCCATGCCCGTCGGCCGGGGCACCACCACGTACGGCGCCCGCAGGAACATGCACTGTGCCGCCACGACCTCGCCGATCACGCCGTCGTGGATGCGCTTCATGATCTCCTGCCAGCCGGCGTGCCAGCGGCTCTGCAGGCCGGACATGATGCTGAGCCCTTTCTCCTTCGCGAGCTCGCACACGGCCTTCATCTTCTTCACGCCCGCCGGGTCGATCCCGTGCGGCTTCTCGACGAAAACGTGCTTGCCCGCCCGGATCGCGGCCTCGGCATAGAGCGGGTGAAACTTGGACGCACACGCGATCAACACCACGTCGACGGCATCAATCACCTTGCGATACTCGAGCCCGGCGAAGCAGTGATCGTCGTCCACTTTGACCTGCTCGGGCCACTTGTCTTTCAAATGCTGCCGTGCAGCCTCGATCTTGTCCTTGAAGACGTCGCACATCGCGACGAGCTTGATGTCGGGACCCGCCATGAGCGCCTGCCCCGCCGCCCCCGTGCAACGCCCCCCGCAGCCGATCATCCCGACACGGATCTCCTGCCGCCCCGCCGCGTGCACCGACGGGGCGAGACCGAGCACGCTGACGCCGGCCGCTCCGGCCGCGGATACCTTGAGAAAATCACGACGCGTGGTGGCGAGGCCATCGGGCTGCGAGGACTCAGACATGATGCTTCTCCTTCTGAAGGAGGGCTTGATCTCCGCCGACGCTCAGGACGACGTGCGCGAACGCCCGGAGGGCGCCCGTGACGGGCCGGAGTATACCCCCGCCTCCGCGGTCTGGCGACCGCGGACTGGCCCGCCCGGGCGGTGCCATCCGGCCGCAGGGCATTCCGGCGGTGAAAGAGGGAGCGACGGAGAGAAGGAGCGAATGAGCGACCCTTCTCAGCCACACCTCCTCGCTCCATCGCTCACACGCTCTATCGCTCCATCTGCAGCATTTGCGGCGGAAAGCCAACGCGATAAAGGCAGCCCCCCGACCGCCTACGGCTTGCGATAATTCACCCCCATCGCGTCCAGCCGCCGCAGCGCGCTGTCCAGCCGTTGCGCGAACTCGGCAAAGCTCCGCCCTTCCTTGGGCGACCACACCACCTCCGCCAGCGCGAGCGCCCGCGGGAATGCCATGTACTCGAGGTGCCGCTGCGTGGGGATGTATTCCGCCCAGAGTTGTGCCTGTGCACCCAGAACGTGCCGCGCCTGCTCGGGCGTCAGCTCCTTCGGGATTGGCTCGTACGAATAGATCTTCTCGAGCGGCAGGTTTCCACCGATGGCAAGTGGTTCCTTCTCCGGCGGTCCCTGGTAGTAGTCCAGGTACGTGTGCGTGGTCGGCGCCATCACCACGTCGTGGCCGTCCTGTGCGGCCGCAATCCCGCCCTTCTCGCCGCGCCAGGACATCACCGTCGCGCTGGGCGCGAGCCCTCCCTCGAGGATCTCGTCCCACCCGATCAGCCGGCGTCCGTGCTTCGTCAGAAACGCGTCCATCTGCCGGACGAACCAACTCTGCATCTCGGCCTCGTCCTTCAGCCCCAGCTCGCGGATGCGCGCCTGCACCAGCGGGCTGGCTTTCCACTGCTCCTTCGTCGCCTCGTCGCCCCCGATATGGATGAACTCGCTCGGGAAGATATCCATCACCTCGGTCAGAACGTCCTGCATGAACCGCACCGTCTCGTCCGTCGGCACGAGGATGTCCGGGCACACGCCCCACGTGGTCCAGACCGTGAGCGGCTTCTCCGGGTTGCATCCGAGCTGCGGATAAGCCGCGATGGCCGCCCGCGCGTGCCCCGGCATCTCGATCTCCGGCACGACGTTGATGTAACGCTCGCCCGCGTAGCGCACGATCTCCCGGAGATCGTCCTGCGTGTAGAATCCGCCGTGCCGCTTCCCGTCGAATGTCAGCGGCGGCTTGCCCGCGTGACCGACGACCGTTTCCGACCGCCACGCTCCGACTTCAGTCAGCTTCGGGTACTTTTTGATCTCGATCCGCCAGCCCTGGTCGTCCGTGAGGTGCAGTTGCAGCGAATTCATCTTGTGCAGCGCCATCACGTCGATCAACCGCAGGATGGCCTCGCGCGGCACGAAGTGGCGCGCGGTATCGATCAACATGCCGCGCCAGCGGAACCGCGGGGCGTCCGAGATCGTGACGCACGGCACGGCCCAGGCCACGCCTTCCGCCTTCTGACGCTGCAGTGAGGCCGGCGGCAGGAGCTGTCGCAGCGTCTGAATGCCGTAAAAGAGACCCGCCGGGCGCGGCGCGCGGATCTCGACTCGTGCCGGCGTGACGAAGAGGGCATAACCCTCCTTGCCGAGTTCGCGAGCCGCCTCATCGATCACGAGCAGGATCTCGCCGCCACCCGTCTGCGCGCCCTCCACCACGTCCAGCCGGAACCCCATCGCGGGCGCGAGCGCATCGCGCAGTTTTGCCGCCTCGAGCGCCGCCGCGCCGCTGGCGACGATCCGCGTGGACGGCGCGATCGTAAACGATCCTGCTGCAGCGCGGATTTCGCGCGGTTGCGGGATGATCGACATGCGATTGTCTCCATTCTCCGCCGCGACGACGGAGCCGCACACGGCGAGCAGACCCGAAATCAACCTCAGCATATCCGTCTCCTGACAAGCCCCACCCGGCTGGCATCAGCATACGACAACCGCGTTTCATCGTCGCGAAAGCCCGCGCCCTCCTCCGATTGAGATTCCGCCGCGGGGGCGTTGCCTGATGCCTCGCTCCGCGGGACAATCTGCGGGGATACCCGCCATCGAGGCCCCTCTGGAGGCATCGGCCATGAGCGACTCCATCACCCTGCTGGTAAACGGACGATCGGTGAATGTCACGAGCGACCCCGAACGTCCCCTGCTCGACGTCTTGAGGGAGGACCTGGGTCTGACCGGCACGAAGTACGGTTGCGGCGAGGGTCACTGCGGATCGTGCACCGTGCTGATCGACGATGACCCCGTGCACGCCTGCAGGCTGCCCGTCGGGAGGGCGGTCGGCAGGAGGATCGTCACGATCGAGGGCCTCGCACCGGCAGCGGCTTCGGCGGATGCACGGGGCACGCTGCATCCGGTCCAGGAGGCCTTCCTTGCCGAAGCGGGCTTCCAGTGCGGCTACTGTACGCCGGGCATGATCATGACGACCGTCGCCCTGCTGCGGGAGATCCCCGAACCCACCGACGAAGAAATCGTGGACCGCCTGAATGGCAACATCTGCCGTTGCTGCGGCTATCCCCGGATCCTGAGTGCTGTCCGCCGGGCCGCCGCCCGGATGAAGAGGTGACCCATGCACGACGAACGCCTCGACCTCGCGTCATCCGTGCTGAACATCGACGAAATCCCGGAGCCGCTCGGTTACGGCTTCCGTTTGCGACATCCTGACGAATCGCCCTCCGACGAGCCGCCCAGCGGCTTCACGCGGCGCTGCTTTGTGCAGGCAGTCGGCGCCGGGCTCCTCGTGACGCTCCTGCATCCGACCGCCGAGGCCCAGCGCCGTGGCGGCGGGCGCGGCTCGCAGGCAGTTGACATCGCTTCGCGCGTGCAGATCGGCAAGGACGGCACCATCACCGTCCTCACCGGCAAAGTCGAGGGCGGCCAGGGTGCGCGGACGGAGATCACGCAGGCCGCCGCCGAGGAACTGCACATCTCCGCCGGCCGAATCCAGATGGTCATGGCGGACACCGCGCGCGTGCCCGATGACGGCATCACCGCCGGCAGCCGCACGACGCCCTCAACGCTGCCGAGCGTTCGGACGGGCTGCGCTGCCGCACGCGAAGTCCTCGTTGCGATGGCGGCCACGAAATGGAATGTGGATCCCGCCTCCCTCAAAGCCGCCGACGGGGCGATCACGCATGCCGCAACGCAGCGCCGGATCACCTACGCGGAACTCGCCTCCGGCGACGGACTGGCCAGGGCCATGTCGCAGGATGCCGCCCTCTCCCGTCCTGACGAGTGGAAGGTGCTCGGCACTACCATTCAGCGCCCCAACGCACGCGATCTCGTCACAGGAGCGCATCGCTTCCCCTCAGACATCACGCGTCCCGGCATGCTGTATGGCAAGGTCCTCCGCCCGCCACAGTACGGCGCGAAACTGACTGCGATCGACCTCCAGCCGGCGAAGGCCATGCCGGACGTGATCGTCGTGCGCGAGGGCGACTTCGTCGGAGTGGCCGCACCTACGAGCTTCCGCGCGCGGCAAGCCATCGCGGCCGTCGCCGAAACCGCGAAGTGGGAGACGACGGACCACCCGTCGAGCGACACGCTGACGGAACACCTGCGCCGCCGCGCCCGTGACCGCTCGCCTGAGAACCCGTTCGCCTCGGAGCTTTCCTCCTCCGCGCAGAAGCTCCGTCAGACATACGAAGTGGCCTACGTGCAACACGCGCCGCTCGAGCCCAGGGCGGCCGTCGCCGAGTGGGAAGGCGACAAGCTCACCGTCTGGACCGGCACACAGAACCCGTTCGGCTGCCGATCCGAGCTCGCCCGTGCGTTCGGCCTCCAGCCCGGAGACGTCCGCGTCATCGTGCCCGACTTCGGCGCGGGGTTTGGCGGCAAGCACACCGGCGAGTGCGGCGTGGAGGCTGCGCGTATCGCCCGCGCGGCAAAGCGCCCTGTATGCCTGCGTTGGACCCGCCCGGAGGAGTTTACGTGGGCGTATTTCCGGCCGGCGGCAGTAATCGACGTCACGGCCGGCCTCGATGCGGACGGCAGGATCACCGCCTGGCATTTCGTGAATATCAACTCCGGTCAGGCCGCGGTCGAGACGCCCTACCGCATCGAGAAAGCGCGCAGCATCTACATCCCCTCGGATCCTCCGCTGCGGCAGGGCTCGTATCGCGCGCTGGCCGCCACCGCCAATAACTTCGCGCGCGAGTGTGCCATGGACGAACTGGCCGCCGCGGCCGGTCAGGACCCGCTCGCATTCCGCCTCGCCCACCTCGACAACCCCCGCCTGCGAGCGGTGCTCGAGACGGCCGCCAAGCGATTCGGCTGGAAGGAGCGCGCCGCCCGGAAAAACCCGGAGCTCGGCGTGGGCCTGGCCTGCGGAACGGAGAAAGGCTCGTTTGTCGCAGCCTGCGTCGAGGTGGCGATCGAGGGAGAGGAGAAGACCCTCAGCGTCGTGCACGTCTGCGAAGTCTTCGAGTGCGGCGCGGTGCTGAATCCGGGCAACCTGCTCGCCCAGATCGAAGGCTGCATCATCATGGGGATGGGGCCGGCACTCCGCGAAGAAATCCAGTTTGAAGGCGGCAAAATCCGCAACGCTGCGTTTCGCCGCTATCCGGTGCCGCGATTTGAGGACGTGCCCAAATTCGATATTCACGTCCTGGATCGCACGGACCTGCCCTCCGTCGGCGCGGGCGAGACACCCATCATCGCGATTGCCCCCGCCATCGCGAATGCCGTCTTCCACGCGAGCGGCCAGCGGATCCGTCGGATGCCCATTCGCCTCGGAGCCTGAACGCCCGCAAATGTGTCGTGACTGGCGCGAGCGTGGATTCACAGCCAAACCGGCCCGGCGCGCTTAGAATCCCGATGAATCGGGCGTGAATGCCCCGGGAGGCGGCGATGGCGGCCTGGGAGTTCAAGATCCTCGTGGACGGCGACTGTCCACTCTGCAGACGCGAGGGGGCACTGATGCGCCGCCTCGACGCCGGCCGCGGACGGCTCGTGGTCGAAGACATCACCGCTCCGGAGTTCGATCCCGCCCGCTACGGCCTGACCATGACCGAGCTGATGGGCCAGATCCACGGTATCACTCAATGGGGCGAGGTGGTCAGAGGCATGGAAGCCTTTCGCCGTGCGTACCGCGCGCTCGGCCTGGGGTGGGTCCTCGCACCAACCGCATGGCCGGGTCTTCGGCAGGTCTCCGATCGCGCCTACCGCTGGTTTGCCCGCAACCGCCACCGCCTCACGGGGCGAGCGAGCGCCTGCACCGCCGATCGCTGCACCCCCCGAACGTAAAAAGCCGCGGGCTTCAGCCCGCGCGGCATTTCGATAGCGCCGTCCCTTCCGAGTGCCGGATATCACTCCGACCGCAGCAACCGCACCGGCCCCAGCAGCCCGCTCGGCAGAACCGTCCACTCCGGCCGGATCGTGATATTCGTCCGCGTCCGGCGCTGTTCCGGCGGTAGATCGCGGTCACCGACGAGCCGGTTGCGCCACGAGTTCACGACCTCGACCTCCAGCAGGTTCTTGCCACTCCGAATGGCCGCGGTCACCTCCACGCGAAACGGCGGCGTCCAGGTGATCCCGCAGTCCTTCCCGTTGAGCCGTACGCGCGCGATGCCGACGTCCCGCACATCACCCAGCTCAAGCAGGATGCGACCGCCTGGCTCCTCCGCCGGCTTGTACTCGAACGTGGTGCTGTAGGTCCCCTTCCCCGAGTACAAACGCAGCCCGGGCTCCGGGCGCTCCGTCCAACTCACCAGCCGCTCGAACCGCGCCAACTCCGGCCCACCCCAGGCGGGATCGAACCGCGCATCCCACGGCCCCTCGATGCTCGCCAGCGGCTCCACGCGCCGGGCGTTGCTGGAGGCCGTTCCGCTTTGATCCGTCGGAATCTTCCCACGGAAGATGACGAAGACCGACCCGTACGTCCCGAACTCAATCGGCACGATCGTCCGACCGCCCTCCTGGCGAAACGCCCGGGCGACGGACCGTTCCCCGGTCAGCGGCCACCACAATTCCGGCTGCAGCCCCGTCACGCGGAACGATGCTTCCAGTCGGCGCGGCGACTCCTTCTGGTTGCAGACGAAGTAGTAATGCATCCCGTCCAACGTGTGGTGGATGTAGTCGAACGTCGCGTCCGAATCGGGCGAAACGGGCTCGAAATCCGGTCCCACGCCGAGTTCCGTCAACGCTTCGCGAGCCGTCATCCCCCAGAAGACCCGGCCCTTTCCGCAGGCATGCGAGCCGCGCGCGGTGTCCGCGTCGCCCCAGAGCTCCGTCGACAATCGCTGGACCTCCGCCTCGCTGGCAGGGTACTGCACGAGGCTGGCCGTTCGCTGCGTCCGCGGCCCGACGACGACCGCCCCGGCGCGGACGAGTGCATGCACCTTGCGCAGCGCTGCCAGCGACAGAATCTTGTGATTCGGCAGCGCGAGAATGCGGTAGCTCATCCCGTGCGGCAGCGTGACCCGCGCGTTCTTGACCTGCAGCGTCAGCAGCGTGTCTTCATCGACGATGTCGTAGTCGTAACCCGGCAGGACGCGCGCGGGGTCGTCCTCCTTCAGTCGGGCGATGTTCGGAACGTGGTCGCCGTAGTAATACAGCGTGTCCGCCACGAACGTCCCCTGCTGCATCATGAACTGGCACCGGCTCAGGTAGCGCACGAACTCGCCCGCCATGTCCCACCACGTCACCTGCGGGTTGAAATGCGTTCCGGCGAAATACTCCTGCCCCGGCAGACCCATCTCCTTCGGCGAGCAGGTGAACGTGTGCACCAGCACCAGGTTCAGGCCCGAGCATATTTCGTGGTCAAAGCTCGGCTTGTGCGCCTTCCACAGGGTGTCATCCCAGTGCGGCCCGATGGAGGTGAATGACTCCGCCCCGACGAGCCGGCGGTTGTGGACGTGAGCCGCGCTGGCCGCCTGCTTCACGAAGAAGCGTCGCTCCGGAGAGGGCCGGTGTGGCGACGGGACCCAGAACTCGCTCATCATGATCTCGCTGTGGCCGTAGTTCTTGATCCCGTCGAGCGGCGCGCCGTGCGGCCCGGCCGATTCCGGCTGGATGCCCAGCCCGTGCTCCGCCGCCAGCCTCGCAAAGATGGCATAATGGTTGTCCGAAATGCAGTCGCCGATGGTCTTCCGGAAGTCGGCCAGAAATCGCGTGCAGACATCGCGGTTCTCGATGATCCGCCCGGCGATCACCGGCAGGTACGGAATCACGTCGTAGCCGCACCGCCGCCGGAACTCCTCGGCGAAGCCGTCGGTCCAGTTGATCCCTCCCAGTTCCCAACTGTCGGTCTGCAGGTACTTGAGCGTCTTGCCGACCTGCGGACGGATCTCCTGCAGCAGCGGCTCGACGTTGCGGCGCCAGTACCCGCGGAATGCCGCCTCGCTCATGTGGTCGAGCACGCGCCCCTGCCACTTTCCGCTCGAGAACGCCACTGTCGCCCCGCTGTACGTATACCCGAAGCGCAGCACAACCCACTCCCCGGCGGGCGCCTCCCAGTCAAGCGTTCCGTCTGGCCGCAGCCTGGACGTGAGATCAATGATCTCCGCAAGCTTCGCATCCTCCTCGCCGGGAACGACCGGGCGCTCCTGCAGCAGGTATCGCGCGTCCGGTGCCGAGTTATGCAGCTCGTCAAACGCTGACTTGTCGCGCAGGTGATCCACGCCGGGACGCTGCGCGCCGCCGCCTGGTGCCTGCGCCTTGGCGGGAATCGCCAGCACGGCGATATCGCGATAGAAGCCGTCGCGCGATTTCGGCGCCGCAAGCGGGGCGCTCATCCGCTCCCCGCTCTTGACCCGCGTCTCCGACCAGGTCAGATGCTTCGTCGCATCCGCCGCGGTGACGTCCGGTCCCCCCAGGTTCCAGCCGCTCTGGATATTCAGGCTGAGCACCAGCCCGAGCCGCTCGCTCTCCTGCACCGCGTGACGGAACAGTTCCCGCCACTCCGGTGAGCCGAACATCGGCCCGGCCGGCACGGGATTGTTGCCGCGCTCCTCCGCCCCGCCGGCATCGAAGATGCATACACCGCTGAAGCCCTTCGCCTTCATCTCGCGGAGGTCGCGCGTGATCGCCTCTTTGGTGACGTTCCCATTGAGCCACCACCACCAGCAACGGATCCCCGCCGACTGGGGCGGCGTCTCAAATCCGCTCTCCAGGACATCGCCCCGGACTGCCCGCAGCTGTATCGTCGCTCCCCAGCAGAAAGCTGCAGCCGCCACCGCCGCCAGCACGCGTCTGTAACGAAAAGAGCTCCGCCGCGCCTGCATGATGCCACCTTTCTCACCGTACTCTCCGGGCCTGTAACTCTACCACGTTCGCCCGCCCCGCGGCACTGGCCCTCCGCCGTCGGTTCGCTCATGATGGCGGCGTTCCCTGTGGAGGACGCATGGGCCGGATCGCGGACGATGCACCCGTCGACATCCCCCCCGCAGGATACACCCCTGCACCCGCGCAGCCGCGCGGGCGTTTCGGCCTGCCGAACCCCCTGGCCACCCGTTGGGGGCGTCTCGTCGCATTTTTCATGCTCTACATCACCGAGGGCATTCCTTTCGGATTCACCGCGACTGTGATCGCGACCCAGATGCGCCGCCAGGGTCTCGGTCCCGCCGAAATCGGCGTGTTCGTCGGGACGCTTTACCTGCCGGGCGCGTGGAAATGGCTCGTTGGGCCGATCGTCGACGTATTCCACTCGAACCGCCTCGGTCGTCGCCGCGGGTGGATCCTCGGCATGCAACTCTGCATGTGCGCCGGCCTCCTCGCCCTGACGCCGATCGATTTTGTCAACCACCTCAAGCTGTTCACGGCGGCCGTCTTCTTCGTCAACATCTTCGGCGCGACCCAGGACGTCGCCATCGATGCCCTCGCCTGCAGCACCCTCACCCCGCAGGAACGCGGCGTCGCCAACGGGCTGATGTTCGCCGGCGCCTATCTCGGGCAGGCGATCGGCGGCGCCGGTGTCCTGATGCTCACCGATCACATCCGGTTCAACGCAACCTTTTTCTTCGTGGCCGGCAGCATCCTCGCTGTGACGCTGTTCGTGGTCCTTCCGATGCGCGAGCCGACCGTCCCCGAGGCGGAATCCGCCCCCGGCGCGCCTCTGCAGCGCGTCGGGCGCGAGATCCGTGATTACCTGCTCGTCGCAGTGCGCGCCTTTTTCGGAACGCGTGCCGCAATCGCCGCCTTGGTATTCGCCGTCCTGCCCGCCGGGTCGTACGCTCTCTCGCTGGCGCTCGCCACAAGCCTGGCCGTCGAGTTCGGCCTCACGAACCGTCAGATCGGCCTGCTCGGCGCGGCCACGAGCATCACGTCCGCCGTGGGGTGCGTCGCAGGCGGATACCTCTCCGACCGCTTCGGACGCCGGCGCATGCTCGCGTTCTACGTGGTCGCCACGGTCATTCCCACACTGTACCTCGCGCACGTCATGCACCAGTCCGGCTGGATCCTGCCACGGGATCCGAAGTGGACCTCCGCCGCAGCTATCCCCGCCGGCCTCGTTCTTGCGTTCTGGACCGCCAGCACCGCGTACGCGCTGTTCCAGGGTCTCGGCTACGGCACGAAGACTGCGCTCTTCATGGATATCTGCACGCCGGCCGTGGCGGCCACCCAGTTCACCGCGTACATGGCGCTGCTCAACGTCGTCATCTGGTATTCCTCGACCTGGCAGGGCTGGTCGGCAAAGCACATCGGCTACCCTGCCACGCTGGTGATCGACGCAGCCGTCGGGTTGGTCAGTCTGCTGGTACTCCCGTTGACGCTCCCCGCGAAGAGCACGCCTCCGAAGAACCGCTGACCGGCTCGTGCTGTGGCCTTGGCCTCGACGCCCATCGGGCCTTCAGACCGGTGCGGTGTCCCGCTATACTCGGCCCATGCTCCAATGCCTGATCACCGCGCTCGTTCTGCTGCTCCCGACCGAACTTCCGGCCGCGGCGACCCGCCCGGCTGCCGATCGCGCCGCTTCCCGCCCGGCGCTCACGTACCGGAACCCGATCATCGACCGCATCGGCCCGGCCGACCCCCACGTCATTCGCGTGGACGGCACGTATTATCTCTACCCGACCTGGGACTCCCGCAGCTACGACGTCTTCGTCTCGAAGGACCTCGTGAACTGGGAGCGCAAGGGCAAGGTCTTCACCGACCGCCGCGGCGGCGTCTGGGCCCCTGACGTCTTTCAGGACGTCAGGGGCGACGGACGACTTTACCTCTACTACACCGTGGATAAACCTGGCGGCGGGAAGATGATCGGCGTGGCCCTCGCCGATGGGCCGCTCGGCCCCTTCCAAGACCGCGGCCCACTGGTTGAAGACGCGCTGGACGCCCACCTGTTTCGTGACGACGACGGCGCGGTCTACCTCTACTACTCGGTCACGAACTCGTCCGGCAATTACATCAGCGTCCAGCCGATGGCGGACCTGCTCACGAAGAAAGGGACGCCCACCCCCGTGATCCGCCCGACGGACGAATGGGAACGACGCGGCTTTCCCATCGCCGAAGGCCCCTGGATGATCAAGCGAAAAGGCGTGTACTACCTGATGTACTCCGGCAGCCCGGCCGACGGCCCCGATTACGCCATCGGGTACGCCACCGCGAAATCGCCCGCCGGGCCGTTCACCAAGTACGCTGGCAACCCGATCGCTCAACAGGGAAATGGCATCTTTGGTCCGGGCCACCACAGCGTCGTGGCCGGGCCGGACGGTCGTCTCTGGATGGTCTACCACCAGCAGGACAGCGCCCGCCGTGGCTGGCGCCGCTTCCTGGCCATTGACCCCCTCTGGTTCGACGAAGACGGCATCATCCATGTCAGATTGTCGCGCGGGACGAACCAGCCCGCGCCGGCGGCGCCCTTGCCGGCGGGGAGCCGTTAGCACCACGAAGGCTGCAGGACGGGAGAAATCAGATGTCACGAGGCGTCGCCTGCCTCATTGCCGCCCAGATGATCCTCGGTGCGTGTGCCGTGCACGGCGCCCGGCCGAAGCCGTCCGGGAAACCGAATATCGTGCTGATCCTGGCCGACGACCTGGGCTTCTCGGATATTGGCTGCTACGGCGGCGAAATCGCCACGCCCAATCTCGACCGTCTGGCCGCCGGCGGGTTGCGTCTCACCCAGATGTACAACACGGCACGGTGCTGGCCGACCCGCGCCTGCCTGATGACCGGCTACTACGCCCAGCAGGTCAACCGCGACCCCGCCCGACAGCGGCCCGCATGGGCCGCGCTGCTGCCGCAACTCCTGAAGCCCGCCGGCTACCGCAGCTATCACTCCGGCAAGTGGCACGTCGACGGCAAGGTGCTCGAAGGCGGCTTTGACCGCTCGTACTGGTTCCAGGACTGGGACCGCTACTTCACGCCGGGCGAGCACTTTCTCGACGACAAGAAGCTGCCGAAGGTCAAACCGGAGGAGCATTACTACGCCACGACGGCGATCGCGCAGCACGCCATCGACTTTCTCGCCGAGCATGCCTCCGCCCACGCGGACAAGCCCTTCTTCCTGTACCTGGCGTTCATCGCGCCCCATTTCCCGCTGCACGCCCTGCAGGAGGACATCGACCGCTACCGCGATCGCTACATCCAGGGCTGGGACGTCATCCGCGAGCAGCGAGCCGAGCGCCTGCGCCACGCCGGGATCGTCTCCGGTCCGCCCTCCAGGCGCGACCCGGAGTTCACGCCGCGGTATCTCAAGCCGGACCTGCTCCGCAAGATCGGCCCCGGTGAAATCGAGCACGCTGTCGCATGGAAGGACCTCTCCCCCGCCCAGCAGTACCTGCAGGCGACGAAAATGGCCATCCACGCCGCCATGGTTGACCGCATGGACCGCGAGATCGGCCGAGTTCTCAAGCAGCTCCGGAAGATGGACGCCTGGGAGGACACGTTGATCGTTTTCCTCTCCGACAACGGTGCCGACGCCTCGCTGCTCGTCCGCGGCGACGGCCACGACCCGACCGCGTCTCCCGGGTCGGCCGCCAGCTTCCTCTGCCTCGGCCCGGGATGGGCGACCGCTTCCAACACGCCCTTCCGCCGGCACAAGATCTGGGTGCACGAGGGCGGCATCTCGACGCCATGCATCATCCACTGGCCAAAACGGATTCTGTCGCCCGGCCTGCGCCGTACGCCGGCTCACGTGATCGATTTCGTCCCGACCGCACTCGAACTGGCGGGGGTGACCGCCCCGCAGGAGTGGAACGGCCACGCGCGACCGCCGCTCCCCGGACGCAGCCTCGTGCCGCTGCTCGGCGCCGACGTCCCGATCGAGCGCGACTGCCTGTACTGGCAGCACGAGGGGAACCGCGCGATCCGTGTGGGTGACGACAAGCTCGTCTCCGAGCGCGAAAACGGCGACACGTGGGAACTCTACAACCTCGCTGAAGACCGGATCGAATCCCACGACCTTGCCGCCGAGCACCCCGACAAGGTCAAGGAAATGTCGCATGTGTGGCAGGAGCTCGACGAGATCTACCACCGGCAGGCGGGCACCCAAACCCAGCCGGCCAGCGGGAATTGAGCACCACCCGGGCGTAAAAGCGCGTGATCAAGCGCGGCTCGACCCGGTCCTCGGATCCTCAGGAACACCGAACTCAGCAATGACCCCGCCCTGCAGCTCTACGATCTGGCGAGCATGCCTGCACCGGCCGGCCACCCGGACGATTCCAAACGTGAGCCCGGATTCTCATAGCCAACCGGGCGGGGCCCGCTCATACTCACGTCGATCTCGACGATGCGGCCATTCAGTCGACTGTGCCTTATGATGTCTGCACAGCAGCAAGGGACGGGCTCGGAATCCATGCCGGATCACCGCGGACCATGTGACGCACTCATTATCGGCGGCGGTGTCATCGGACTCGCCTGCGCGGATCGCCTCGCGCGCGACGGTGCTCGCGTCACGCTCCTCGAGCGCGGGGTCTGCGGGCGCGAGGCCTCGTGGGCCGGCGCGGGCATCATCCAGTCCGGCAGTTGGCACCGGCGCGACCCGCTCGTGCAACTCCAGCGCGAGAGCGTCAGGATGTACCCGGCCTGGACCGCCGACTTGCGGGAACGCACCGGCATCGATCCCCAGTTCATCCCCTGCGGCAGTCTCGAACCGCTCCTGACCGATCAACAGTTCCGGATGGCTGCCAGCGAGGTCCGTGCTGCCGAGTCCTTCCGCGCGGAATACGGGCTTCCGGTCCTGGAACTCCTGACCCCCGCGGATGTCGCCGCGCGGGAGCCCGAGCTCACGCGTGACCTCCTCGGCGCGCAGTATTCCGCGGTCACCGGACAGGTCCGCAATCCCCTCCTGCTCGATGCGCTGCGCGCAGCCGCCCGGCTGAGCGGTGTTCGGGTTCTCGAAAGCCGGGAAGTCGTCGGCCTGCTGCGGGACGGGGAGCGCGTCACCGGGGCCCGGACGCTCGACGAACGCATCGAGAGCCGCTGGACGATCCTGGCCGCGGGTGCGTGGTCCTCCCGGCTGGACCCTCGGCTGGAGACGCTGACACCGGTCTACCCCGTGCGCGGCCAGATGGTGCTCCTGGAGATGCCCAGCCAACCCCTGCGCCACGTGATCGAGCGCGGACGGTGCTACATCGTGCCCCGGCTGGACGGGCGGATTCTCGTCGGAGCCACCGAGGAGCATGCGTCCGGTTACGAGAAGCGAAATACCGCGGAGGGCGTCGCCAGCCTGCTCTCGACCGCACAGCAGCTTGTCCCCTGCCTGGCGGGGGCCACGCTCGTACGGAGCTGGGCCGGCCTGCGGCCCGGGACGCCGGACCGTGCCCCCTACATCGGGCCTTTGCCGGGATCTCAGGGGCTGATCGCTGCCTGCGGGCACTTCCGCAGCGGGCTCGTCCTCGCCCCGGTCACCGCGCACATCGTTGCTGAAATCGTGGGCACCGGCCGCACACAGCGCGATCTCGCGCGCGTCGCGCCGGGACGCGAGCTCAAGAAAACCGACCGGAACGACGATCTCGACAGGAACGGACCCTCCGGCTGAGGGTGAGGATGCCCCATGGAAATCCTGGTCATTTTCATCTTCATCGCAGCGGCAATTGGCCTGGGGATCTGGGGCTACTACGCAAACAAGCAGCGCGAGGAAGCGCTCGCCCGCACGGCCACCGAGCTCGGTTACCGGTTCGTGCCCGAGAAAGACCGCAGCCTCATCCAGGGGCGCTACGACCAGATCGACCTCCTCCGGCAGGGCTCGAACCGCTACACCAATCACCACCTGTTGGGGCAGGTCGGCGACTGCCCGGCCGCCGTCTGCGAATACCACTACGAGACCTACTCCACCGACAGCAAGGGCCGCCGGACGACGCATCACCACTACTACAGCGTGCTCTTCCTGGAGGTCCCGCTTGCCCTGAGCCAGGTCCGCATCCGGCCGGAGTCGTTCTTCGACAAGATCGCGGCGGCCGTCGGATTCGATGACATCGACTTCGAATCGGCCGAGTTCTCGCGCCGCTTTCACGTGTCGTCCAACGACCGCCGGTTCGCCTACGACCTCCTGCACCCGCGCGCGATGGAGTACCTCCTGGGCCGCCCGCAGTGGTGCTGGGAGTTCGACGGCCGGGTGATCGCGCTCTACCGCAGCGGGCACCTCGAGGCCGAAACGGTCCGCCCGGCGATCGATGCCGCCGCCGGTTTCATCCCCCTGATCCCCCGCCACATCTGGTCGGATCGGGGGCTGACTTCAACAGGAGCTGCCTCATGAATCCCGAGATCCTGATCCCGATCATGGTGATCGCTGTCGTGATCGGCGTGCCGGTCGTGCTCTACAACGCGCTCGTGCGCCTGCGGAACCAGTGCCGCGAATCGTGGAGCGACGTCGACACCGAGCTCAAGCGCCGGCACGACCTCATCCCCAATCTCGTCGAGACGGTGAAAGGATACGCACAGCACGAGCGCGACGTCTTCGAGCGGGTGACGCAGCTCCGGACGCAGGCCATGGCGGCCGGCTCGCGGTCGGACCTGGCGCGAAAGGAAAACGAACTGATGGGCGCGCTCGGCTCGCTTTTCGCAGTGGCCGAGGGCTACCCGCAGCTCAAGAGCGATCAGAACTTCCGGCAGCTCATGCAGGAGCTGGTGGTCACGGAGGACCGCATCCAGGCCGCCCGCCGCTTCTACAACGCGAACGTGCGTGACTACAACACGAAGTGCGAGACCATCCCCTCCGTCTTCATCGCGCAGATGGGAGACTTCCAGAAAGAAGAGTTCTTCGAGATCGAGGATGCCCGCGAGAAGCTCGCGCCCGTTGTCAGCCTGGCGCGGTGAGCCCGCCGCCAGGCCGCGCAGGTGGGGACTCCAGGCCGGGCACTCGCGCCCGGCGGCTCAGTGAACCGGCGCCTTCGGCCATCCTCTCGGGACGTACTGCCCGAAGATCGTCCCCTCGGAACCATGCACGCGGTTCGTTTCCCGATCGATCATCGCCCCGACGTCCCCGTTCGACGCGTGCGGGATGACCCATCCGGTGATCCGCAGCGTCTCCCGGTTCGCACAGACGATGTGGGGCAGCTCGCCGTAGATCGACCCGTGAAAATGCCGGTCCCCGTCGCCGTCCGTGCGGTATGGGCGCCCCAGGTGGACCAGCCGCTCGAACAGCACCTCGCCGCAATGCTCGACCCGCACGAGCAAGTCGAAATCGTCGCAGGTCTTCTTCGTGTCGATTTGGTAGCCGATCGCCAGCGGCGTCGTGCACGGCACGTTCACCGCGTTGAGCACCTCGATGTCCGCCTCCGGCGTGGTGCATTCCGGTGTGCAGACCGGGGCCGGCTTGCAGGCGGGCTCGGGAGCGGGCTTGCACTGCTGCTCCTGCTGGCAGGCCGGCTTGCAGGCGTCACACATCGAGCAGCCCGCGGACGCCAGACAGACCGACAGCACCGCCATAGCGAGACCTGCCGCTTGCGATGTGGACATGTTCTCTTCCTTTCTGCACCCGCGCCGTCCCTGGACGCGCGCATGAGCTCCTGTTGTCGAACCGGACCGGCCGGTTGAAACCCGCCCCATGTATTTCGAGCCTCCGCCCCGATGTTCTGCAGTGACACTCGCAAGAACGGCCAAACGGCGCGGCGGAGGGACGGGATACCGTCTTCGACGGGTTTCCGGGTGACAGCGTTGCCTGGTGACAAGGTGACGGGCGACAAGGTGAGCGGGCGAGCGGAAGAGTGGGAGAGCGCCGGGCGTTGGACGGATCCGATAGGTACCGCCAAAATCGGGGCAAGCGCCTGCCGGAACTGGCCTTGCGTGAAATTCGTGTTTCCCCGGGGTGTTTTGCCTGCTTGTGCCCGGCCCCTGCGATTCTGTCTTTGTCCTTGGTCCTTTGTCATGAGTCCCCTGCCTTGGTTCCCGGGACCCGGACCGATGAGGGACAAGCTACAATCCAGTGCGGCCGGCACAAAACGATCGCGGAGAGTATGCCGGATCGTCAACAACGTGTTTGACGATCCGTTTTTTCGACGTCACCGCCGCAAATCGCGCGCCGGTACCCTTGACTGCGCGCAAGCCGTGCACGGGCGGTGTCGGGTGGCTCCTTTTGATGGAGAAGTGACATGGCCATGCCAGCAAAAAACACGATTTGTCTCTGGTACGACGCTGACGCCGAGGAGGCGGCGCGCTTCTACGCCAGCACCTTTCCTGATTCGTCCGTCGGGGCCGTGCATCGCGCGCCGGGAGACTCTCCGTCCGGCAGGGAGGGCGATGTGCTGATGGTCGAGTTCACGGTGATGGGGATCCCCTGCCTCGGGCTCAACGGCGGCCCGGCGTTCAAGCACAACGAGGCATTCTCGTTTCAGGTGGCAACCGTCGACCAGGCCGAAACCGATCGTTACTGGAACGCGATCGTCGGCAATGGCGGCCAGGAGAGCGCGTGCGGCTGGTGCAAGGACAAATGGGGATTGTCCTGGCAGATTACGCCGATCGCTCTGATGCAGGCGGTCACCGGCCCGGATCGCGCCGCCGCCCGGCGAGCGTTCGAGGCGATGATGACGATGCAGAAGATCGACATCGCCGCAATCGAGGCAGCGCGCCGCGGTTGAGGCCGCGACCGGGCCATCGAGCGACGCATTGCGACTGACCGAATAAAAGGCTAACGGCGGAACGGAGGCTAAGAGACAATCGAACCCGTCCCGTTTTTCCTTTTCGCGTTCCAGCGGCACAGCGGGCGCGAGGTCGGCTGGCCGCTGGTGCAGGCATGGGCGGAGGAGTACGGCTTCAGCCTTCCGCGGGTGTACCCGTGCGACCGCGGGCAGCTCGTGGAGATCCTGGCCGGCGCGGACGGGCGGGAATTCGAGGGATTCGTGATCCGTTTGGCGGATGGGCTGAGACTCAAGGCGAAAGCACCCGACTATGAAACCCGATTCTGCATGTCCCGTTTGACACATTACCGAAACTGTAGTATAGCGACTGCATGAACCGCACCCAGGCGCATTACGACCCGGAACTGAAAAGCGTTGTCGTTCCCGCCAAGCCCCACACCGTGGAGAGTCTCGTCGCGGACGTGCTCGGCCGGCGCAAGCGGGCCGGCGTTTCGGCCTACCGCGTGGCTAAAGAATCGGGCCTGACGATCAACGCGGTGAAC
>CAZJTF010000021.1:9122-33585 GCA_964548565.1 uncultured Planctomycetales bacterium | reverse complement strand
GATCGATGGCATCAACCAGATGCATGTGAACCCGAAGCGGGGACTCACGTTTGCCAACGGTCTCCGGGCGATCCTGCGACAGGACCCGGACATCATCATGGTGGGCGAGATCCGCGACGGTGAAACCGCCGACATCGCGATCCGCAGCGCGCTCACCGGCCACCTCGTTTTCAGCAGTCTGCACACGAACGATGCCCCGAGCGCAGTGACGCGCCTGCTGGACATGGGCATCGAGCCGTTCCTGCTGGCCACGACGCTCGAGGGCGTTCTGGCGCAGCGCCTTGTCCGCGTTCTCTGTGAACGCTGCCGCGAACAGCACGGCGTCTCGAACAAGACGCTCCTCCAGCTTGGACCTGACGCCGAGCTGTTCGCCGGCAGCCGCCTCAGCCGCGGACGGGGGTGTCATGACTGCCACAACACGGGTTATCGGGGGCGGCTCGGCATCTTCGAGATGCTTCGGATGACCGACCCGGTCCGCGAGACCATCATGGGCCGCCCCTCGAGCATGCAGGTCCGCCGGGCGGCCGGTGATGCCATGAGCACCATGCGCCGAGACGGATACGGCAAGGTGCTGGCCGGGCAGACCACCCTGGAAGAGGTGTGGCGCGTGACGCAGGATGCGGCGGTGGAGAACGGCCTCGCGGCAGTCCACGAGTAGCCAGCAGAGGCGGGAGCCGTACGAATGCCGGTGTTCGTGTACAAGGCGATCGCCGCCGGAGGAAATGAAATCTCCGGAGAGCTGGAGGCGGTCGACCGTGTGTCAGCCGTGCGTGAACTCGGCACGCGGGGCTCCTGCGTGACGGAGCTTCGGACCGCCGAGTCGGGTGCACCGTCCGCAGCCACCTCGTCCAGCATCCGGGTCCGCCCCCGTCAACTCGCGATCCTGACCCGCCAACTCGCTGTTTCGCTGGAGGCGGGCCTCCCGTTGATGACTGCCCTCGACGTGATGTGCCGGGAACTCGAGCATGCGCCGTCCCGCACGCTTCTGAAAACGCTCGCCGGACGCGTCCAGCAGGGTGTGAGCCTCTCTGATGCGCTGGCGGAGCATCCCCGGACGTTCAGCCCGATGTACACACGCCTGGTGCGTGTCGGCGAGACCGGCGGCGTGCTCGACAGCATCCTCGCCCAGCTCGCAGGGATGCTGGAGCGACAGACGGAGCTGAAGGAGCGGGTGAAGACAGCGTCCATCTACCCCGCATTGGTGCTGCTGCTGGGCATCGCCTCCGTTGCGATCATCGTCGCCTTCATTGTGCCGCGGATTGTCGAGTCGATTGGTGCCGACACCATCCTGCTGCCCTGGCCCACCCGCGTCCTGCTGGCGATGAGCGACATCGTCCGGCACGACTGGCTCATTATCCTGGTTGTGGTCGTGGGCGTGATTCTGTTCTGGCGTCAGGTCGTACTGCGCGGCCCGCTGCGAGTGAACTGGGATGGCCTCAAGCTGCGCGTCCCGGTGCTCGGACGACTGGTCCGGCAGTTGGAGGCGTCACGTTTCGCGCGCAGCCTCGGGATCCTTGCGAAAGGCGGGGTTTCCATCACGGAATCGCTTCCGGTCGTGCGGGACACGATTCAGAACCAGGTCATGCGGCAGGCGGTCGTGGAATTGACCGCCTCCATCCAGGCCGGCGAATCGGTCGCACGCCCGCTGCAGCGGTGCGGACTGTTCCCACCGTTGCTCGTGCAGATGGTGCGGGTCGGAGAAAGCACCGGTCGGCTGGACGAAATGCTGCTGCGTGCGGCCGAGGTGCACGAGTCGGAGGCGCGGGTCACGCTCGACCGGTTCGTGAGCATTCTCCCCGTGCTCATGATCCTGGCGCTCGCATGTGTCATCGGTTTCATCGTGTCCGGTCTGGTGCTTGCCATTGTCGAGTTCCAGGCAGCCGGCGGGGGAATGTGACGGGCAGGGGCGAGGCTCAGAATCAAATGCCGGCGTGTGAGCCGGGCATGCAAGGAGTGACAGACGTGCACATCGGAACGCATCCCCGCAACACCATCAGCCCGCCGTGTCGGCGAGGCAGGTGGGCAAGGGCCTTCACCCTGATCGAGTTCCTGGTCGTCGTCACCATCATCGGGATCCTGGCCGCCCTGATCGTTCCGCGTTTCTTCGGGCGCGTGGGAGGCGCGAAGCAGTCGGTGGCCAAGCAGAAGGTGGCGGTGCTGGAGCAGAAAGTGGTCGAATTCCAGCTCGATTGCGGGCGTTACCCGACCATGCAGGAAGGTCTCCACGCTCTCATCGCGCGCCCGGCAGACGTCGGTGAGAAATGGCAGGGCCCCTACGTCAAGGAGAAGGACATCGTCGACCCGTGGGACAAGACAATTCTCTATCGCTACCCCGGGCAGCAGAACGCGGATTTCGACATCTACACGCTCGGGGCGGACGGCGCGGAAGGCGGCGAGAGTGAAATCGCCGACATCGGCAACTGGTAACGCGATATCCGGCGTCACGCTGCTGGATCTGCTCGTGGTCGTCGTGCTCGTCGGCATCCTGGCCGGGGCGATCGTGCCGCGCATGAGCCGATCCATCTCGCGCGTGGAGCTGCAGGAGGCCGCAGCCCGTTTCGCTCACACCACCCGCACGGCCCGCCAGTTGGCGGTTGCGCAGCGCCAGCCGTGGGGTGTCGAGGTCGACCTCGATCATGGCGGCTACGGCGTGGTGGCCGGACAGGCGGGGCAGCCGGCACAGGGCATCCGTGCGTCCTGGCTCAAGAGTGAGCACTGGCCGAAGGCGGTCCGGTCGGTGCAGTGCCGCACCCCCGATGGAGCGATCATCGCGAGCGGCACGAGCCAGGTCCTGTTCAAACCGGACGGCACGTCGGAGGGCATGACGCTGCGGCTTGAAGGCGAATCCGGCGCGTACCTGGTCCTCGTGCAGCCGCACAGCGGACATACTGCGGTCGTGGAGCCGGGACAGTCGGTGCTATCGGATCAGGTCGATCTTGGTGATTGAGCATGCACGTCGGCGCCACACTGCTGGTACCCCCGTCCCATCGCAGCAGAGTCCGTGCGATGACACTCGTGGAGGTGCTCGTCGCTTCCGTGCTGCTGGGCGTCGGCGTCGCGGGCCTGGTCTCGTCCGCCACGCTCGCGATGCGGAATCAGCAGCGTTCCGAGCACCGGGCGATGGCGGTCTGCCTCGCGCAGGAGGTGCTCTCGCAGGTGGACGTGGCGGGGGCGCACACGTGGGTGGAAACCCGCCCGATGGAGGGCACCGAGTCGCGCGACGATATCGCACTCCGCTGGACCCTCGCCATCGAACAGACCTCGGTGGCGGAGCTCCACAGCGTGCGGGTGTCGATCGAATGGCTCGCTCCCGGCGATTCGGGGCGCATCGAACTGGAGACGTTGCTGAACGACTACGAGGCGGTTTCGACGCTCCCGCAGAACCAGCGCCGTGACGAACGTCCGAAGGAGGCGGGGCCCGACGCGGGCAAGCGTCGGTAAAGATCGGGACAGGGCTGCATGACGAAACGCGGTTTCACGCTGGTTGAAGTCCTTGCGAGTCTGACGATCGCGGCGCTGATCGCCGTCTCCATCGTGAGCTCCACGCGCGGCATGGCCACCGCACGTGAAAAGGCCGACTGGCGGGTGGAACGCTCGCTGGCCGCGCGGCACGCCATGGATGCGGTGGTGGGATCGCTGCGGAACGTACGCAACGATCCGGTTCAGCGCTTCCCGGTTGTGGTTGGAACGAGCGGCGGCAAAGGTGCGGCCAACGATCGCATTGACCTGCTGGTCCTGAGCGACTCGCCGAGCCGACCTGATGGCGCCGAATCGGACCAGCAGGAAGTGAGTTTTTATCTGGTGCAGCGCGGGAACGGCATTTTCCCCTCGCTCGTGTGTCGTCGCGATCACGCCCTGGACGAATTCCCACAGGAGGGCGGAGTCGCCACCGTCATCGCGGAAGGCATTGTGGGCCTCAGCTTCGCGTACTACGACGGTGAGTGGTTCGACGCGTGGTCACAGGATCAGACTCGCACACCGAAGGCGGTGCGCGTCACGATCGAAGCGGCGTCGACGTCGCAGGCAGCGCGCCGGCAGACCACATCGGGCAACGTCGAGGTGCTTCGCCTGAGCAGCGTGGTACCGCTCCGAGCCGGGAAGGCGGGAACGGTCATTCAGCCCGAGCAGCCGCGCGAGCAGCGGCCCGAAGGAGAACGCCCCCGATGAGCCGCATTCCGGGGACATCCGCGCGAACCCGACGGGGGGCCATTCTGATCGTGGTCCTCTGGGCTGTGGTCGTGCTGTCGCTGCTCGCCGGAGGTGTGACATTCGCGGTTCGACAGGACACCGCCATCTCGGGACTCGAACTGGACCGCACGACGGCCCATTGGCTGGCACGAGCGGGCGTGGAGCGAGCGATCGCGGTTGTCATGGAGGCCGACACGCTCACGGTTTCGCTGGACGATGTCTGCTGCGACAACCCGGTCGAGCTGAAGGAGATTGCGCTGACGGGCGGCACGTTCAGCGTGCTCCGCGAGAGTCAGGACGAGTCGGAGACGCAGCCGTACGGAGCAACCGACGAAAGCGGCAAGCTGAACATCAACACCGCTAGCCGCGAGCAGCTCATGGCGCTGCCGCGCATGACCGCGCCTGTTGCGGCCGCAATTCTGGACTGGCGCGACTCAAATGAACAGCCGGAGCCGGACGGGATCGAGCGCGGGTACTACGCAGGCCTGCCGCATCCGTATGTGATTCGAAACGGTCTGTTCCGTACCGTCCGCGAACTGCTCCTCGTGCGGGGCGTCACGCCCGAGCTGTTTTACGGCGAAGACGTCAATCTTAACGGACGTCTCGACGAAAACGAGGATGACGGCGATGCAAGCGAACCGCCCGACAATGCCGACGGCCGGCTGGACCGCGGCTGGGCCGCGTACGTGACGGCTTACTCCTACGACAAGAACCAGAGCGGAACGGGTACGAAGCGGCTGAACATCAATTCTGCGGATGCCTCGAGTATCGCTCAGCGCTGCAGGCTGGAGGATTGGGCGGCGGAGTCGATCGTGCGTGCCCGCCAGCAGGGGGAGTTCAAAACGCTGAGCGCCCTGCTGGACGTGCGACGCGATCCGGGACAGCGAGCAGAAGCAGACAGGGGACAGAATGCGGATCTGAACAACCGAGGCGATGCCGAGAAAGATCACGCCGTCACGCGCGACATCCTCGCGCGGATCATCGACGACATCACGCTCACGAACGACGAGACGCTTCCCGGCAGGATCAACATCAACACGGCGCCACCGGCCGTTCTCAAGACCATTCCCGGCATCGACGAGGACATCGCGCACACGATCGTCCAGATGCGGGAGGGACGCGGGGGCCTGGCGTCAGTTGGCGAGTTACTCGAGATCACCTCCCTCTCGAACCAGAAGTTCGGTCAGCTCGAGAACTCCGTCACCGTGCGCTCGAGCGTTTTTCGAATCCACAGCGTCGGTTCGACCTCGAGCGGCCTGGGCGAGGCGGTGATCGAGTGCGTGGTGGATCGCGGCGCGTCGGGAGGCGTTCCCCGCATCCTGTACTGGCTCGAATCGGCACCATGAGAAGGTGAGTCGATGGGTGAATCGGTCGTGATGGGAGTGCATGTATCCGGGGCGGAGTTGCGGCGGGCAACGCTGCGCCGGGAAGGCGCACGCGTGCTGATCCACGAGTTGCAGCGCGAGTCGCTGACCTCGGCTCCGGCGCCGGGCGGCAACGGCTCGACGCGGCGCAACGGAAGCGGCCCGCTGACGGTGGTCAGCCTGCCCCCCGCGGACGTCTTGACCCGATTCTGGGTGATGCCGCAGGCGGACGAAGCCCGGACGCGCCAGATGGTCTTGCACCGGATGGAGGCGGAGCTGCCGGTTCCCTCCGACCAGCTGGCCTGGGGCTTCCGGCTGAGTGAGGCCATGGGCCAGGGTCAGCGCGGCGTACTCCTCCAGGCGGCGAGGCAGGACCGGGTTCGCTAGTATGTGCGAGGTGGCTTGGGGGCAGGCGTCCCGGTGGACGTGCTGACGACAGAATCCGAAGCGATCCGGGCCCTCTACGCGCACGGCCTCGAGAACCAGCGCAGCGGGGAGGGGTCGCTGCTCGTCCTGATGGCGGCGGAGCAGTGGCTGGTCGCGATTGTCTCGCGCGACGTGGCGCGGACCGTCCGACGCGTACGGATCGCAGAGGATATCGAAATCGGCCTGCGGGAAGTCGAGCAGGTCGTCAGGGCCGAAAGCGAGCCGCACCAGCCGATCCGGCTGATCTGGGGCGGCTCGCAGGACCTGGCGTACGTCGCAGGAGCACTCGGGGAGCGCCTGGGCCTGCCGGTGGAACCGGCCCGCTCGGGCACGGCGCTCGATGCCGGTGTGCTCACGGGTGAGCAATTCGCCGAGTACGGCCCGGCAATCGGCCTCGCCCTCGCCCGTCTCTGCGACGACTCCCACCTGGTGCGATTTGACGGTCGCGTGGAGAGCATCGGTGCGGAGGTGGGCGGCACGCTTCAGCGGCTGCTGGATAAGCCACGGCAGTGCGCCCTGGTCGCCGTGGCCATGCTGGTAGTGGCAGCCGGGCTGCAACTGGGCACGATGAAATGGGAGAGCTCGCGGATGAGGGGCCTTCTCACCGGGCCGGCCACTTCGCAGCCGTCGGATTCGGAACGCGAGCAGAAGATCCGCGCCCTGCAACGAGTCGAACGTTACCGGATTGATGTCGAGGGAATCCTGGCCTCGATCACCGCGCGGATTCCGGATTCTATTCTGATATCCTCCGTACAACTCTCGCGCGATCGGCGTCTCACGTTGAAGGGCACGGCCAAGGATCCCAAAGCGGTGTTCACGTTCTCGGACGCGCTCCGGAAGAGCCCGTGGTTCAACTCGATCAATCCGGAGCGAACCGAGCCGGGCCAGAGCGGCGCGTTCACCATCACCGCGGAACTGAACGGCGTGCAGCGGTTCGGAGGGTCCGGGCAGGGAGGAGGTCGGCGATGGCGCTGAACGAGCGGGATCGACGTGCACTGCACCTGGGGGCCCTCGGGCTTGGAGCGGTTGCCGCCTATCTGGGGCTCATTGAGCCCGCTCTGAATACCTATGACGCGGTGGCACTCGCGCACGAGCAGCAGGCCGCAAGCGTGTCGAGGCACGTCTCCGACCGGCAGCGCGACCGCTATTACGACGGGCGAATCGCGGAATGGGAGCGAGAGAACGGCAAGCTGTCGCCCCCCAGGCCGTACAGCGAGCAGATCACGACGGTCAGCGAGCAGGTCGTAACTGCCAGCCAGGGCAACGGAACACAGGTCCGCAATTCGAGCTGGTCGGCAGCGATGCCCTGGGGTGATGAAGCGGGCGTTGCGCTCGCCACGTTGCACCTCGAGGCGGAGGCCGACTGGGAAAACGTATTCAAGTTCGTTGCCGCCTTGTACCGCATCGAGGGCGTGCTGAGTGTCGAGCAGATCGACATGAGCAGCGACCCGAAGAAGGGCGGGAAGGTGGATTTGCGTTTGGATGTGTCGGTCATGGTGCAGCCACAGGAACAGGGCAGGGGCGCATGAGCAGGTGGAATCTCAGTCCGGCGCGCGCACGGCAGGTTTCGATCGGCGCATTGGCGCTGGCGGTCCTGCTGTTCGCGGACGTCCTGTATCAGACCGGCATGCACATCCGGTGGCGCCGATGGATTGCGGAGACCGCACGAGCGGCGGAGGTCCCGTCGACGCAGCCCGCTTCACAACCGGCTTCGCAGCCTGCACCTGGCACACAGCCGGCGTCACGTGGGGCGCCTCCGCCCGCTGCAGCGAGCACACCGAAGCCTGCCGGTGAGATTCATGCGGCCCTGCGGAAGCGCAACATCTTCACGGAGCCACCGCAGAAGGGGCACGGGATGCGGCTCACCGGCGTGCTGGGACGTGTCGCGCTGTTTGCCAACCGCGGCAACCAGACCATCGGGATCGAAGAAGGGCAGTCGGCCAGCGGCATCAAGGTGGTCTCCATCAAAGCGTATGAGGTCGTCATCGAGTACCAGGGCAAGCCCGAGACAATGAAGCTCTTCCCCTGAAAGCGGCGCGGATGATCCCGCCGGCGAAGAGACATACGAAGGAGTCGGCCATGCATGTGGGCCTTGGGTTCCCCAGTTGCCTTCTCACAGGAATTCTTCTGCTGTCCGGCGCGGCGTCCGGAGGTGAGCGTCGACCACGCCCCGTTCGGCCAGATTCCGCCGGCCCGCCCGCGCCGGTCACGACGGCTCCCGCGGCGACGAGTGCGCCGGCGACGACCCAGGCAGCGAGCGCGCCAGCGACGGCACCTGCGAAAACGATCCCGCTGTCGTTCAACCGCGCGCCGATGGAACAGATCGCCAAGTTCCTGAACGAGCAGATGGGCAAGCCCGTGATCGTCGACAAGGAGGCCGAGAAGATCCAGGTGACACTGGTCAATCCGAAGCCGCTGCCGGTGGAGGAGGCCATGTACATCCTCACGACGGCACTGCACGAGGCGGGCGTGGCCATCGAGGAACGCGACCGGACCGTGCACCTGATCCCGATCGCGCAGGTCAGCAAGGCGCAGATCAGAACCGTTGGAGCGGAGGTGGACCTCACCACATGGAAGCCGGCCAACGAGATCATCCGCAAGATCTTCGAGGTCCGGTACTACGACCCGACCAAGCTCGTGGACGTCCTGAAGCCCCTGCTCCCGGCATGGGGCCACGTTACGGCCGACCCTCAGGCAGGCAAGATCATCATCGTCTGCACCGCCGAGCGGCTGCTGACGATGGCGCGGATCATCTCCGAACTGGACCGGGCAGGCGTCAGCGGCGGCGAGTTGCGGGTGTTCACGATCCGCAACCTCGATGTCCTCGAGATCGTGCCGATGCTCGAAAAGCTGATCGGCGGCTATCTGGGCGTCGAGGTAAAGGCCGCCTCGGTGACCGGGCCCGAAGCATCGGCCGGCGGTCCGCGTCCCGACGGTCCTCGGATGGAAGGCAGGCCCGGAGGTCCGGATCGCCCGGGTGGGGCGGGCGAGCCCAGCGCGGCCGCGATGGTCACGGTGAAGGCGTCGCGGACGCCCGTCCTGCTGATCCCGGAGCCGCGCCGCTCGCAGATTGTCGTCGCCGCGCCGACGAACGTCCTGGACCAGATCAAGGTGTGGATCGAAACGCTCGATCAGCCGAAGCCGCCGAGCACCCAGACGGAAATGGTCGAGATCAAGTATGGCGATTCCGGGGAACTGGTGAATCAGCTCACGTCGATGCTGGCAGGCATACCGGACGAAGGCCTGCGCAGTGGCGTGAAGCTGTTCCCGTTCCCGTCGTCGCGACGATTGATGATCGTCGGCTCGGAGGCAAACCGCTCGATCATCAAGAACTGGCTCCAGGAGATCGATATTGCCGACACCGGGATCCGGGTGACGCGCACGTTCACGCTCAAGAATGCAGACGCCCAGCAGGTGGCCGACAACATCCGCGAGCTGTTCCAGGAACGTCGCTCCTGGTACGACGATTACTACGGGCGTCGCAGCAGCGGCGAAGACCGCACGAAAGTCACCGTCACGCCGAACGTCCGGAGCAACAGCGTCACCGTGGTCGCCTCCCCTGAGAAGATGACGCGGATCGCCGAGCAGATCGAGGAGTGGGACAAGCCGTTCGAGGGCGAGGAAGCCGCACCGCGGATCTACGAACTGAAGTACGCCGATCCCGAGAAGACCCGAACTCTGCTCGAGAGTCTGTTCACGAAAAAGGAGCAGGACTTCTCGTGGCGCCGGTTCTGGGGCGAAGAGGACACCGAGTCAAGCCCCACACCTGTGGGCAGGCTTTTCGGGCAGTTCCGATTCGAGGCCTACCCGGAGACGGGTAAGCTGATCGTCGTCAGCAAGAACGAGGAGAACTACAAGGTCATCGAAAAGATGATCCAGGAGATCGATCGACCCCAGGAAACGGGTAAGCCACGCATCATTCAGCTGAAATTTGCCGAGGCGGAGACGCTCGCCGAGCAGCTCAATGCACTTCTCAGCGGACCGGGCACGCCGGCTTCGATTTTGCGCCGCGCCCGGGCGGGAACCTTCGAAGGCTTCTCCGAGCTGCGCTCGCCTTACCGGCACGGCGGCGACAGCAGTCCGCAGCAGCAGCGCGGTCCTCAGCAGGACGGCCAGAACAACCTGGCCGAAATGCGCTTCTGGTGGCAGTCGCCGTCCGATCCGACCAAGGTCAAGCAGCCGAGCAACATGGTGGGCAAGCTGAGAATCGTTCCCAACGTCGAGCAGAACCTTCTGATGGTCGCGGCGCCGGAAGAGCACGCGGAAGCCATCGAGGCTTTCGTGAAGGAACTCGACAAGCCGGGCTACCAGGTCCTGATCAAGGCGGTCATTGCCGAGGTCGCACTCGATGACTCCCTGAGCCTCGGCTACAAATTCTCGAGCGACCCATCGATCTTCACCACCGGAGACTCTCTTGCGAATGAGAATACGCTGCGCGGCCTCCTCACGTACTCCTGGAAAGACGCCTTCGACGACGACCGGCACCAGCTCGCGTTCAACATCGACGTCATCAACGTGCTGAGCCTCCTCAAGCGCGTCACCGACCTCAAGATTCGCAGTGAGCCGAAGATTCTCACGGCCGACAACATCGAGGGCGAGTTCTTTGACGGCCAGGACATCCCGTTCGTCTCTAATTCACAGTTAACCGACACAGGTGTCCGCAACGACACGTTCGATTACTTCCCCGTCGGGATCCGGCTGCGCGTCCGCCCACACATCACCAAGGAAAAGAACGTCGACCTGACGGTCAACCTGCTCATCTCCACCGTCGTGCCCGGGCGGCAGCTCTTCGGGGGCGCAATCGTTGACCGACGCGAAACGACGACGCGCATCGTGCTCGAGGACGGCCGGACGTTTCTGATCAGCGGAATCCTGCGCGAAGAGGAACGCGCGGTGAACCGCCGGGTTCCAGGGCTGGGTGATATTCCGGTGTTCGGCGAGATCTTCAAGCACCGTGAGAACGCCAAGGTCAACACCGAGCTCCTGGTGTTCCTGACGCCGTACGTCATCGAGGCGGCCCAGGGACATCCGGTGATTGAACAGGAGCCACTGAAGCGGTTGCAGGAGCATCACATACCCGAGGGCGAGTTCGGGGGGCCGCCCGGAGAGCCGGTCGAAACGATCCAGGCTCCGGTGGTCATCGAACCTGAGTCGCGTGGCAGCTGAACATATGCGGATCGCAGCACGATTGTGGATCTGTCTTGCCCTGGCCGGGATGGCCGCGCTTCTGGTGGGATGTCAGACGCCGCCCATGGCGAACCCGGGCCCGGCGGAGGTGCTCAGCGCACGCAACGAGCAGCACGCCTCGCTCTACGGCGATTTCGAGCTTCCGCGCAAGCTCGGGACGGTCGAGAACGTCGGCCTGCAATTGCCGGTCGTCTCGCCACAGGGCGATCGTTTGCTCTACCTGCGGACAGACCTGGAACGCGTCCCGCCCACCACGCTCCTTGGCTCGACAGACCCGCAGGATACGCCCGCTGAAGGCTCTCTCGAGATCTGGCTTCGTCCGCTCGCCGCGACGGGGCCCGGAGAGCGACTCTCGCGTCAGCGCTGGGCGCATTCGGCGGTATGGTCGCCCTCCGGCGATGCAGTGGTGTTTGTTGGCACAAACGGGGGACCGACCCGTGTCATCCGGACGGATCTCGCCACGGGGGCGGAGCAGGAGCTCGGCGTACCCGGGGCAACGCACGCGATGCCGCGGTTTGACGGCGACGATCAGACGATCCTGTTTTGCGCCGCGCCGACGGCAGAGGGGCCGTTTCGCGTGTTTCGCCAGCGTTCTGGCGCAGAACCGGTGCCGCTCACGCCCGAGGGGCACGACTGCGTCCTGCCGCTGCGGTCGGAAGGCACGGGAAAGGTGGTCTGCGGGCGCTTCGACGACCAGCAGTTCGCCTGGATCCTCGTGGACGGCCAGAAGGCAGAAATCCTGGCCGCCAGCGCCGGGGCGATGCAGCGGCCGGGAATGCTGCAGATGTGGGGCGGCATCGCCGATCCGATTTCACCCGACGGACGCAGTTTCTTGTTCTACGATCCGGCGGGCGATCGGCTCAGCATCTGGCATGGCGCCGAGAACCGCCTGCGCCGTCACCGCCCGCGCAGCATCGCGGCGTGCTGGCTGACGGATCGCGCGATCGCGCTGGCCACGGCGGAAGACCTGTTTGCCGTCGAAACCACGACCGGCATGAGCCTCTCTCTGTTCAATGGGGCATGGCTGCCGGCGCGGTACGTCGCGCATCAGCGGCGCCTCATTCTGTTTGGCCAAGCGACACCGGGGCGGCTCGCGGTCCACGAAATCGTCTTCAAGACGCGCCGGGCGCTTCCCGAGGCGGGGCGGCGGACAGGAGGGCAGCGATGAAGCACGCGCGGTTCATCTCAGGGTTCACTGTGCTCGCACTGGTTTCCGGGTGCCCGCGTTCGTCGCCGCCCGAGGTGCGGAAGTTCCGTCCGCCGGGGCGGATCGGCATCGTTGACAGCATGCCGGCGGAGGTTGTGGCCGACGTCTCGCCCAGCCGCCCGCCCGAGCCGCCCCCGGTACCCGAGCTTGTCGAAGCGCCGCCGGCGCGCACGACGGCGCCGGCCGCGGTCATGGTCGCCGCGAAGCCCGTGGCACCTCCGCCGGAGGCTCCCAGGGTCGCGACCATCGTGGGTACCTGGCGGGCGATCGAAATGTCGCACAACGGTCAGACGATGCCTATGCCAGCCGAGATGCAGATGACGTGGACGTTCACCGCCGACGGCGCGTTCAAGATGTCCGCCGGCCAGATGTCGGAGTCGATGGAGGGGACGTACACGACGTCCGGCGATCAGATCACGATCACGATGCGCGGCGAGTCCAAAACCGGCGCGTACCAGCTCGACGGGGATCGGCTCACGATCAACATTGACCAGGGGAAGATCACGCTCCAGCGCACGTGAGCTGGTACTCAGGCGCGGGCTTCGACGGATTGCGGGGGCGTGTAGTCCCACCTGATGGACTGGCTGAGGAACGCGAGCGGATTGTCGAGGACGATCCGGCGGATGGCCTCTTCGCTGTGGCCGCGGAGCCTCATTTCCAGGATGAAAGCCGGCACCGCACACGGATTGCTGGGACCCCAGTCGCCGGCCGAATTCACGCACAGACGTTCCAGGCCGTACCGCTCCACCATGTCAACGGCGCGCTGCGGGGTGCATTTGGTCGTCGGGTACAGCGTCATACCCGCCCAGTGGCCGGCCTCGAGCGCGAGTTCGATCGTGTGTTCCTCGACGTGATCGATCATGACGCGGTCCGGGCGGATCCCCGGCTGCTCGGCGATCATGTCGAGGATCATCCGCGTACCCTTGTACTTGTCCTGCAGGTGGGGGGTGTGGACGAGGATCAGTTCGTCGGTCTTCTGTGCCAGCTCGAGGTGCTCCGCGAAGATGATTGCCTCGTTCCGCGTGTTCTTGTTCAGGCCGATCTCCCCGATCCCGAGCACGCCGGGCCGCTGGAGGTACTCGGGGATCAGCGCCATCACCTCGCGGGAGAGTGGAACGTTGTCCGCCTCCTTCGCGTTGATGCACAGCCAGCAGAAATGCCTGATGCCGTACTGCGCCGCCCGCCTCGGCTCGAACTCGATCATCTGGCGGAAGTAATCCCGGAACGACTCGACCGAACTGCGATCGAACCCGGCCCAGAAGGCGGGCTCGGTGACGGCCACGCACCCCATCTGTGCCAGCCGCTCGTAATCGTCGGTCACCCGTGAAACCATGTGAATGTGCGGATCGATGTAGTACATGATGTCACCCTCGCGCCGGTCGCTGCCAGGCGGGATCGTACGAATCGGAGAAGATCATCTGGAGTCGCCTCGCCCGGTCGCCCTTGCCGTCGGTGAGCATCCGGAGTGCGTCCTGGAGCTTTCGCAGGCGAGGATCACCGGCGACCTCCGCCGCACCGGTCGCATGGTCTATCCGGTCGAGCGAGGCCGCGATTTCGAGCGCCTTGCAGCGCATCTCGAGAAAACAGCGGTCAAGAACGGCCTGTGCACGCATGGGTGAAGACATCGGCCACCTCCGGAATCGGCGCGCATGATAGAGTCACCAGCAGGGAGGGGCAAGCCGATTGCGACAGCCGTGAGAGCGGGTGGCGGGGGCTGCGCCGGCCCGATATGATCGCCGCAGTGTCAGACCGCTTACCGACGATGACTGCGCTCGTGTACGACGTGCATCCCGTTCGATGGACGGCCTGCAAAATCGCCGGCTGGGCAAAGCCGACGGCATTCTGGTCCCGCCTGTCAGGTTTGCGTTTGCGGGAAGTGCCGGTTCCGGTACTTCCCCGGCCTGACTGGGTACGGCTGCGCCCGATCCTGGGCGGAATCTGCGGAACTGACCTGGCCGCCATCATGCAGCGGCACCATCCAGCATCGGTGTTGCAGTGCTTCTCGAGCTTTCCCGCGGTTCTCGGGCACGAGAACGTCTCGATCGTGGAAGAAGTCGGGCCGGACGTGACGGGCTGGAACCCTGGCGACCGCGTCGTTGTGGAGCCGACGCTTTCGTGCGTGCCGCGCGGTATCCGCCCGCTGTGTCCGAGTTGCGCTGCCGGGCGGTTCACACTCTGCGACCACTTCCTGGCCGGAGACCTGCCCGCCGGCTCGATGATCGGCTGGAACAACTGGACGGGGGGCAGCTGGGCAGGGCAGTTCGTCGCGCACACCTCGCAGCTGTACCGCGTTCCGGAGGCGATCACGGATGAGCAGGCGGTTCTGACCGACCCCGTTGCCGGGGCGATGCACGCGGTCCTGCGAGTCAGACCGCCGGATGACGCCCACGTACTGATACAGGGCGCCGGGCTGCTCGGAATGGGTATTGCCGCCTCGATCCGGGCTCTCGGCGGGCGGTGCGAAATCACGGCACTCGTCCGCCACGACCGGCAGGCGGAGCTGATGCGCCGATTCGGCGTGGATCACACGATTACAATGGCCCGCGGCGAGAACCAGGCGACGCGATACGGCCGGGTCGCCGCACGGATCGGCGGGCGGGTCGTTCCCTCGAAATTCGGCCACCAGGCGTTCATCGGCGGTTATGACCTGGTGTACGACTGCGTCGGCTCCGGGCAGAGTCTGACGGACGCGATGAAATACGCACGGGCAGGGGGAACCGTGGTGGAGGTGGGCACCTCGCAGATCTGCCTCGTTGACACGGCGCCTCTCTGGTTTGACGAATTGACGGTCATCGGCGCCAATGGACGCGCTTTTGAGGATTATAGAGGGCGACGTCTACACACGTACGAGGTCGTCTTCGAACTCATGCTGGAAAAACGGCTGAACCTGTCGGGACTTCTGACGCATCGCTATCCGATCCAGCAGTACCGGGAGGCATTTGCGACACTCACAACGCGAGGCAGCAGCGGGGCGGTCAAGGTGGCGTTCACCACGGAGCAGGGCTGAGATGCATGCAGAGGAGCAGGGGCAGCGCCGTCAGGTTTTCACGCGGATCTATGGGGAGAGCGAACCGTGCTGGGCGCCCATCGAAGTCGTGAACGATCGTGACGGCTGCCAGCGCGTCGCGGGGGAGCCCGATCCGGCCACGGAACTCTGCCCCGGCGAGCTTGTCCGGTGCATCACGCGCGAGCTCGAAACCGGACCCGTTTCCGCCGTGCGGTGCCAGGTTCTTCCGGGCGGCGTCGAGCGGTACCGCATCGATGGAAGCACCATCCGCACGGAGCGTGACTTCCACGAGGAAGTGGCGGACGTCCTGGGGTTCTGTGCCACATACGCCGCGACGCTCGACGCGCTGTGGGACGTGCTCACCGACGACTCCGGCATGAAGTGGGCCCAGGAGCCGTTCCAGATCCTGTGGCTCGATTCGCGGCAGTCGCGCCAGGCGATGGTCCGCTTCGCGAGCATCGTCGAGCTGTTTCGCTCCGCCCGTGCCGCCGGCCGTCAGATCGAGCTGCTCCTGGACGAGCACTTCGTCAAGAACGGGAGCGGTGTACCCGGTACCCTCACATAAGGCCTGCACCCTTTGGACGAGTTGCGCGGTCGCGAGTTCCGGCGGATCCTCATCATCAAGCCGAGTTCCTTCGGCGACGTGATTCATGCGCTCCCGGTGCTGGCGGGCCTGCGGCAACGCTACCCGGAGGCGCACATCAGCTGGCTGGTGGCGACGAGTTGTGCCGGTCTGCTGGAATCGCACACCGCGCTCGACGAGATCATTCGCTTCGACCGCAAGCGTTACGGCAGGGTGGGGCGCGACGTGGAAGTCACCCGGGATTTCGTCCGTTTCCTGGGTGATCTACGCCGGCGCGCCTTCGATCTTGTGATCGACCTGCAGGGGCTCTTTCGCAGTGCGTTCATGTGCGCGGCCACCGGGGCGAGCGTGCGGCTCGGCTTCTCCAACGCGCGGGAGTTCGCGTGGATGTTCTACACGCACGGCATCCCCGCCGGTCCGCGTGACATGCACGCCGTTGATCGCAACTGGCGTGTCGCGCCGCTGCTCGGTTTTGAGGACATCCCCATCCGCTTCGATCTGCCGGTGCAGCCTGCTGCCGCAGCGGCCGCCCGCGCGATGCTCGCGGAGGCCGGCGTATCGGACAGCCCCTACGTGCTGATGGGCCCCGGAACACGGTGGGAGACGAAGATCTGGCCGGCCGAGTTCTTCGCGAAAGTCGCAGCCCACCTGGTGAGCCGGTACGGCATGCCGGTCGTTCTCATCGGCATGGATTCCGAGGTCGAGGTGGCCGCACGCGTGCAGACGATGGCCGGGCCAGGCGTGGTGAGCCTCGCGGGGCGGACGCGTCTGCCCGAGTTGATCGGTCTCGTGCAGGGGGCGCACCTGTGCATCATGCACGACTCCGGGCCGATGCACCTGGCGACAGCGCTGCGAAAACCGATGATCGCCATTTACGGTCCGACGAGCCCGGTTCGGACCGGTCCTTATGGCCGGCGCGAGTCGGTGGCTCGCCTGCGCCTGTCGTGCTCGCCGTGTTATCTCAAGCGGGTGGCGGACTGCCCCCACGGCCACCGCTGCATGCGGGAATTGACGCCCGACATCCTCATACGACAATTAGAACCGTTCCTCGAACCGGCGCAGCGTCTGGTTGGAGCCTGACAGTGGAACTCTTTGACAAGATGGCGATCTGGCGACGACGCAGCGGCCTGGCGAGTGTCGTAGCGATGCTCTGCGCCGTCGTGTCAACGAGCCTCTGGCCCCGGCACACCACGGCCGCGGACCCGGGAGCGCCGCCGGTGGTTGAAACACGGGTCCAGGACCTGCAGGAGGAGCGGAACCTCGTCACTCTTCCCGCGGGGGCGGCGCTGGGGGTGCGTGTGGGAGATCCTTTCTGGATCGTGCCCGGTAGCGGGGAGCCAGTTGTCGGGGAAATCATCCTCGTTCTGCCGGATCTTTCCTCGGGACGGCTCGAACAACGCCCGAAGCAGGTCAACAGCGCGCCGGTGGTGATCGTGCCGGGTGAGGCTATGCCTGTGCTGGCTCGGCGGCTCCCGGCCAGAGCGACATTGCGTGGAAACGTCGAACGGACTGCCCCCGGGCGGGAGACTGCGTGGATTTCACTCGGCCGCTCGTCGGGTCTTGCGGAACGTGATGGCATTCTCGTTCGGCGGAGCGGGATCTCGATCGCGCGCGGGCGCGTCATGCAGCTCGGGGATCGCGCATCCCTGATTCGGCTGCAGCCCGTCGTCGGTAATGCGATCACTGAGGCGGGCGATTCCGTCGAGTTGTGGCCTGAGCCCGCAGACGCACGCATGGGCCGACTTCGCAGCACCATCCTCGCCACCCAGCCCAGCGATGAGGGGACACTCATCACGTTCGCGGGCACGGCCGCCGATGGACTGCACGAGGACCGCCTGCTGGACATCTATCGAGACGGGGCCTTCGTGGGCGTCGCCAGCGTCGTGGACACGTTCAACCCGATCAGCCGTGCCCGGATGATGGCGTCTGCCACGTCGCAACCCGTCGAAGTCGGCGACCAGGCGTGGGCACGTTCGCCCGCGGGTCCGCCGGCACGGCCACTCACCGCCCCAGTCTTCAAGGTGGAAGGCGAGCAGGATTACTGCCTGATTGCGGCCGGGGAAGTGGACGGCATCACGAGCGGCGAGAAACTCCTCGTGCGTCGGCCGGACCCGGCCAGTGGACACGAATTGGAGGACATCGCCGAACTCACCGTGGACAAGGTCAACGTCGACTATTCCGGGGCATACAGCCGACCTCTCAACACGGAAGGGCTGCGTGTCCGCCCGTGGGATTTCGCCGAGCGCAAAACTCCGCCGTTGCCGCGCTATCATCCGATTGGCGTCGTATCGCGGGTCCTGTCGTCACGGACGCTGATGGCGGACGTCGACCTGGGCGCAACACTGCCGCCCGGCACCTTGCTGCGGCTCGCGTCGGGAGATGCCCGCGGTTATTGGGCCGGTATCGTTCTCCGCAAGGCGGGCGATCACGCCTTTATCTACGTGCCTCCGGGGTGGGGGGAGCCCGATACGCTCGCCCATGCCGGCGTTGAGATGAGTGATGAAGGGCCGGACACGTTGTCGCCGATACAGCCTTCCGTGACGACGGTTCCGGCGCTGCCGCTGGAATGACGTCTGCCCAATCTTCAGGTGGAGCCAGTCTGCATGCGCACTGCCGGGCTTTCGGGAGCGGTCCTTCTCTGTCTCGTCACGTTTTCGGTCGCGCCGGCTCAGACGGCCACCACCTCCGCGCCGGCCAGTCCGTTGCTGGTCGATTTTCTCTCTCCGGCAACGTACGACGCGCCGCTGCCGCCCGTTGAGCCCACCGGGTTCTTCGCTATCGGACGTCGTTACATGCACCCACCGCGGGTCGAATGGAAGCCGGTCGCAGGCGCGGCCAGATATCAGATCCTGCTCCTGCAGGGTTCGCGCATTGTCGGCACCAGCGAGGCCACTGCTCCGCCGCAGGTCGCCCGGCAGGGTTGGGAGCAGATCCAACCGGGAAAGGGAGGTATCGCAATCCAGGCGATCGACGCCTCGGGAAAACGACTTGCGCTCAGCTCGCTGGTGCCGTTTTACAGGGCAGGCGGTTTCGACGCGGCTGTCGTCTCCCCCCGGAAGGAGCCTTACCGTGACGCGGCCGTCCGGGCGTTTGATGCGCTCGCGAACTTCAAGCTTCCGGGCACGACCTCAGTGCCGACCAGCGGGCCGAGCAGCAGCATACTCCCCGTGCTCCTGACCGCTTCCAGCAATGGTGCCGGCTGCGCGCCGTACAGTCTCCCCGTCCTGCACGACTGGGCGCACGTGGACATGCTGGAAGGCCTGCTCCAGTCCGCCGACGAACCCCTGAAGGCACGAATCCTCGCCTACGCACGATCCGTTGGTGATCATCTGCTGCTGGCACGGGTTCCAGCGGAAGGGCACCTTTACGGCAACATGATCCGGTCGTGCATCGACTTCCACGGCAACCCGGCCCTGCCGCACCCCGTCGCAGACGAGGCGATCCGGGAGAAGATGCTCCGTCTCGTGGAGCCGGCGCAGTGCGGCCGCGCAGGAGAGACCCTCGTCAAGGTATTCGCACTCACGGGTGACGCCCGTTACCTCGATGCCGCCTACGCGATGGCCGAGACGCACGTGAAGACCCAGCTTCCGGACGGCTCGTGGCCCGGACGGGTGGATGGGAAGACTGGGGAGGTGTTCGGGGGTTACTCCAGCGCCACCGGCACTGTCGCGTCATTCCTCAACCACCTCGCGACCCGGCGACCGGACCCGCGATGGGGCCCCGCCGAACAGCGCGCACGAGAGTGGATGCTGAAGCACCCCATGCAGACGTATGGCTGGGTGTCGAGCGACGAGCATGGCGTGCGGACCGCTACGATGGAGAATCCGCTCGCGGGCGGCCTATCCAACCGGGATCTGTTCGCTTTCGTGCGTTACCTGTGCCGGGTGCACGCAAGCGTACCGAAGGTAGTGGATCTGATCGCCGAGCAGCTGGCGTGGAACGACAGCCAATTCGTGTTCTACGGTCCCGACCCTGAGTTGCCGTTCGATCCGTTCTACCCGACGTGCGCGGGGCGAAACACCCCGGCAGGCGCGGAGGACGGCTGGGCTCCCACGGATTTCGACACCGCCAGCTGGGCGAAATCGCTCCTCGACGTCCATCGCCTCACGAAAGACCCACGCTGGCTTGCGATCGCCCGCTCAGCAGCCGACGCACTTGAGAACTATCAACTGGCCGACGGCCGCACAGTGACCTGGCTGCCCGATCGGACGTTCGGCATCTCCCCGCATGCCGGTCCGACTGCCTTCCGCCCGGCGGGATGGGCCATGTCCGCCGCCCTGTGGGCCGAACTGGCGGCGTTGAAGCAGTGAACTCCGAAACAGCGGCGATGCCACGGCTTGTTCGCTTCTACGTCCTCAGCCCTCGAGCGCGTTAACGATGCTCGTGATGCGCCACTCGCGCTCGTTGCCGTCGAGATCGAGCATCGCGGTGTCGCCGACCTGCAGGCCCCGCAGTTTCCCGGGAAGCGGCGCCCGGTAGTTGTAGACGCCCTTCTCGAGATCCGCTTCCCACGGGCCGAGGATCGTCATCTCGCGGCGGTGACCCTCTGAGTCTTCGAGGGCGACCCGCGTCCCGACTGTGACGGTGTCGGTCTGCACATCATTCGCCGTGAGCAACCGGGCCATGCTGAGCTCGTTCTGGATGACGGCCACGCGCGCGCGGAGGAGATCGCGCTCCTCGAGGGCGAACTTGTACTCCGAGTTTTCGCTGAGATCCCCGTGGGTTGCCGCCTCTCCGATCGCCTTCGCGTTCTCTTTCATCTTGACATTCACGAGGAAGTTCAGCTCCTCCTCGCGCTTGTGCATGCCCGTCTGCGTGCCGAACAGGATGTTCTCGTCGAGCCACGGATCGACACGCGCCTTCACGTACAGCTCGGGGTGGGTTTCCTGGATGATCTTGAGCATCGTCGAACGCACCACCTGGCCTAAACCGTCGAGGCGGTCCACCGTCCGGCGAACGGTAGAAGCGAGGCCGGGTTCCATCCCCTCGATCACCTGGCGGTAGCGTGCGTACTTGCCGGCGCTCATGGCGGAGCGGATCGTCTGCCGCGCGTGCCGAAGCACCGCGGGGGGCGTGCTGTCGCTGATCGTCAATTCCGACAGGTGGTTCAACAGCCGCAGAAGGAGTTCACGGGGCGGCAGCGGACTCAGGCCTTCGATGGACGAGCCGCGCCAGAACCAGCAGATCGCCTCCAGGTGGTTCGTGAAGTCCGAGGGGATCTCCCGGCACACCGCGGCGAGTTGCTCCTGCCGGCCGGCCTTCACCAGCGCCCGCGCGATGGTCTCGCAAGCCTCCGTCGGCGCGAAGGGCAGCAGCTGCAGGTAAAGGTCGGGCCATGCGTCAGGCCGCACCTTCTGCAGCAACTCAAGGGCTCTGGAGTAGAGCGTGTTGTCGCCGATCTGCCGGAGCAGACCGACCACGTCAGGCGATTCCTGCAGGATGGCGCTCGCCGTCGACTCCGTCGACAGCTCGCCCGCCTCGGCGAGACGGTCGATCACCAGCGCCTCGGCCAGCGCATGCGCGGGGGAGCCCTTTCGGGCGGCGTTCACCCGGCTGACCAGGTCGCGGTGAAAGCGCTGTACGGTGGCGGGCTTCACGCCGGTTCGACGTGCTTTGGCCTCGCGCAGGTATGTCTCGACGACGGCCAGACGCTGCTGAGGCGTCTCGGCACGGGCCCACTGAGGTTCGACTTCGTCCTCGAGCGTCTGCCCCTTGGCGTCGTACGTCAAGATGACCGGGTTGCGCCCTTCCACGATGACATTCTGCGACCGCTTGAGGGCGGTTTTAGCCTTCGACCACCACGATGCGAACTTATCTGCCGGTATGAACGCCGGCACAAGCAGATGCTCGAGCTGGTCGCTGTCGAGGCGGCCGCGGTGGCTCTGGAGCATGCCGATGACCAGCATCACCGGGTCGGATTCGAGCAGCTCGCGAATCTCATCCGGCCGCGACTGGATCAGAACACGGAAATCGTTCGTGTCGATGGGGTCGTGCGCCAGCGCGAGCGCGTCTGCATCGAGCGTCTTCTCGCCGCGGCGCGTTTTGACGGTGTATTCGCAGGTCTCCGGGTCGATCGCGGTCACCTGGACCACGTTCTCGTCGGATCGGCCGATCAGGTAATCACCGACTTTGAGACCGAGGCAGATTTCCAGCGTTCGGAGCGCCCGCCGAGGGGACTTGCCGCCACGCAACCCGGAAGCGTCGATCAGGCGGGAGATCTCGGGGCGGTCGGAGAAGACCTCCTCGTACAGCCGGAGGATCTCCTTGCGCATTTCGTCGTTATCACCGGAGGCAATGATGAGGTCGCGCCCGAGTTCGAGCAGCTCGGCGGGAGTGGACTTCTCTTTCTCAGTGGCGAGCCACGTCCATGCCAGGGCGGCCGCTTCACTGCCGCGCCCGTTGCGGTTGAGCGTGTTCAGTGCCTCAATCAGGTCCGGTCGCTGTTCTGGTTGTTCGATTGCTGACAGCCAACGATCTTCCAGTGCCCTTACCTGGCCGATTCTGGCCAGATCCGTGAGTGTCGGTTCCGTCAAGGCCATACGAAACTGAGATCCTCCACACGCGCGTGGGATACATTGCTGTTTCAGGAAAACAGAGGGGCCGCACGGACCCGAAAAGGCCCGTGCGGCCGTGGTATTGAGCCATCATCATGCCCGATAGCGCCCGGAATGTCCAGTCGGACTCAATCCTCGAGGCCCAGAACCTCGATGTCGAACCACAAGGTCGAGTTGGGTGGGATACCCTCCTTGTCTTCGTCCCCGTATCCGAGTTCGGGCGGAATAATCAGGATTCGGCGGCCGCCGACTCGGATCGGCACCTCTCCGAGCCCTTCCTTCCAGCCCTCGATGAGCCCGGATAACGCGAATTCCTCCGGATCCTCGGGGTCCGTGGAAGAATCGAACACGTCCCCGGACTCGTTGGTCAGTCGCCCCGTGTAAAGGACTCGGATCGTGGAGGACGGCGTCACCAGATCGCCAGTGCCGACGGCGAGGTCCTTGTACTGCAGACCGCTGGGCGTTGTCGTGAAGCTCTGCGGCACGGTTCCGGCTTCGAGATCGGCACTTTCGATTTCGATGGGATCGACGGGCACATCGTCATACGAGAGGTTGTCCGGGTCTTTCTGCGTGCTCGTCTCGACGGCGGCGATGTCATTGACGATGTTCATGCCCTCGATCACGCGTGCGAATACGGTGAAGCCGCCGTTCTGCGTGTCCAGGAAAGCATTCTCGTCATCGAGGTTGAAGAAGAACTGCGACGTCGCCGAGTTCGGCTGGCCGTCGCGCTTGGCCATCGCGAGCGTACCTCGCAGGTTGCTGCGCGAGGCGTCGAACTCGTTTTGGATCTCGCTGCGCAGGCCGGTTTGTGCGGCCAGATTGGGCAACAATCCGCCGCCCTGGACGACGAAACCGCTGATCACCCGGTGGAAAATCGTCCCATTGTAGAAACCATCCTGTACGTACTGCAGGAAGTTCTGCGTCGTGATGGGGGCGGATTCAAGCAGATCAAGCACGATGTCGCCTTCAGTGGTCTTGAGCCGCACCATGGGCTGCTGAATGACGGTGTAGGTCACCGTCTCACTGGCCGTCTCGCCCTTTCCGTCATCGACAGTCAGTTGGAACACCAGGTCGCCTGCGACATCCGGCACGGTGAAGGTCGCGTTCGCCGCCGTCGCGTCGTTGAGCGTGACGGATGCGCCCGCGGTCTGCGTCCACTGATACGTGAGCGTATCGCCGTTGGGATCGAAGCTGCCGATGCCCTCCAGCGTTGCGGTCGTACCTGGAGCGACCTTGTGGCCGCTACCTGCACTCACGACCGGGGGCAGATTCTCGCCCTCACCATCGGAGGTGCCGCTGCGGAAGGCGCGTATGATCGTCAGGCGGCTCGTCGGCAGGTTTGTCAGGCGCTTGCCGTCGCCGGCTGTGACGGTCGAAACGGGGAGTGCTCCGATCGCGTCGACTACGTCCATCCCTTCGATCACCCGGCCGAAGACGGTCTGGCCTCGCTTGCCGGTCTCGGGGTCGTAGTCCAGAGTCGGACGGTCTGCCAGCAGGATCATGAACTGCGAGGTGCCGGTGTCCGTACCCGAGGGCTCCACGAGGCTCACACGCCCCCGGATGTTCGTCAGGCCATTGTTGGACTCGTTCGGAACCGGATCGTTCGTGGGTTTCAGATCCAGGTCAGAGTCATACGTACCGGCGGCAATCGACGTGCCGGATCGCACCTCGTGGAAGAGTGTCCCCGTGAAGGAGCCCTGGTCGACATACTCGAGGAACGCGGCCGCGGTTTGCGGGGCCTGGATGGTGAAGAGTTCGATCACGATGCTGCCCAGGCTGGTCTCGATCGTGACTCTCGGCTGGGGATCCACGACAGGGGGGCGGATCGGATCTCCGCCGGAATCCGGTGGCGCACAGACCTGTCCGAAGCACAGGAGGGCGGTGACGACGATCAGGGCGAGAAGGCGCGTCTGCGTCAAACGGGGCATAATGAACTCCGCTCAGGAG
>CAZJTF010000021.1:1586-9112 GCA_964548565.1 uncultured Planctomycetales bacterium | reverse complement strand
TGGCGGATTTCCGCCTCGGGGTCACATCGTACGGGCGCCGGTTGCGGGACGCAAAGGCTTTAGGCTGGGGGAGATCCGGGCGCACGGTGTCTCCATTGCAGCTCTGATCGGCCGGATCGCCCTTGCCACTGAAGCAGCGTTGAAGTGCGCCGGGAGCCCTCCGCCACAACCTCCGGGCAAGGCCGGTATCATGTGCGCGGTTGGGGGCAGGCGGACGCGTGCCTCCGAAGCGGCCTGCACAGCGGGGCATGAAGATCGTCATCGTCACACCAAAGGCGCGTTGGAATGCAGCACACGGCGTATATCGGACTCGGCTCGAATCTGGGGGACCGGGCAGCGACGCTCGCCCGAGCGGTGGAGATGCTCCGCCAATCGCCAGGTGTCGAGTCGGTGGAGGTTTCCTCTCTGTACGAAACCGCTCCGATGGGGGGGCCGTCGATGCAGGGTCTGTACCTGAACGCCGCGGCGGCGGTCCGGACGAGTCTGGCGCCCGAACCGCTGCTGGATCTGCTGCTCTCCCTTGAGGTCAGTCTCGGGCGCGAGCGACGGGAGCGATGGGGGCCGCGGACGATCGATCTCGATCTGTTGCTTTACGACGAGCGCGTCATCCAGACGGAGAGATTGACCCTGCCGCACCCGCGGATGCACGACCGCCGCTTCGTCCTCGAGCCGCTGGCGGAGCTCGCCCCAGGCGCTGTTCATCCCGTCCTTCGCCGTACCGTCACGGAACTCTTGCGGGAAGCGCGGTAAGGCAGAGCGCCGGCGCGACACTCGAATCCATCGGGACAAGGGGCGCAAAGTGCCACGCTGCTCCGCCGCATGACGGCAGGGAGCCTCGCCACGCCCGCTGATTCGGGTCAGCGCCTGTCGGAATTCTCCGGACCGAGGTCGATCTCCATCGCTCCGGCGGGCAGATCCCTGCACGACATCTGCCAGATACCCGTGCCAACCGGGTCCTCGATGAAGAGCTCCTCGATCTCCTCGGGGTAGAAGTCCTCCACGACGATGCACCCCATCGCATCGGACGTACCCAGCGGGCCCGAGCAGGCTGCACAGCAGTTGGAGACGGACTTCATGACGGTGACATGGGGGAGCGGCTTGCCCGCCCGCAGGATACGGGCGTGGAGGGGGCGGCGAGCGAAGCGATGGACACAGAATGTGGTGTCAGGGCGGTCGAGAAAGCTGATGAGCGTAGACCGGTAATCCCCACTACTCAGCGACCCCAGAGGCTGGATGCGGGCGATGACCTCCGAGCCCGGGGGCAGTTGGAATGCACTCCGGCTCTCCTCGAGCATCAGTGCGTACTCGAAATCTCCGTCCGGGAGGGTAAGCCGGCCCTCCTCGTCGCTGACAAAAACGCCGAGCGGTTCCGCCCCACTGAGTACACCACAATGGTTGGAAGCTGACCAGAACATGCAGGCTGATACGCGTGCGCCGCCGAGCGGCCGGCCATCTTCATCCGCCAACGTCACCTGCCGGGGCCCGGGCCGGCGAAGGGTGATGGTTCGCTCCGCGCGCTCGCCATCGCGGAGACTGGCCGGCCGGCCCTGCCGGAATCCGATCGTAACCGAGCCGGCGTCGCGCCTCCTGTCCCCGGCGCCGGAGCCGAGCCAGAGGAACGGCTCCGATCGGATGGGTGCATACCCCTCGGCCTGGACGTAGAGGTACGCCCTCATGAGATCCGGGAAGCGCCTCGGCCAGCGAGCACGAAGCCAGGAGGGGCTGAGGTCGAGATGCAGGCGATCGCCCTGGACGGGGAGCGTCAGCCGGTCGGCGTCGCCCCATGCCACCAGGAGCAGCTCGGCCTTCGATATCTGCACCGGTCGGCGCTGGGCATCAACGAACCGAAGCCGAAGCTCAGTTGTGGCAGCCGGCTGCGAATCCATCGGCCGGGTGGCTCCGCAGCAGGCGAGTGCGAGTGCGGCGATTCCGAACATCCTGTTGTTCATGACCCGACTCGGTTTTTTCGACCGCGGCAACACCTGTGAAAACTCGGCACCGCTCATCCGGATTTCGGCAGGGCCCCGGAGTTGATCAGTCGTGAATCGAACGGTGAACCGCACTCCGGGCATCGCGGGTCTGTCCGGCCGCGGAGGTCGTATCCGCATTCGAGACACACCGGAATGCCGCGGTCGAGCAGCTGCCGGCGGATGCTGCCTTGCATGGGTTTTCGCCACAGGTACTGGAATGCTACTCCCGCGCAGCCTCCGATGAGTCCGCAGAAGATGATCTGCCCGACAACGGGCGGTATTCTCGCTGAAGGCCCGGGGATGAGCGTCCAAGGTCTGACAGCCATGACCACGGCGTTCACCACACCCAGGCTGATGGACCAGAGCCACAACCGCCCGGCCCGCCAGACGCGCCTCTGGGCCTGCTTCAACGCACGCTTTCGGTCCGTGTCGTCGGTGAAGAGCGCGAGCTCAGGATACCAGTTCAGTACCCGCGGCGCGATGCGCATGGGTCACCTCCGAGCGGCCTAAGGCTCATCGAAGAGCCCGGGCTGCGGCTCCGCCGGCTGGGCGGCGGTGAAGGGGAGTCCCAGATGGTCGTACGCGGCCTTCGTGGCGCAGCGTCCCTGGCGGGTGCGGATCAGGAAACCGATCTGGAGCAGGTAGGGCTCCACCACGTCTTCCAGCGTATCACGCTCCTGGCCGAGCGTGGCGGCAAGGGCCTCGATCCCGGCGGGGCCTCCCTTGTAGACGCGCATCAGCGTGGTCAGCACCGCCCGGTCGAGGTCGTCGAGTCCGAGCTGATCGACACCGAGGAGATCCAGGGCCTGGCCTACGACAGCGTCCGACAACCGACCGTCGGCGCGAACCTGCGCGAAGTCTCGCGCCCGCTTGAGCAGGCGGTTGGCGATGCGCGGGGTTCCGCGGGCACGTGAGGCGATCGTTGCGAGGGCGGCGTCATCGGCCGGCACCTTCAGTTTCCGGGCCGACCGGCGGAGGATCTCCGTCAGGTCCGCCACCGTGTAGAAGTCGAAATGGAACTGGATGCCGAACCGCTCGCGCATCGGCGCCGTCAGCAGCCCCGAGCGGGTCGTCGCGCCGATGAGGGTGAACGGGCGGAGGGCAATATTGACGGTGCGCCCGCTGACGCCGCTGTCGATCGTGAAGTCGACGCGGAAATCCTCCATGGCGGCGTAGAGGAACTCCTCGACGGTGCGGCTCAACCGGTGAATTTCGTCAATAAAGAGCACGTCGCCGCGCTTCATCTCGGTGAGCCAGTGCATGAGGTCGCCCGGCTTGGTGATGGCGGGCCCGCTGGTGATCCGGATGGTGGAGTTGAGCTCGCGCGCGATCACGCTGGCGAATGTCGTCTTGCCGAGGCCCGGCGGGCCGGCCAGCAGCACATGCTCCATCGGCTCCTGGCGCGCGATGGCGGCTTCGAGTGCGATGCGGAGCTGTTCGACGACGGCGCGCTGCCCGATGCACTCGTCCAGCCGCTCCGGGCGCAGCGATTCGTTCCAGCGATCCTCCTCGCCGCCGCCGGAAGACTGGGAGATGATGCGTTCCCTGGCCATTCCTTTCACCTCAGTGGTGAAGTCTCTCAGCCTTCGGCGCCGCTGCGGACGCGGTACGCCAGGCGGACCCACTCGTCCGTGCCGGTGGTGCCCGGATGCAGCTGGATCGCCCGTTCCAGCCAGCGCTGCGCCTCAACGCGCCGCTCGCCGAGGGCAATCATGACCTCCAGGGCATCGCGCTGCTCGCTCGTCCATGCTTCGGTGCCGATGGGTGCGGGGGTTCCGCGCTGCTCCTCGGCGAGGACGAATTCCGCCACCTTTCCCTTGAGTTCCGCGATGATCTGATCAGCGGCGCGGCTGCCGATCCCGGGCAGTTTCGAGAGCGCCCGCGCGTCGGCCGCTTCAATCGCGGCCGCCACCGCTCCCATGGGCTTCTCGAGGGCCTTGATTGCCTTGCGAACGCCAATGTTTTTCACGGTGATGAACCTGGTGAAGAATGCCCGGTCTTCGGGGTGCAGGAATCCCACCAGGCGCGGCGTCAGATTGCCCCCGGCGGCGCTGCCCTCCAGGTACTCGAGCATGTGCAGCGTCACCTGTTCGCCGAGACAGGCGGAAAGTTCGCCTTTCGTGCAGCCGCAGATGAGCACTTCATACCCGATGCCGTCGCGGTCGAGGACTGTGAAGCCGTCATGCACTTCGGCGACGATCCCGGTCATTCGGACGATCATGACATCCTCAGTGCAGCAGCAGGTCATCGTTGGTGAAAGCGCCGCGCGCCGGGCGGCGCAGCACGGCAGTCGCACAGAGCCCGATCGCCAGCGCATCGGCCACGTCCGGCGGCTCCGGGATCTGCTGCAGGGACAGCATGCTCGTCACCGCGCGCTGCACCTGTTCCTTGGATGCCCGCCCGTTCCCGCAGACGTGGCGCTTCACGGTTGTGGAGGGCAGGTGGAGGACACGGAGGTCGCGACGCGCCGCTTCGAGAAGAATGACACCCCGCGCGTGGGCCATGATGATGGCGGTGCGCGGCCGCTGGTAGTGTGAGTAGATCTGCTCGACCGCCATCACCTCGACGCGGTGCTCGTCAAGTACCTCGTCGATACCGGCCGCGAGCTCCGCAAGCCGCAAGGACAGTGGACCTTCAGGCGTGCAGGTGATAACCCCGGCGTCCAACACGATGACAGAATCCGTGTCATCATCGATCCGCAGCACGCCGTAGCCGGTGCGCCGCAGGCCGGGGTCGATGCCGCAGACAAGGGTGGGATTGCTGTTCACGTGTTCACCATCCGTGGTGAATGGAGCGACGGGGTCGCTCCCGGCTCCCGCGGTCAATCTGCCTTGCGCCAGATGGTACCATCCGGACGATCTTCGAGCGAGATCTTCAGTTTGGCGAGGCGGTCGCGGATCAGATCAGCGAGGGCATACTGCTTCGCCTTCCTGGCCTCCGCCCGGACGGCAATGATCGTTTCCATCAGCCCGCCCACCAGGTCGTCGCCGGCCGCCGTCCGGCGTGGCGGGGCCTTTTCAAACAGCCCGAGCAGGCCGGTCAGCTGCCGCAGCGTCTGGACCGCCGCCATGGTGATAACCCTGGCCGAGTCGCGTCCGCCCGACTCGAGCTGCTCGTCGTCGATGAACTTGTTGATCGCCGTTGCCATCTCAAAAAGCACGCCGATCGCACCGCCGGTGTTGAAGTCGTCATCCATCGCTTCGAGGAAACGATCGCGATGGTCGCTGACGATTTTGATGAACTGCCGTTCTGCGTCGCTGCCGCCCGCGGTGGTCTCGAGCGTGGGGCCTCCGGCGTAGGGATCACGCCCGGTGGCTCGCTGGATACGTTCGAACAAACGATAGAAGCTGTCGAGACCCTTCTTCTTGGATGCAATTTCCTCGTCCGAAAACTCGATCGGCCGACGATAGTGCGTGCTCAGGATGAAAAAGCGAATCAACTCGGGCGCGTGTTTCGACAGCAGGTTCGTCAAAATCAACTCGTCCATCCGCCGGGCCATCTCGGCGTCAGATTTGCTGATTTTCTTGGTGTTGAACCGCGTGAGTCCGTTGTGCAGCCAGTACTTTGCGAATGTTCTGTCGAAGCACGTCTCGGATTGGGCAATCTCGTTCTCGTGGTGGGGGAAGATCAGGTCCATCCCGCCGCCGTGGATGTCGAACGTCTCGCCGAGGTAGCGGACGCTCATGGCCGAGCACTCGATGTGCCATCCGGGGCGGCCTTTACCCCAGGGTGAGTCAAACTGGACTTCGTCGGGTTCGTCCGGTTTGGCAGCCTTCCAGAGGGCGAAGTCACCAGCATTCCGCTTTTCTCCGCTGGCCAGTTCGCGTGTGCCGGACTGCTGCTCCTCGGGTTTGCGGTGAGACAGCTTTCCGTAGTCCGAGTCGGCGGACACGTCAAAGTAGACGTCGCCGCCGGAGACGTACGCAGCGTTCTTGGCGATGAGACGCTGGCAGATGTCGATGATATCGCCAATGTGTTCGCTGGCCTTGGGCATGTGGTCAATGCCCGTCACGGCAAGCTGCTTCATCGCGTCCAGGTAGCTCTCGGTGATCTTGTCGGCCAGTTCCTGCACGCCGCAGCCCTGGGCCTTGGCCTCGGCGATCAGCTTGTCCTCGACGTCCGTGATGTTGACCACCCACGTCACCTTGTAGCCGCGGAACGTGAGATACCGCTTGATCGTGTCGAAGATGACCGGGCCGACGGCATGGCCAATGTGGCTCGGCTTGTAGACGGTCGGGCCGCACAAGTAGATGCCCACCTGCCCGGGGCGGACAGTCTCGAAAGGCTCTTTGGTCTGTGTCAGCGTGTTATAGACTTTGATTGCCATGGGTTCGTGAGTGATCCGTGGTCAGTTGCCCGTTCCTGTTCCGCGCCCTGCAGTGGCTGGCCTTTAGCCTGAGAACTCATGCCTGGATCAGCGTCAGCCCCGCCACCGCGGTACACGCGATCGCTTCGCCACGCCCGACTGCGTCCACGCCCTCGTTTGTTTTTGCCTTGACGCTCACCGCTTCGACGTCTACGCCGAGCAATCGGGCCAGTTCCTCGCGAATTCGCCGCTTGTGGGGCCCGAGTTTTGGCCGCTCGGCGTGGATCGTGACATCGACGTTCACCGGGACGTATCCCTGCTGTCGAACCGCCCGCAACGCCGCCGCGAGCAGGTTCGCACTATCTGCGTTCCTGTAGGCCGGATCCGTATCCGGGAACATCTCGCCGATGTCGGGAAGCGCGGCCGCGCCGACCAGCGCATCGATGATCGCGTGCAGCACGACGTCGCCATCACTGTGCCCGACGGGGCCGAGCTCGTGTTCGAACGGAACGTGCCCGAGAATCAGCCGGCGTCCGGGAGCGAGCCGGTGCAGATCCGTTCCGATACCAACGCGATGGATGGGGACAGCGCTGCTCATCGTCTCGTTCACCCGCGTAACGTACGCACCAACATACCGGAAATCAAGCAGTTGCAGCGGCAGGTGGCAGGCGCTGAGGCGGACCATCCAGGAAGGTGGAACGGAACGGCGCCCGGCCGCGCCCGCGGAGGTGCGGGGCAGGGAAGGAGTCTCTCTCGCCGGCAGATCGTTGTATAATGAAGGTGACGTCCGTGGGAGGGCGCCAGGTCGCGGCACGCTGCGGCTCTCCCGGCGAGATCAATCCCCGCAGGGCGGCATTCACCATGAACTATCACCAGGCCGCACACGAAATCCGCGTTACCCTTCGACAGATCACCTCCCGACTCAAGTTCGTATGGGCGGGATCGGCCGCGATCGCCTGGGCGGGGGGAACCTTGCTCCTGCTCCTGGGCTTCGTGCTGTGGGATCACTGGCAACCGGGGGGCGTGCCCCGAGCGGCCGCGACCCTTCTGCGGGTCGCCTATCCCGCGGCCACTCTCGCCTGGATCGCGCTCGCGCTTGTCCTGCCTCTGGTGCGGCACATCAACGCGCTTTATGCCGCCCGACTCGTGGAGCGGAATCACCCCGAGCTGCGGAATTCAGTTGTTGCCGCGGTGCAGCTTGCAGACCACGCGGATCTTCCCGGCTCGGTGCGCGCGGCCGTTCTCGAACG
>CAZJTF010000021.1:0-1486 GCA_964548565.1 uncultured Planctomycetales bacterium | reverse complement strand
CGGGCACCCGAGCACGTGGCGGTGCGCTTCAGTGCCGATGGGGGAGAGACGTGGATCCCCGGCCAGCGGCTCGTTCTCGCCGCGAACAAGTCGGCTTCCGTCTGGCGGGCGGTGAAAGCCGGCGCCGATTTGCAGAGGAGCATGTCCTGGCAGGTGGTCGCCGGCGACGCGGCCTCCGCAATACGATGGCTCGAAGTGGCGCCCCGGCCCGAGCTCACTTCAATCGAGACCTTGTGCACCTACCCAAGGTACACGGGCCTGCCGACGACGACTCGTCCGAGCGGCGATATCGACGCGCCCGTGGGCACGCGCGTACGGATCCGGGCCACGGCGAACGTCCCGGTCCACGGGCCTGTCCTGGCGGTCGGCCAGCCGCCGGCGCAGCAGCGGCGTCTCATGCCGGCGCCGACCGCGACGCAGCCGGCAGAGATGCAGGCCGAGCTCACGGTTACGTCCAACACGACGTACACCATCCAGTTTGAGGATCTACGCGGGCATCCAGCTCGCGACACGATCGTTCATACAATCCACGCTCGCCCCGACCGGCCGCCCGAGATTTCGCTCGATCCAACTCTGCCGGGGGTTGAGTTGGACGAGGGACAACCACTTACGCTCCGGGGGAGCCTGCGTGACGACTACGGGGTATCGCGGGCTGTCCTGAACCTGGAGCGGCGGGGCGGCTCGCCGGAAGAGATCGCGTTACCGCTGCCGCCGCAGGCCGCCGAGGCGAATCTCGAACTCGCGATCCATGCTTCCGAGCTAAAGCTCCAAGAGGGGCAGGAACTCGAGTGGTGGGTCTCCGTGTGGGATAACCGGGAAGACCTCGACGGGCGTCCAGACCCGCAGCGCACCGATACGCCTCGGCAGAAGCTGCGGATGCGAAGCGCTCCAATGCTTGCCCAGGCGGACACCCTGCCGCGCCCATCCAAAGTGCAGCAAGAGGCCGGGCAATCGCAACCCGCCGATCAGCCGGGCTCGTCGGAATCGGCCCGGGCCACCACGCGTCCCGGCGAGAACGATTCTTCTTACGAGCCACAGGAGGTGGCGAGCGCCTCCCGGCCGGCGGAGGGGCAAGCGGGAGAGTCGGACTTTGCCCGGGAGCACGCCCAGGAACTGGAAGCGCTTGCACGGCACTTCGAGAACCGGCGGGCCAGCGAGGTCAGTCAGGGCACTACGCAACCAGCAGACACGACGGAAGCACGTTCGAACGCCCATCGGGGTGAGCGGGCGGATGCGGCGGCGGACCCGACGGCCGGTCGCGCGGAAGCTCATACGGGCCCCGAGAAGGAGACCGGCGCTGCGAAGGGCAAACCGGAGCAGATGCAGAATGCAGGAGGGAGGCCCGGCGATCCGGCAGCAGCTGATCAGCAACGCGCGCAGCCCAGGGAGGCGCAATCGGGCGAAAGGTCCGACAATCCAGGCGGCGAGCCCCCCAAGGATCGTCCACGTGGTGAGCAGCCTCCGGACGGGCAACGCGGCGAGGCCG
>CAZJTF010000020.1:0-34561 GCA_964548565.1 uncultured Planctomycetales bacterium | reverse complement strand
AGCTGAATACCCGGCCGGTCGTCCGCCGGCTCAGCGGTGGTAGTACTTCGGCAGCGGTTCGCCGAGCTTCTCCCACTGCTTGACCACCGCGTCGGCCTTGCCCGCGCTGTTCAGGACGTGCAGCTTCCGCTTGACCATGCCCACGATCGCCTCGCGGCCCGGCCCCAGGTAGTTTCGCGGGTCGAACTCACCCGGCTTCGTGCAGAAGACCTCGCGGATCTTGGCCGTCAGCGCCAGTCGCAGGTCGGTGTCGATGTTGATCTTGCACACGCCGTACTTCGTCGACGCCAGGTTGAGCTGCTCCTCGGGCACGCCCTTCGCGTTCGGCATCTTGCCGCCGTACTTGTTCACCAGGTCGATGAACTCCTGCGGCACGCTCGAGCTGCCGTGCATCACCAGCGGCAGGCCCGGGCACGTCTTCATGATCTGCTCGACGCGGTTGAATGCCAGCTTCGCCTCGTTCTTGAACTTGAACGCCCCGTGGCTCGTCCCGATCGCAACGGCGAGGCTGTCGATGCCCGTCTTCTTCCAGAAGTCTTTCGCCTGCTCCGGGTCGGTGAGGAACTTCTCGACGTTCTTCTCGTAGGCTTCCGCATCGAGACCAACGACATCCTCTTCGATCCCGCCGAGCTGACCGAGCTCCGCTTCGACGGTCAGCCCGCCCGCGTGGGCAACGTCAACCACCGACTTGGTCAGCTTCACGTTCTCTTCGTACGGGTGGTGCGACCCGTCGATCATCACGCTCGTGAACCCGTCTTTGATGCAGGTCTGCACGAGGTCGACCGAATCGCCGTGATCCAGGTGGATCGCGATCGGCAGCTCGGGATGCTCCTCGACGGCTGCCTCAATGATCTTCCGGAGGTAGCGCATGTTGGCGTACTTGCGGGCCCCCTTCGAGATCTGCAGGATCAGCGGGCTCTTCTCGGCCGCGCAGGCCTCGATGATGCCCTGCGTAATCTCCATGTTGTTGACGTTGAACGCGCCGACCGCGAACCCGCCGTCGTAGGCGAGGTCGAACATCGGCTTTGTGGTCATCAGAGGCATGAGTGTGTGAGTCCTTTCTCTCAGGCGCTGCGGCGGCCGCACACAACCGCCAGGTCTTTGGTGCGAGCCCGATAGTCTACGACAGCCGGCTCCCTTTCGCCAATGCTGACCGGCAGTTGGAGACGGGCCGGGTTTCGGGTAGATTCCCCTGTCGCGACATCGGGATACGCCGTGTGCTGGGATGGCTTGTCCCCTCCCGGGTGGCGCCCCGGGAGTGGGAAACGAAACACATTGATCCTGCGGTTCAGCCACCCGTCGGGCGCGGGGGCTCGCGGGAGATCGTGACAGCGGCTCCATGGACATCGCCTCAACCTCGTCTGCGTGCTGGCTGGCCCTCGCGTCTGCCGGCACGACGCAACCGGCCGCCGCGGGACACGGTGAGCTCGCCGTCGACATCGGGCTGGCCATCGTCAGCGCGACCGTGCTGGCGTACATCGCGCGGGCGATCCGTCAGCCGCTGCTCCTCGCGTACATCGCCGCCGGCGTGGTGATCGGCCCGAAGATCGGCCTGGGCTGGGTCGAGAACGTCGAAGCGATTGAGACCCTCGCCCGGCTCGGTCTCGCCTTTCTGCTGTTCATCGTCGGCCTCGAAATCGACCTCCAAAAGCTGCTCGTCGTCGGGCGCCAGGCGGCCGCCATCACTCTGGTTCAAGTCGCTGGCTCCATCCTCCTGGGCGCCGGCGCAGGCGCCCTGATGGCCACCTCCGGCATGGGCAGCCTCTACATCGGCGTGGCGGTCGCGTTCTCGAGCACCATGATCACGGTCAAGCTGCTCTCCGACCGCAGCGAGCTCGACACTTTGCCCGGGCGCGTCACTCTCGGTGTCCTGCTGCTGCAGGACGTCCTCGCCATTGTCGTACTTGCCGTCCAGCCGAGCATCGGCGCCGGCTCACTCCCCCTGTGGCAGATGGCGCTGGCGATATTCAATGGCCTCGCCCTGGTGACGGGAGCCGTCCTGGTCAGCCGCTTCGTTCTGCCGCTGCTCTTCCGCTGGGTGGCGATGTCGCCGGAAGTCATGCTGCTCAGCGCCATCACCTGGTGCTTCGTCGTCTGCTACGCCGCCATGGTCCTGGGCTTCTCCGAGGCCATGGGCGCCCTCATCGCCGGCGTCAGCATCGCCCAGTACCCGTACACAATCGACGTGGTCGCAAAGATCCGTTCTCTGCGTGACTTCTTCGTCACCCTGTTCTTCGTCTCCCTCGGTCTGCTGATGGACATGCCCACGATCGGTGTGGCGGCCGCGGTCGTGGTTCTCGTGGTTGTCGTCGTTCTCAGTCGCGTGCTGACCGTCTGGCCGATGGTGCGTGTGATGGGCTACGACGACCGGGTGGGCATCCTGAGCTCCATCCATCTCGCCCAGATCGGCGAATTCGGTCTCGTCGTGGTGCTGCTCGGGGCCACGAAGTACAACCACATCGGCTCCGATCTCGTATCGCTCATCATCATCCTGATGGTGGTCACTTCGACGCTTTCGACATACCTCATGCAGTTCAGCCACCCGCTCGTCCGGCGGATCGTGGCCATGTGGAGGCGCCAGGGACCCCAGCCCGCGGCTGCCGGCGAGTCGAACGGGCCCCTCTCTCCGCATGGCTCCACGGACACGTCGTCGATCATGCTTGTCGGATGCTTTCGCGTCGGCTCCTCGCTGGTGAACGAGCTCAGGCGCGCCGGCAAGAGCTGCAGCGTCATCGACTTCAATCCCCGCATCGCGCGGCCGCTCACTCAGCTCGGGGCGCGCTTCATCTACGGCGACATCAGCCACCTCGATACCCTCGACCACAGCGGCGTGGAACACGCGGACGTCCTGGTCGTACCCATTTCCGACGATTTCCTGCGCGGCACTGACAACGCCTCTCTGCTGCAGGGGCTCAGGCAGATCAATCCCAAAGCGCGGATCATCTTGACCGCTGAATCCGTCGAAGAGGCGCTGCACCTGTATGATCTCGGCGCGGATTACGTTCTGCTGCCGCGTGTGCTCACGGCTGAGCATCTCGCGACAATCATCGCCGAAGCGCAGGCGGCCGACCTGAGGCTGCGACGCGAAGAGCACCGCGCACGACTTTCCGAGCGCGTGGAGGTGCTGTGAGCCGCAACGCCCATGCCTGGCAAGGAGTCCTGATGCAAACCGAACGCACGAAACGACTGCCCCGCTTCTACACCCACGTCATCGGCTCACTGCCGCGCCCCAAACTCGTGCGGGACCTGCTCGCCCGGCGCAGCGAGACGCCGCGCGAGCGCTTCGTGCAGGTGATGGACGAGATGGTCATGTTCGCGATCCGCCTGCAGGAACAGGCCGGCCTCGACGTGATCAGCGACGGCGAGTGGCGCCGCATCCAGTACATCGGCGAGTTTCTGCGCCGCATCGGTGGCTTTGAGCGCTGCCGGAAGTACCAGCACCAGGGCGAAACGAAGCTGGCCGACGTGGTCGTGCGCCGGATCGAGCCGGCCGACCCGGTTTTCGCCGAGGACGCGCGCTTTCTCGTGCGGCACACGGATCGCTGCACAAAATGCGCGCTCCCGAGCCCGTTCCTGATTGCCATCCGCTACTGGCACAGCGACTGCAGCCGCGATGCCTACCCGACGTGGCAGCACTTCATGGAACACCTGGCCGAGATCCTCGCACGGGAGGCGCGGACCCTTGTCGAATCCGGCATCGACATCGTGCAGATCGACGACCCGGCCCTCACCTACTTTTGTGACGCCTCCCTCATGTCAGGCAGCGGAACCCACGACGAGCGCCTCCGGCGCAACTGGGATGTCGACTCGCAGTTTCCGGCGGCCCTGGCGGCGATCAACCATGTCGCCGAGGGCCTCGAAGCCGAGGTGCACCTTCACTGCTGCCACAGCGTCTACAAGCGCCGCAGCGACGTGACCGGCAACTACAAACCGATCCTCCCGCGTCTGGCCGGCGCGAAGATCGACCGAGTCAACCTCGAGTTTGCCTACAACAACACCGGCGACGTCAGCGACCTGGCGACGCTGCCCCCCCACCTCGGCGTCGGCATGGGCGTGGTCGACGTGCGTGGTGAGCAGGTGCAGTCCGTCGAGCAGATCGAGTCTCTCGCCGCCGCCGGCGCCGCTGTCATCAACCCCGACCGCATCGCGCTCAATCCCGATTGCGGTTTCGCACCCGACGCGGGAGAGCCTCCGACCATCGACGAGGCCTACGAAAAACTCTGCCGCCTCACGGAGGCCGCGCGCCGGCTGCGCGAACGATTCCCGCACGCGTGAACGAGTCTCAGACTGCACGGCATCAGGAACTCTGAGTGCTTGCGAGGGTCCCACACTGAGGGCTACCATCGCCGGCTGCTACTCACCGAACCGGAGGAGCCATGACGCGACATCAGACCGCCTTCGCTCTGTGCCTGTTCGTGCTCGGCGGTGCCGCATTCGCCTCGGCCGGTGAAACGGACACCATCGCGGGCCTGAGCCGCCACTTTGCTGATCCTCCTGTCGAGTACCGCATCCAGATGCTGCTCCGCACGAACGACGACGTCAGCGAGGAGGAACTGCGCTGGCAGATCCGGTCAATGCGCGAGCAAGGATGCGGCGGCGCGTTCTCGTACGCCGAGCGGTTCCAGGGCGGCGCGCCCGAGCGGTTCCTCTCCGATTGGTGGTGGACGGTGGTTCGCTGGACGGCCGACGCGTGCGCGAAGGAAGGGCTGCTGTACTGGACGTACGACGAAGAGGATTGGCCGACCGGCGCGGCGGGCGGACTCCTGCTCGAAAAGCATCCCGAGTTCCGCTGGCAGTACCTCAAGGCAGTCGAGCGCCCCGTCGAGGGCGGCGCGTCGGTCTCGCTCGACGTCGGCACCGGGACGCTGGTCGCCGCACTGGCCTTCCAGATCGACGGCAGCAAGGTGCGCATGGAGTCGGTTCGCGACCTCGCCACTGCAGTCAAGGACGGACAACTGACATGGCAGGCACCCACAGGATCATGGACCGTCGCGATCTACACCGCCATCCGTGAGAACGTCGGCTGGCAGAACCGCGGCTACATGGACACCATGGACCCGAAGGCCTGCGCAACATTCGTCGACTGGGTATACCGGGGCCACGCCGAACAGGTCGCGAAGGTCCCGGGCGCGAAGCTCACCGGGTTCTTCCTCGACGAACCGTCGATGACCCTGGCCGCGTATCCTGGCGTGCCGCAGTTCACCTGGTGGCCGGCCATGCCGTATTCCGGGCTCGTGCCGGAGACCTTCCGCAAGTTGTACGGCGGCGACTGGCACACGAAGCTCCCCCTGCTGTACCACGAAGGCGGCCCGGAGACCGTCCGGTTTCGATGCCAGCACTGGGACGTCTGCTGCCGCCTCTACACCGAGCACTTCTTCGGCTCGATCTATCGTTTCTGCGAAGAGCGCGGAATGAAGTCATCGGGCCACCTGCACGTCGAGGAAGACCACAAGGCCCACCTGACGCTGCAGGGCGGGAACATGCTTGCCCACTTCCGCAACATGCACATTCCTGGCATCGACTGGATCCACCCGTACGAGCACACCATCCCCTCGACCACGCCGAAGTACGCCGTCTCGATGGCCCACCTGATGGGCCGCGAGCGCGCGTGGTGCGAATCGTTCGCCGCCTGCGGTTGGGGGGTGCCCCTGCAGGAAATCCGCCGCCAGGTGGACTGGGAGCACGTGAACGGGATCAGCATGCAGATCCCGATCTCGTACAAGTACTCCGTGCGCGGAGCCAACCGCGCGACGTTCTACAACCCGGGGGTCGGCTACCAGCAGCCCTGGTGGGATCACTTCCGCCCCATGGGCGACTACGAGGGTCGCATGTGCCTGCTGACCTCCGGGGGCGGCCACGTCGCGCAGATCGCGCTGGCGTATCCCGAGGTCGACATGCGGGCGCACTGCCGTGAACTCGATCTCGTCCACAAGCGCGGGCTCGACTACAACGCGTTCGGCGATGCCCTCCGGTTCGCCGGTTACGACTACGACGTGCTGGACGACGAGGCCATTCTCGATCACGCCCGGGTCGCTGACGGCACGCTCCGGACAAAGACCGAGTCGTTTCCCGTGCTTATCTTCTCCCCGATTGATGCCGCGCGACGCGCCACGCTGCAGCGCGCTCTGGAACTCGCGCGAAGCGGCGGAACTGTGCTCTTCATCGGAACCGTCCCGACGCACTCGTTGGAATCCGGCGGGAACGATCCGGAGGTAACTCGGCTGATCACGCAACTGCTCGGCAACCCCTGCTCGCAGCCGGCCGACCGCGCCGGGCGCTGGGTCCAACACGGCAAGGGCCGCGCCGGCTTCGCGGCGACGAGCGCGGAGGCGATCACGCTGCTGCGCGAGGCGGTCCGCCCTGACCTGCTGCTCCCGGACGGGGTCAAAGATTTGTGCGCGTACCACCGCGCGCTTCCGGACGGGCACGTCTATCTCGTCCTGAACCGCACATCGAAAGCGCGCACGGCGGAAGTGACGCTCGGCGCCAAAGGCCATCCGGAGCGATGGAATGGGTTCACCGGCGCGGTCGAGGCCCTGCCGCGCTACGAAATCGAAGAAAAGGGCACGCGCCTTACCATCGACTTCGATCCCGACGAACTCGTCGCCCTGATCCTGCGCCCCGACAAACCACACGTTGCCCCGCCCGCACGACCCACGACGGTGGTGCGCGAGGTGCCGATTCCCGGCCCGTTCCGGTTCCGCGCGGAAGACACCCTCGCCCGACCGCACCTGGCGTGGAACTTCAGCCAGGAGAAGGACGGCTGGAAGCTCGCCACGCGCCCGGCGATCCCCGGGCAGATGTCGGCGGGAGACTGGGCCGCACAGGGAATCCCGCACTTCTCGGGTATCGGCCACTACCAAACGCGGATCACGCTGGATGCTCCGGCCGCCGGCGAACGCGTTTTCCTCGATCTGGGCCGCGTTGCGACGAGCGCCCAGGTGCGCGTCAACGGCCAGCGTGCGGGCATCACCGTCGTCGAACCCTACCGCGTCGAGATCACGCGGCAGGTCCGCGCGGGAGAGAACAACGTGGAGATCGCCGTCGCCAACACCCTCGCCAATTACTACGCGCAGTTCAAGGAACTGGAGAAGGCCCCGATCAGCCTCGGGGGCATCCGACCCGGCAGCACGGTCAGCGGCCTGCTCGGCCCCGTGCGGGTCGTGTTCATGCGGTGATCCAGGCGTCGTCTACGGAACGCGGACGCAATCCCCCGTATAGGGAAACCGCGTGCCGCCCTCGACCATCTCGAAATCCGTAACCTGGATCGCACGCAGATCGTGCGGCCCCAGGAGCCCGGCCCACTTGTGTGACGTGAACCGGTCGCTCTGCGCGGTCAGGGCGACATTCCCTCCGTCCGCGAGCAGGATTCCGTATCGCTGCATCGCTCGCGCCACAACCCGCGCCCCCTCATTCGGCAGCGTGTTCAGCGGGTAATCACGTCGGAGACGCAGACGGGCCCCGTACGGCGGAGCGTATACCCCTCCCGAAGCCGCGCTCGTCGAGTGCGTCGCCGGGTGCAGGTAGACGCCGCGGCGAATCCGGCTGTTGGGCAGGATGAAACGGACCGCGTGATCGATCCACCCCGCGGCAACTTCGTCCGCCGTGAACAGCAGCGGCGCGATCGGGTATCCGGCGGCGTCGGCGCTCGTACAGTTCTCACCCCGGCCGGACGGCCCGTATACCCGCGTCATGTCCCAGACGGCCAGGCACCCACCGTAAAACGTCCCATCGACGATATTCGCCCGCCACATTTCGTACAGTCGCCGCGCCGGCTCGTGCACAACGATCAGGTGGCAATCGCCGTCGCTCGTGCATTGATAGCCGGCTTCGCCTTCGAGCGCACCGCCCGGCGGCACCGGCACGGGAAGCTCGTCGCAGTCGGGCCGGTAGAAATCCGCCGTCGGGATGAAAGACCGGAGCGGGGCCGAAGCATCTGCCGTCAGGACTTCAATGGAAAAATCGATCTGCATCCGCCCATAGCCCCACCCGCCGGCACTCTGCAACCAGGCGATCACCTGGGCGGACTGTGCATCGAGGGGGTCTGCGGAGATGTCGCGGTACCAGATGGATCCGGGCGGAAAATACCGCGTGGCCTGCGGCGTACACCCTCCAGAGGCGGGCACCTCGGCCCCGCTGAGGCACTGCTGGAAGATGGCATAGTCCCCCTGGTCGACGTCGGCGTCGTCATCGAGCCGCGCGGGCTGGCACGCAGGGGCGCCTTGCGGTGTCCCCTCGCCCGTCATGCACGCCTGCAGCGCGCCGAAGTCGTCGGCGTCGACGTCACCGTCCCGGTCGAGATCGGAAGGGGCGGCCAGAACGGCACCTGCTTGAATCATCGCTGCCAGCATGCCGGCAAGGAGGCTCATGGCTCGTACTCCGTCACCTCCTGATCATACGCCGCGCGCAGCTGAGGCGGTGAGGTAGCTTGAACCGCTCATTGGCAGATGCCCGCGGGTGGCCGTCCGGACGGTCTGAGTCGCGGGGCCACCCGCAGTGGAGGGTTACGCCACTTGTTCAGTCAGGCTGCGGCGCAGGAGGTCCGGCGTAATGCCCAGGTTGTGCAGCGCCTGGCAGCCGACCGAGCCGCGTTCGGACGCGAGCGCCAGCAGCAGATGAATCGAGCAGATCTGCCAGTTGCCGCGCCCGCGCGCCTCCTGCGACGCCCGGGCGATCACGTCTTTGAAGTGCGGCGTCCCCGGCAGGCGCCCCATCACCCAGGTCTCCTGCAGGCGATTCTTGATCAGCTTGTTAATCTCATCGCGCAGTGATTCCTCCGTGACCCCGTGTTCGAGGAGGACATGCGCGCCAACGCTGGTCCCCTCACGGCTGATCGCCAGCAGCAGGTGTTCCGTCCCCACGTACCCGACGCCGTAGGAGCGGGCGATCTCCTTGGCCATCTTGATGATCAGATCCGCGCGCTTGGTCAGCACATACATGTCATCACCGCCCCGCGGAGCGCGAGCCCGTACGACTCCGCAAGCCAGACCCTCGGGACCTGGAGCACTTACCTGGTTTACCCGCATGGTATATACGATTCACTGGCGCAGAGTGCGAAGTGCCGATAAAGCCGTGGCGCGCAGCACTGGCATCGCGACACGCATCACCATTCGTCAAGCAAGCGAGGCCGATCGTCGAAGTACGGTGGGGTAAAACCGCAATACGTCCTGTTCGTCGAGGTGATGCCTGTCCTCTGTCGACCTTGTCTGAGGTACAGACCTCACCCTCCAATTCCCGGACCTGCACAGCCGGGTTGAGCAGGAATACCGGCCCCGCTCATGCAGCGCTGTAGATACCCGTAGTCTTCCTGGTCGACATCGTGATCTCTATCCAGATCCGACCGGTCGCATCCGGCAGTGGGCGGCCCCTGGCCGGGACCCGTCAAACAGCCGCGGAACGCATCGAAGTCGACCTCATCCACGTCACCATCACCGTCCAGGTCGCCCGGTACCGGGGATTCCGGCTCGACCGTCAGCCTGACATCTATCGTGAGCGGAGAATTCAGCGCGCGGTGGTCGGAAACCGTGATCGTCGCATCGTATGCCCCGGTTGACAGCCCGGACGTGCTGTAGATCACCGTGATGGCGTCGCTTTCTCCGGTGCTGGTCCCGGCTGCGGGCATCACCTGCAGCCAGCCGGCATTGTCGGTGATCGTGTAGGCCAGCGTACTCCCGCCGGCCGTCGTGCGGACCGTGAACGTCTGGGCCGCCGCGTTGCTGCCGCGGATGACGGAGGACGTCAGCCCTGCGGGCGAGCACTCGATCACCGGCGCCACCAGCGACGTCAACCGCGACGACATCCACGGAGCGATCGGCTCCAGATCGAATGATGGCCAGCCCGGTACGTCGCCGATCTGAAAGAGCGTGCAGCCGATGATGTATGGGTCCTCGCGCAGCCGGTCATCGAACCACGCAAGCCAGTTCTGGTATTTCGCCGCATCGCCATTCGCGGCCCATCCGGAGGTCTGCGGGTTGCCGCCGCTGTCCATCCCGCCTTCGGTCAGAATCAGCGGCATATCCAGCAGATCAGGATGCGCCTGCGCGAAGTAGCCGTAGAACCGGCGGTACCGCAGCGAGTACCACAGCTCGGTGGCCAGGTCCGTGGTGTAATAATGGGTATAAGCGTGATAGCTCCACGCGCCGCCCAGCTCTTTGCACGTCCGCAGCGCCGGAGCGATCGCGCTCAACAGTTGGTGCACGGTGGACAGGTCGCCCGGTGGATTTCCCACCGGGATGCTGAACGCGCAGGGACGGAAACCGGCCGCCGCGATGTATCGGGCCAGCCCCTGCCAGAAGCTGCCGTACCATTGCGCCTCCTGAACGGAACCCCAGCATGGCGTGCTCTCGCACTCGTTCGGACCCTCGACGTAATCGATGAGCGTGCGGTCCGCGGGACTCAGCGCGTTGAGCGGCGGGGCCAGAACGGTGTTCCAGAAGTCCACGGCGCTGTCCGCCGGGTCGTCCTGCAGCGTGTAGCGCTTCTGCGTGTAGACACGAAGCACGACAAGGCCGCCCGGCGTGCCGGCCTTGTACGCGCGGGCGGCGGCGAGCATCGATCCGTTCGTATCCAGAATCTTGATCACCCGCGGGTGAGCCCCGATGATCTGCGCGGACCCAGTGGTGTACGAACGGATCAGGTGAATGCTGAGACGACTGGCACTCGGAGGCGCGGCCACGGCGGGAATGGACGCGAACAGCACCAGGCCACAGGAAACACGCACGAAATGGCCTCCCGTTGTGAGATTTCGCTGCATTCGCGCAGTATAACCGATGAAACGGGCCGGACGGCAGCCGTTTCCGAGGGGCACGCTTGCCCCGGGAGGTTCATCATGGCAAAAAAAGCGTCCTCCTCCACTGCACGACTCGCGGCCTACCGCGCGAAACGTGATTTCTCCAAATCCCCGGAGCCGGCCGGCAAGGCGAGCGCAGCCAATCGTGAAAAACCCGCCTCCACATTCTTTTTCTGCGTGCAGAAGCACCTGGCGAGCCACCTGCACTATGATTTCCGCCTCGAGCACCAGGGCGTGCTGCTCTCGTGGGCGGTGCCCAAGGGACCGTCGCTCAACCCCGCCGATAAACGCCTGGCCATGCAGGTCGAGGCCCACCCGTTCGACTACGGCGAGTTCGAAGGCGTCATCCCCGAGGGCTATGGCGCCGGCATCGTGCTGCTCTGGGACAAAGGCACCTGGACGCCGGAGAATGGTGACGTCGAGGCTGCCCTGAAGAAGGGGGAACTCAAGTTCTCGCTCGACGGCGTGAAGCTCAAGGGATCCTGGGTGCTCGTGCGGACGCGCGGTTCCAAAATGGGCGGCGACAAGCCCGCCTGGCTGCTGATCAAGCATCGTGACGAGTGGGCCGGCCCGATCGATGTCACCAAAGCCGCTCCCCTGAGCGTCAAGAGCTTCGGCGATTTCGAAGATATCCTCGCAGCCGATAACCCGGACATTTGGAAATCCGACCGACCTGCGACCGGCGGTGCCACGGGGAAGATGCTCGCGAAGATCATCGAGCGCGCGCGGGAAAAGCGGGCCCTCGCCGAGGCTTCACCACGTCCAAGGAAGCGGTAAGCGCAGGATGACGATTTCCCTCGCTGTCCAACGCGCATCCCTGCCGTTATCCTGCTCGAGCCCATTCTCACGAGGGAGACCGATGATGCATGACACTTCCATCACCCGGCGCGCATTTTCAAGCGGCCTGCTGGCGGCGGGAGCGGCGGCCATGACCCGCCGGGCGACGTTCGGCGCGCCGACCAATGACCGCATCCGCGTCGGCGTGATCGGCTGCCGGAATCGTGGCTGGCAGGACGCCGGTCTGTGCATCGATGCCGGGCGGTTCGAAATCGTCACGGTATGCGACTGCGACGCCGCCATGATCGACAACGCGCTGGGGACGAAACTCAAGGACAAACTGCCGGGCAAGCCGAAGATGGAAAAGGACTTCCGGAAAGTGCTTGACGACAACTCCATCGATGCCGTCATCAACGCCACACCGGACCACTGGCACGCGCTGATCACGGTGCAGGCGCTCGCCGCCGGCAAGCACGTCTTCCTGGAGAAGCCCGCGTCGCACAACATCGCCGACGGCCAGGCGATGATCCGCGCGCAGGCGAAGCGCCCTGACCTGATTGTCCTGGTCGGCACCCAGCAGCGCAGCGGGCCTCACTTCATGGAGGCACGCGAATTCATCCAGGGCGGCGGGCTCGGAAAAGTGGCGTTCGCGCGGGCCTGGATGGTCGTCGAGCGGCAGGTTGTGCCGAAAATCCCCGACTCCACACCGCCCGCATCGCTCGATTACGACCTGTGGCTCGGCCCGGCTCCCGCCGTCCCGTACAACGAGCAGCGCGTGCACTACAACTGGCACTTCTTCCGGAATACCGGCACCGGCGACATGGGAAACTGGGGCGCGCACTGGCTCGACGTGATCCGCTGGTTCCTGAACCTCGATCTGCCGACCAGCGCCGCATCCTTCGGCGGCCAGTACGTCATCAATGACGCAAAAGAGTTCCCCGACACGCACACGGTGATTTACGAGTTTCCGAACCTGACCGTCCTCTGGGAGCAGCGGCACTGGTCGAGGTTCTGCCCCAACAACCGCCAGACCGGCGTGCAACTTGACGGCGACAAGGGCTCGATGGTCATCGACCGGGGTGGCTGGACCTTCTACCCGCGCAAGGGCGAGCCGGAGAAGCACCGTGGCAGCGAGCTCGAGCTGTCGCACATCAAGAACTTCGCCGACTGCATTCAGGGGAAAGCGAAACCATCGGTTGGCATCGAGGAGGGCTGCAAGTCCGCCATCATGTGCCACATGGGCAACATTGCCGCACTCATCGGGCGCTCCGTCAGGTTCGACGCCGCGCGGCAGGTCTTCTCCGGGGACCCGGAGGCGAACGCATGCCTCTCCCGGCCGTACCGGGCGCCGTGGAAGCTGGAGGTGTGACCCGCGCCGGCGACGGGTATCCAGTTGTCACTTGCGCGCGGGCGCCGGCCGAATGACGAAGCGGTATGCCACCGGTCTGGCGATCGTGCGTTGCAGCTCCTCGAGCCGCTGGATGGCGTCGGCTGTTCTCTCGGCGATCGTGACGTTTGCGGGTGAGTGCTTGAGGTAGTCCCGCGCGAGTTTTTCGCTCAGGTTCAGCTCGCCCTTCGCGTCGGTGATCATTTTGAGCAGCGCGGCCTGCGCGTCCCACGGCCCGCCCGGTCCCCATCCCTCGGCCACGGCCGACGCGATGTTGATGCCGCCGGCGAGCTGCTCCGCACTCCATCTTCCGATTGTCCGTTCGCTTGCAACAACCTCGTATTCGCCTGCCCGCAGGCCGCGGACCGCCAGCATGTAACGGTTCAACGTGTCGGGGATCGGGAGAAATCGGAAGTTGAGCTGCCACAGCGGGCCGAGGTTCAGGGGAAGCCCTTCGTCCAGCCGGTCGAATGAGACGGTCACGTCGTCGATTGTGAGCCCGGAGATCTTGCAGCCCGTACTCTCGCTCGAGCCGGTCTTCACGTCGACAAGGGCGCTGGACACCTCGGCCGGCGCGCCAAGCCCCTTCAGGATCGCCAGTCCCATCGCAAGCTGGCCGAGGCCGTTCAGGTGGATTCCGTCGGCGGCATGCATCGTCTCGTGCTTCTGCTTGTCCTCGATCGCTGCATGGGCTTCTTCCATCCGCTGGGCAATCCGTCGCATGGAACGCTGGACGTCAATTGATCCGGCCCCGAGTTCCCGTGCGATCGCCATGCCGTCGTCGCACATCTTCTGCAGATAGCCCTGATCGTCCTTGATGTCGCCGCGCGTCAGGGCCGCCGAGCAGATGAACACTCGCACGTTTCGCTCGTTGCATGCCCGGACGATCCCGCGAATCGAGTCGAGGTACTTGTTGCGGTGCGCATCGTCCGCCAGGCCGCCCCAGCCGATGTCGTTGACGCCGTAGGCCACCGTAAGCAGCGTCGCACCCCGCGAGAAGACGTCGCGGTCGAGGCGGGCGAGCCCACCCGCGGCGGTGTCGCCGCCCCACCCGGCATTGATGAACCGCACCTTGCGTTCCGGGTACCGCAGCAGCGTGTAGTTCTCAATCATGCGCCCGTAGCTGCCCTCGGCCGTGATGCTGTCGCCGAGAAACACGACGGTATCGCCGCCGCGGATAGTGAATTCGGCTCCGGCACGAAGCGGCGCGACGCACAGCATGGCGAGTGTCAGCAGGCAGACAACGCGTGGCGTGTTCATGTGGTCCTCTGTTGAGGCGACAGCAGTCTGGCGACGAGCAGCAGACTACCCGGTATCCAGAACAGAGGGAATGCTCCCGCCAGCCAGTGCTGCCACGCGATCAGCTCGTACGCATACATCCCCGTCGCCGCACCGAGGACCAGGACTGCTCCCAGTCCCTCGCGCCACCAGCCGATCATCATGCCCGCCATGCCAAGCATCATCCCCAAGTGGATCGGGCTCAGTATCACCCGCAGCGGCGGGGGACCGTTGGTGATGGACTCCCCCACCACGATCGCCAGCACGAGCCCCGCGACGAGGACGCCCGTAATCCGCGCCGCCCACCGCACGAGAAGCAGCGCGATTCGCCTGTGTTTCGCTTCCATCGTCATCACTCCGTATGCGCCCGGTGTCGCGGCTCTACCGAGTCGACGCTCACCGGTTGCACGCCTCAAGACGGTACGCCGGCTCAATCCCAGTGCTTCGGATACGGAGGCCTGAGTGGCGGATGCTTGCGCAGCTCACGGATCGTCTTCAGCGTGTCCTCGCCTGGCTCGAACTCCGCGACGAGCAGATCCGTCACATCTACGGCCTCGACACCGGGTTCCGCAGGCGCGGGCCCCTGCACGATCTCTTCCACGCCGGCCTTGGCGCGGATCGCCGGCAGTTGGTCCTGGATGGACGCAAGCAGGTCATCGACCGGCTCCTGTCCGAACGCCTGCCGGTGCAGTCGATCCTGCATCGCGTGGAACACGTCTTTCAGCTCCGCGATGCGTTTCTGATCGCCGGCCGCCTTGGCCTGGTTGTATTCGGCCAGCGTCGCCGGGAACTGCGTGTTGAATCGCGAACGCGCGAAGGCCACCGCGATCGCCCGCGATTCGTAGTACCCTACGCGCCGCACCGGGTGCGTCGTCGCCTCCGCCCGGGAGGCGGGCTTGCTCGAGGAACATCCGCTCCAGATTGTCAGCACCGTTACGATCAGCATCCAGAGGCCCTGCGAACTCATGTTGCGTCTCCTTATGTATGTGTTCACTTACACTACGCGTAAAAAGAGAGATTAACCGCCCATCAGCGTGCGCCCTGCCGCAGCGATCAGCCGCTGCCGCTGCGGTGCCGTCAGCAGGCCGAGATCGCGCCCGATGTTGGCCACCGTGCCCAGACCAATGATCGCCCAGGCGACCAGTTCGGCGTCCGGTAGGCCCGCTGACCCGCGCCGACGCCCGCTCACCGCTGCCGCGATGAATCGCTGGAATCGCGTGTACATCCGCCGCAGAGCCCGGCGAATATCCGGGTCGTCGGTCTCGCTCAGGCCGGCAAACACGATCCGGTACAGCCCGAACTCCCCGTGGTGGGCCGCCTCGTACGCGAGCAGGCGCTCGGCGCCGTGGCCGTCCGCCGACGGCGACAGAACTCCGCTCCAGATTCCATGTGCCAGCTCGTATACGTGATCAATGGACGCGATGAACATTGCTTTCTTGTCCGGCCACAGGCGGTACAGGATGTTCTCGCGCACGCCGCATCGGCGGGCGAGTTCGGCCGTGGTCGCGCGCCGGTACCCCAGCTCGGCGAACGCGCGGGCCACCACCGGGATCAGCTCCGTGCGTTTCTGGCGGACGAGGCTCGGCCGGGGCATGGGAGTCCTTTCGTAAGCAAACGCTTACACTACCGGATGAATCCTCCCCCTGTCAAGCGGCAGTCCTCATCCGCCGTCGGCAGCCGGAATTACCGCTGCGTCCACGCGGGAGTCGGCATGATCTGCGGAAGCGGGCGTTTGCCGGCGTCCGGGCGACCGCTGCCCGCAAGGCGGGAAATCGCCCGGACGGCCATGTCACGGTCGCAGACGATCTGGCAGCTCAGTCGAAGACCCGGCGCGGTGAGACCCCGGGCCGCCAGGATCTCCTTCTCGGCCTCGGTGATCTGCTCGGGTTCGCCGGAGATGAATTCCACGCGGCAGGTCGTACACCGCGCGTTCCCCCCGCACGCGTGCATCTGGTCAATCCCGGCCTCGTCCTCGAGCGCCAGGACGAGCCGCTTGCCCTCCGGCACCTCGAACGTTCCGACGCCTTCCACGGTAAGCTTGGGCATGGGCTGTTCTCCTTGCTGCTGGCCCGATGCAGGCATAATAACCGAAAGCCCTCATCCCGACCGTCTTGCCGGGAGCGGCAGACAATCCTATCCTCCCGGCACGTCGCATGAGCATGATTGACCTGCAGAACATCACCTGCACGCGGGAAGGGCAGACCATCCTCGCGGGCATCTCCTGGCGAATCGAGCGGGGACAGCACTGGGCGTTGCTGGGGCCGAACGGCTCGGGCAAGACAACGCTCCTCAAGGTGGTCACCGGTTACGAGTGGCCGACTGAGGGTGAGGTCCACGTCCTCGGACGCCGGTTCGGTGAGTGCAACCTCCCGGAACTCCGGAAGATGATCGGCTGGGCCAGTTCATCCATCGAGCACCAGTTCCCCAGCCGTGAGACCGCTCTTGACGTGACAGTCTCCGGGATCGAGGCGTCGATCGGCCTGTACCGCGACATGCTGCCGCCGGAATGGGAGCGGGCCCGCATTGCCGTGCGACGGATGGGAATCGAGCACCTCGTCGACCGGCCATACCGCCTGCTCTCCCAGGGTGAGCAGCAACGTGTGCTGATCGCGCGTGCTCTCGTCAACAATCCCGCCCTGCTGATCCTCGATGAGCCCTGCGCCGGGCTTGACCCGGTCGCCCGGGATCATTTCCTCGGAGACCTGGGGGATCTTGCCCGCGGCCCCGACGCGCCGACGATGATCCTGGTCACGCACCACATCGACGAGATCGGCCCCTGGATGGATCGTGTTCACGTGCTTCGTGCGGGCCGGACGATCGCGTCGGGGCCTGCGGATGATGTGTTGACGAGCGGCATCCTGTCAGAAGCTTTCGGAGGTCCCTGCATTGTCGAGCGTCTGAACGACCGGCGTTACCTGCGCCTGGCGAACGGTTTCGATTTGCATCGCTGAAGAAAGGCGGCACGCCCGATCCCAGGAACCGGACGTGCCGCCGGGCTCATGAAACGCTTGTTTTACCTGCCGTACCGGGCGACGGGGCGATACCGGACGGGCCTCTGCACGGGCGCCGGACGAACGGTGTAGGAGTGAGTCCTTGCCTGGACGCTTCCGCCCGGGGCGGTGTCACCGCGGGCCACGGCGGTTGCGGCGCCGGTCCTGCTGCTGGTCGTTCCACCTGCTTCCGCGGAGCGGACGAGCCCGCCCTTCGAGACCACCCCGCCGTAGCTGCCGCTGACCTGCCCGTCGGTGCCGATACTCAGGTGAAAGGTCCCTGCGTAGGCCGGCCCGAGCTTCGGGGCGATCGCGTGGCTGAACGACAGGTCCATCCCGTCTTTGTCCACTCCGAACGCCACACCGCGGGCCAGGTTCACGTCACCGGTCTGCGTGCGGGTCCGGCTGAATCCGTTGCCCCCGTCGCCGTTCCAGTTGGCTGTGGCACTCGCCTTTCCACCGTATGTCGTCCCTGCGTTAGCACTGGTGGTCGCTTCACCAGCGAGTGCAGTACCAGCAACCAGGCCACCCACCATTAATCCGCTGATCAGTCCATTTATCCGTTTCATGGCCATCTCTCCGAGCTTTTTCCTTCTCCGCCCAATGCTTCGTTGACCTTCGGGGCCCCCGGCCCGGCTTCGTGCGCGGGCCGGGAACCTGCACGAGATTCACTTACCGACGGACTTCAACCGCCGCGACGCGTGACCGCCCGTGGCCATACCAGTTGCCGCGGCTGATCGCACGGGCATTCACCTCGCTCATGCGTCTCGGACCGCTGACGCTCACGCCCTGACCGTCCGACTCCGCAGTCGCGTGATAGCCCGCTACGCTGTCGGAGACCACGTTGCTGCGGGCGACTCCGCCGTACGTATCCGCAAGGCTGTCGCTCCGGCTGACCGCACGTCCGCCCCAGGTTCCACGGCTGATCGCCCGGCTGTCGCTCCGGGCATTGCCCCAGCGACTCAGAGCGGTCGAGTAAGAGTGGCTGCGCGCTACGCCGCCAAAGCTCCCCCGGGCGTTGGCGTCGCTGTTACTGATCGCAACGCCGCCAATTGCTCCGGCGATGCTCTCGCTCGTCGCCACCGCCGCACCGTTGTGGTAGCCGGCTGCGTCGGCGCGCGAGTTGCTGATCGCAAGGCCACGGTCCGCCATCGCCACCGCATCGCTCGCCGCGACCCCTCCCCGGCGTGCGACGGCCACCGAATTCGCAATCGCCTGTCCGCCGTTCGTCGCACCGGCGTAAGCCGTGCTGTCCGCATTCCCGTACGCTGTGGCAGAAGCGCTGCTCGAGCCACCATTCGTCGCGACCGATACGGCCGTCGCGGAAGCGCCCAGCGCCGCCGCCCCGCCCACCAGCAGGATGCCGACTGCCGAGAGAATTGACCGTTTCATGACCCCGTCCTCCATCTGGGGACCACGCCCGCGACTGGTTCCCGCCGCCCACTGCGGCCGGATCCGTCGCATCGCCAGATCAGACACGGCCCGGGGGACTTTGTTTGATCGATAGGAATAATTGCCCGTCGTTAATTAGTTAAACCGTTGTTAGCCGGCGACTTACGATGGAAAGCGCCCTGAAAAGGCACTGGACACGAGCGGAGAACCCCTTTTTGAAGCTGCGGCGTGTCTAATCGTACGTTGACCCGTGGGCGTGTTTTGATTATCAGACCGTGGTCCAATCGGGGGGCCGGTGTCCACGGGCCGGACGCTGCTGCCGCGCGAACGCGACAGCCCCCCGGACGAGCCCACACAAGGTGAAGGAAAACCCATGACGAGAATTGTGACCATGTTCCTGACGTGTGCCGCCCTTGTCATGCTGCCACCGGCTGCACGTGGCGATACCCTCCGGGAAGTGGAGAAAAAGATCGCCGACAAGATCGCGAAGTACAAGACGATTGCCTACAACATGAGCACCACCAGCAACATCCGGACTCCGGACATGTCCATGAAGATCGAGGCCAAAAGCACGTTCGAGGCGGCCCGGCGTGGTGACAAGTGGGTGACGCGGATGGACTCGAAGAACAAGTCGCTCCGTAAAGTGGGCGATGGCAAGGAGGAACTGGAGGACAGCCGGATCCTGCAGGTGTTTGACGGCCAGTATTCCTGGACGCTCACCGAGACACCCGAGATGAAGTCGGCGATGAAGATGAAGCCCGAGCCCAACACGATGCCGAGCCCGTTCGACGCGAAGGCGATGTTCGAGATGCTGCACAAGGATTTCGATCTTAAACTGCTCGAAGACGAGAAAATCGACGGCAAGCCCGCCTACGTGATCGAAGCGAAACCGAAGAACAAGGAAGCGCAACAGACGATGAGCCGCTCGCTCAGCTACTACTCGAAGGACACGGGGATCGTCCTCAAGGGCGTCACCTTTGACAAGCAGGGCAAGGCGATCACGACGTCGACATTCAGCGACATCAAAGTCGATACCAACCTTCCGGCCGACCGTTTCGTGTTCAAGGCGCCCGCCGGTGTCGAGGTGATCGACATGACCCAGGCGCCTCCTACCGAAACGACGCAGTCGCCGCAGGGCGCGCCCAGGCAGCAGGCGGAACCGGGTCAAACGTCCTCGGGATCCGCGGCCAAGCCGCAGGAACAGCCGAAGGAGAAGAGCCGGGGCGCCAAGGGCCTGCTCGACAAGGTCAAATTGCGCTGAGTCGCCGACCGGGGTTTTGACCCGCCGCACCGGCACGCCCTGTCCCGGTGCGGCTGAGGTCCGTCTCCCGGCCTGTTTTGCCGCAGCCCGTCCTTGATTTCGGCCTCCGCGGGTGCGGATAATCCAGCGAACTGCACGAAGCGATTCTCGTTTCCACGCAATCGATCGCCCGCACGGACGCGCTGACACACCGCAGGAGGTCGCGCTGCGCGCCGACCTTCAGAAGGGAGAAATCATGACCATGATCGCACAAGAGCATGCCGAGGGCCGCGTTGCCCGCGCCATTGAACAGCAGACCGCGAAGCTCCCGTCGGATACGTTCCTCTGGGCCGCTGCCGGCTCCATTCTGGGTTCGCTCGTCCTGCAGACCATGGGAAAACGGGAGCAGGCCAACTTTGTCGGCCAGTGGGCCCCCACCCTGCTGATCCTCGGGCTGTATAACAAGATTGTGAAGATCGCCGGGCACGATCGCCTCGACCCGGGTTGATCGGCCGCGGATGGCGGTCCCGTCGGCGCAGTTTTCGGCCGACGCGCGCCGGCGGGCCCGCCAGTTCCACGACCTTCCCGCTGGCAGCACCGCCCCGGCCGGAGTATGCTCCAGAGCGGGCCCGCGTCTGCACAGGAGAAGGTTCATGAGCGAGGAATTCCTCCAGCCCAACTGGCACGTCATTCTCATCCACTACCCTCTCGGCCTCCTGACTGTTGGAATCCTGGTCGAACTGCTCGCGTTCCTGTGGCGCGGCAGCAGCGTGCGCGCCGCCGCCCGCTGGATGATCCTTATTGGAGCACTGCTCTGCATCCCGACCATCACGGCCGGCCTGTATGCGTTTCGCGACGTGGTCACGCCGGAGCCGCTCTCTCTCGATCAGCAATGGCATGCCGTCAAGGCAGGCAGTAACTGGAGTGCCGAGCAGTGGCACTACATGATGCGCCACATCTGGTTCGCCGCGGGCGGCGCCGCGCTCTGCATTCTCGGTGCCTTCATCTGGCTGTCGTCATCCGACAGAGGGCGTGCGAAACTGCATTGGCCGGCGTTCATCCTCGTGCTGGGCGGTTTCGTGCTGCTGAACGTGGGCGCCTGGTACTCCGGTGAAAGCGTCTACCGCTTCGGGACTTCCGTCGCGGAAAGCACCCGCCCCGCCGCAGTTCCGGAGACGCTCGAAAAGATCGCATTGACGACGCAGCCCGCAACCGCCGCGGCGGCCGTCGAGGAGACGCCCCGACGTTACGAAAGGGACAGTCAGTGGCGCTACTACTTCCCGCCCGTGCAGGTGCACGTGCTCCTGGCAGGCCTCACGGTCGCCTTCGCGCTCGGGGCCATGGGCGCCACCATACGCCGATGGAAAGCAGAGGCGGAGGTCGAAGCCGCACGGTCCGCCGTTGCAGCGCAACGCATTCTGGAGCCCTCTCCGCCGCAGGCCGCCAGTATCGTCGAGGCGGCGGCGCGGCAGCCCGTCGTCGCCACACCGCCGGTCATGATTCCCGTCTACCCGGCGCGTATCTGGCTTGCGGCGCTCCTGCTCGGCCTGCTCACCGCGGCCGCCGGATTGTGGACCACCGGCGACTGGGAGCTGAAGGCCGTGCGTGACCCGCTGCGCGACACCGCCGCTCTCGAGGCGATGCCGCGGCTCTTCGCTCACGTTGTCGCAGGCGTCAGCATCGTCGTGCTCGCGCTCCTGCTGGCAGTCCTGACGCGCATGGCACGCCGTCATCGGTTCTTCACGACATTGCTGATCCTGCTGCTGATCGTGGCCGTGGGATGCCAGGTCTGGTTCGGAATCCTGCTGCTGTTCGACTCGCACGCCGGACCGCTGACCGGATTCCATGCCGCATGAGCGGAGGTCGGCAATGCGCCCCGGCCACTGCCATGTCGGCACCAGTGGGTGGAACTACAAGCACTGGGCTAACGGGCGCTTCTACCCGCCTCGTCTCTCGCAGCGCAAATGGCTCGCGTTCTATGCCACGCATTATGACACCGTCGAAGTGAACAACTCGTTCTACCGGATTCCCTCCGAGGCGTCCGCCAGGAGCTGGTGCGAGACGGTGCCGCCAGGCTTTGTCTTCGCAATGAAGATCTGGCGTGGAATCACGCATTACCGCAAGCTGACGGCATGCGAGGATCTGCTCGAACGCTTCTTCGCGTTCGCAGGCGCGATGCCGCCGGGTTGCCGCGGGCCGCTGCTGCTCCAATTACCGCCGAACATGGCGAGGAACGACACCCGGCTGGATTCGTTTCTCGATGCGCTCGATGCCGTCGGCGGCAGCCCTCGCTGGAAGGTGGCCGTCGAATTCCGCAATCCCTCGTGGCTCACGCCGGAAACATACCGCATGCTCGACCGGCACGACGCGGCCGTCTCGCTCGCGGACATGGACCGTTGCCTCATCACGGAGCCCAATCACGCATCCTTCGTTTACATCCGCAGGCACGGCGCGGGAGGACGCTACCACGGACGGTACGCCCCGGAGCACATCGCCGCCGATGCGGCACGCATCCAGCAATGGCTGGACGGCGGGCGCACCGTCTACGTCTACTACAACAATGACATCGGCGGGCACGCAGTGGACAATGCCACCCAGCTCAAGGAGCTACTGGGAATCGAAACGCCCTCGTCCGCTCAGCCCGCGGCACCCGGCCTCTTTGATTGAGCCGGCGCGAGGATCGACTCGATCTCCTGCAGTTCTCCGGAGCTGAAGCTCGCATTCTGCAGGGCAGCAACGTCCTCGACGATCTGTTCGGGCCGACTCGCCCCGACCAGCACCGACGTGACCTCCGGTCGGCGCAGCAGCCACACGATGGCCATTTGCGCGAGGCTCTGCCCCCGACGCCGGGCGACGGCGGCGAGCGCTCGGGCCTTGTCCACGAGCGTGCGGTCGCCGAGCCGCTCGGCGCAGACGTCTTCGCTGCGGGCGAGGCGCGAATCCACCGGACGGGTCTCGGTGAGATACTTGTCGGTCAGCATCCCCTGTGCGAGCGGCGTAAACGCCATGAAGCCCATCCCGTGGTCGGCGCAAGCCTGCAACTCGCCATTTTCGACGTGCCGATCGAACATGCTGTAGCGGCTCTGGCTGATAATCGGGCGCGCGGTGTGAAACGCGGTCGCGTGTGTCTGCTTGGCCCGGATCTCCTCCGGCCCGTGGTTGCTGAGCCCCGTGTAGAGAGCCTTGCCCGACCGCACCGCCTGGTCGAGGGCATCCATCACTTCGTCCGTCGGCGTGTCGGGATCCGGACGGTGTGCGTAGAACAGATCCACGTACTCCAGCTGCAGACGCCGCAGCGACGCGTCCAGGCTGGTCAGCAGCGACTTGCGCGAGAGCCATTCACCGTACGGCCCGGGCCACATCCGGTAGCCCGCCTTCGTTGAGATCAGCAGCTCCTCGCGCGGCATGTCGCGGATGATGTTGCCGCAGACGATCTCAGCGTTCCCGTTGGGCTCGCCGTAGTTGTTCGCAAAATCAAGGTGGGTGATCCCCAGGTCGAACGCCGTGTACAGACAGCGGCGGGAGACCGCGTCCGTCACATAGCCGCCGTAGGTCTGCCATGCCCCAAGCGAGATCGCCGGGAACCGGACCCCCCATCGCCCGCAGCGGTTATAGATCATGCTGTCGTAGCGGGTCTGCTCGAATTGCATGAGCGGCACCTCCTGTGGTGTTCCATTCTCGCGTCAGCGCGCCTGCAGTTCAAATCCGGATGAGCTGAGAGCCGCAATCTACTCGCAAATGCCGCCCGTTGCAGGATCGAACTTGACATCCCCCGGAGCGCGTGAATTGATTACCTGAAGCGGTTGTGCGGACCCGTCGCACGCCGTATCGACATGAGCCCCGGGCAGGCTGCCGCACGAGGCGGCGCTGCTCAGTTCGGCCCACCTGGCGCACGAAGCGATCCCTGACAAAAGAGCAAGCGAGCGACGCCACCGGGTCTGGTCATGCGCGCAGCATGCCCCGGAGGCTCGAACACAAAACGCAAAGGAGGTTCGTATGACAAGGAGAATTATCGGGAGCCTTGGGGTACTCGGCATCTGTGGATCCGCGGCCCTCGCCGGTCCTCCGTTCCGCGAGGTCTACATCAGCGGCGATACGCGCGTGATCTCGTCGAGCGGCTGCGTCGAGCAGATCGATGAGGGAATCCGCACATCTCCCATCCGCTCGTCAGGTTTTCAGCTCCACCGGCTGACGCACCTGATCGACGGTCAAATCCAGGACGAGAGGGGTCAGCAGATCGGCCACGTCCGTGAGCTGGCCGTCGACCCGGAGCGCGGGCTGGTGACGTTCGCAATCGTCGAAACCGCCGACCGTGAGATCGTGGTCCCGTTCACCGCGCTCGACGTCGAGGGCGGTATGCACACCGACCATCCGACGCTCGTACTGGACATCGACCGCGACCGTCTGCGAAACGCCCCGGCGTTCCGCGATTGGCAGCGGCTCGCGGACCGCGAGTTCACCCGCGATCTGTACAGCTTCTACGACGAACGGCCGTACTGGGAGACGGGCACCGATCGTCCGATGCTGCAGGGTGAACCGGTCGGCCGGGAACGGACGGATCGGAGCGACCGGCGAATGCAGTTCCTCCGGGCAGACTCGGGGCTCGTTTCCAAGGTCATCAGCGATCGCGACAATCGCAACATCGGCCGTGTCGAGGATCTCCTGGTTGACCAGGACAGCGGTCGCATCGCGTTCGTGGTCGCCCGCCTGGACCGCAATGCGGACATCGGCGATCGCGGCGAATTCGCCGCCATCCCGTGGGGAACGTTTGACGTCCGCGGCGAAGGCAACCGGCAGGACATCGTCCTGAATGCGCCGGTGAGCGACATCCGCGGTCACACGTTCAGCCGCAGCGACTGGCCGCAGTTGACCGACGCCCGCTGGGCCGAGGAAACCTACCGTCACTACGGCCAGCAGCCGTTCTGGACCGAGGGAGGTCGCGAGGGCGCCATGCGGCGGGATCTCGACCGGCGTGACCGCGACGAGATGAACCGCGACCGGGGCCGGATGGATCGCGAGCGCAGCGACCTTGATCGAAACCGCAACATGAACGAGCGTGACCGTGACCTGCAGAACCGCAACCGCGACGTCCGCGATCGCGACCGCGCGATGCAGGATCGGGACCGCGACCTGCAGAACCGGAACCGGGATCTGCAGGACCGGGATCGCGCGACCCAGGATCGCGACCGCGCGCGTTCCGATCGCTTAGATGACACTGCGGACCCGGCTGAACGCGACCGGGCCGACGAGTCCCGTGATCGCGCCAACGACACCCGGGATCAGCCGGAGGACGAGTTGAATCAGCAGGACCGGGCCACGCCTCGTAACGAAGGCGGGCCCACAACCCAGCCCACGGACGCGGCGCCGCGCCAGTAACGGCATCGCGTCGCGCCAGACGGCCTCGGGAGCGTCTCTGCGTTCCCGAGGTCGTCTGTGTATGTCCACGTGTTGCGCACTGATATCAGGTGGAAGGAGCTGCAATCATGCGCCAGCTCGGATGGTTTCTGGCTTTTGCCCTCGGCCTTGCGATGATCGGCACCGCCCTCTTCGCAGGTGGGTCGACTGACGCGTCGGACGCCTCTCCCGCGGCTCAGGAGATGCTGGTCACGGGCATCGCCCCGCCATAACATGGGCTCCGCCGGAGCCCCGGTGGCATCGGGCCTGGCGAGGGACGCGCCTGTGGCACTCACCTGCAACATCGACCGCCGCGGCCGGCGAATCCGCCTCCGCTTCGGCATCGCTCTTCTCCTGGCGGCGATGGCGTATGTGTTCTTCACCTGGCCCCCCGCGTCGTGGGAGTGGACCCTCGGATTGATTGGCGCGTGCGTCGGGTCGTTCATCGTGTTCGAGGCGCGGGTCGGCTGGTGCGTAGTTCGCGCGATGGGCCTGCGGACGCCCATCTGACGCGATGATGGCGTCGCCGGGTCGCCCGCCCTATCATGGCGCACATGGACGCACGCTCTTTACGCAGCCTGTTGTCGGATCTGCAGGAACGGCGCACCACGGTTGACCAGGCGCTCAAGCAACTGCAGCACCTGCCCTTCACCGACCTGGGTTTTGCCAAGGTGGATCATCATCGTTCGCTGCGGTGCGGATTCCCCGAGGTGATCTACTGCGAGGGCAAGACGACCGAGCAGGTCGTCGCCATCGCCGATCGCCGGCTCAAGGACGGCGGTAATCTCCTCGCTACGCGGGCCTCACCGGCCGTCGCGCGGGCGGTGCTGCGACGCTTCCGAAAGGCGCGTTACAACGAGCTCGCCCGCACGGTCGTTCTGCGCCAGCAGCCGCCGGCGCCGAGTGATGGCTTTGTCGCGATCGTCTGCGCCGGTACTTCCGACATGTTCGTCGCGGAGGAGGCCCGCGAGACCTGCGAGATCATGGATCAACCGACGCGGCAGTTCTACGACGTCGGCGTGGCGGGCCTGCACCGGCTGCTGGCCCAGTCTGCCGAACTGCAGCAGGCGAAGGCAATCGTCGTGTGTGCCGGCATGGAAGGCGCCCTGCCGAGCGTTGTGGGCGGACTGGTCGCCTGCCCGGTCATCGCAGTCCCGACAAGCATCGGGTATGGAGCGAGCCTCGGCGGACTGGCGGCTTTGCTGTCGATGCTGAACACATGTGCCAGCGGCGTGGCTGTGGTCAACATTGATAACGGCTTCGGAGCCGGCTACATCTCCGCCCTGATCGGCCGCACGGGCGGCCCGCAGCCGGAGTCACCCACACGTCGCCGGACAACCCCGCGGCGGAGCACAAACGGCACGCGACGAAGGCACTGACATGTCCGGCCAGACCGATCCAGCCGTACAGAGGGTTAAAGAGGTTCCATCCCTGCCGCCACGGCGTGAGGATGCTCACAAAGGGGACTTCGGTCGCATCCTCGTGCTCTCCGGCAGTGTGGGCATGGTCGGCGCTCCCTCTCTGGTGGCGACTGCCGCACTGCGGTCGGGAGCCGGGCTCGTCACGCTCGCCGTGCCTGCGCCGATCCAGAACGCTGTCTCGATCCTGTGCCCCTGCGCGACCTCCCTGCCGCTGCCGGCAACGCCGCATGGCCAGATTGACCCGTGGAACGCCGTCGACTTCCTGCGCCAGGAAGGATTCATCGGCCACAATGCCCCGCGGCGACCGGATATCGTCGTTACCGGCCCCGGCGTCGGATCGCGTGATGACGCGGCGGGATACGGCGATGCCTTTTGGGAACTGATCGACCTGCTCCGGATCGAAACGGGCGTCGCCGCCGTCATCGACGCCGACGGCCTCAACCTCGCGGGAATGGATTGGGGCCGCCGTCGCCATCCGCGGACGGTCATCACGCCCCATCCCGGCGAACTCGCCCGGATGCACGACGTCTCCACGCGGGATATCCAGGCGGATCGGGAAGGCTTTGCTGTCCGCACCGCTCGCATGATGCGCACCGCTGATGCGAGCGACGACGCGATAGTCGTGCTCAAAGGCGCCCGCACCATCGTCACGGACGGCGCACGCATTTACGTCAATACAACCGGCAACCCCGGCATGGCGACGGGCGGCAGCGGCGATGTCCTCTCGGGCGTGATTGGCGCGCTCCTCGGGCAGCACCTCGAGCCGTTCGATGCGGCCGTATTCGGGGTATACGTGCACGGGATTGCCGGCGATGCGGCCGCCGAACGCCAGGGGCAGGTCTCGCTCATCGCGACCGACATCATCGAGGCGCTCCCGGCAGCTTTCTCACGCGTCGCCGCCCGTAATCCGGTCTCGGACAAACGATAATGCAGCGACGGACCGCGCATCTTCCGCTCCACACCGGGCGTGCACCGCCATGGCTCTTTGAACGCATGCACCGCCTCGCCGGTTCGATTATCCAGTTGATCGTCGAGGACGCCGGGCCCGCCTGCATGCTCGAGCGGCTCGCGGATCCCTTCTGGTTCCAGGCGTTCGGCTGCGTCCTTGGTTTCGACTGGCACTCCAGCGGCCTGACGACGGTCACCTGCGGCGCGGTGAAAGAGGCGTACCGGCGGCTTGGCCCTGAACTGGGCATCCACGTGGCCGGCGGCAAGGGCGGCGTGTCGCGAAAAACGCCCGAGGAAGTCACCCGGACCGCCGATCGACGCGGACTGGCCGGCGAGAAGCTGGTGTACGCGTCGCGCATGACCGCGAAGGTGGACAGCGCCGCCGTCCAGGATGGCTACCAGATTTACACGCACCACTTTTTCTACACGGATCGTAGCGAATGGTGCGTCGTCCAGCAGGGCATGAATGAGCGAAACGGCTACGCCCGCCGCTATCACTGGCTCGGGAGCACGGTCGCCGATTTCGTGTGCGAGCCGCACACCGGCGTCGCCTCGCCCCCCGCCGACGAGCCGTCTCTGCTGAACATGGTGGCGCAGGAAGCAGGTGATTCTCGCACCCGCTCGGCCGAATTAGCGCGGATCCAGCCGGACCGCCTGCTCCGCGAAGTCACGGCAGGCCCGTCACTGTTCATGCCGGCGCACCACGCCGTCCACAGCGAGGACATCAACCCCGCACGGCTTGGCCGGATCCTGCGCGTGCTGCACGAGCGTCAGCCGCAGGATTTCGAATCCCTGCTGGGGGCGCCCGGAGTCGGCCCCGCCACCGTGCGGAGTCTCGCGTTGATCGGCGAACTGGTGTACGGCGTTCCCGCATGCCGACGCGACTTGACACGCCGCTGGTCGGCCAGCGATCCACCCGCCTTCAGCTACGCCCACGGCGGCAAGGACGGCCACCCGTTTCCCGTGGACCGTCGCACCTATGACCGGTCGATCGCATTGCTCGAGAAAGCGGTACGAAGGGCGCGCGTCGACCCCGCTGGGCGCGATCAGGCACTCTTTCGACTCTCAGATTGGATGGCGAAAGGCTCGACGCGCTGAGGGGCTCACGACCGGCCGTACTCGGAGACCGCTCGCTGGCTCACACGCAGCCACTCGACGCGATCAAGCGCCAGGATCGGGTTTTTCGAAAACACCGGATCGTCACCGGCCGCCCGCAGGCTCACACCCACCTCGTGATAACCCCGCCCGGCATACCGACAGAACGTTGTGATGCCCGCCACGTACATCGGTGGGCGGTCCGGAAGCGTCAGCGCCACCTCGATCGGCTCTCCTGACCGAAACACCCGCCGAACGAGCACGGCCAGACCGCTGCGCGACAGGTTGCGCGTACGCCCGGCCATCGTTCCGACGCTGGACGAGCCCTGGGGAAAGAAGTGAACCAGGCAGGCGCTCCGAAACGGATGCCGCGGATGGCGTCGGTGGCAGACCCAGTGATTCTGGTTCCGCTCGCCGAGGTTGTACCGCCGCGCCTTGACGTCCAGTTCATCAAGCAGTGCGTTCAGCGGAATATCGGACACGGGTTCGGGCACCACGGGCATGACGAATCCCCCGCTATACGGACGGTCTCCTGAATCAGCGAGCAGATGTGCGAACACCGACCAGGACGCCTCCGGGGCTCCCGGCTATCACGGTGACGGCGACAACGAAACGTACGATTGACGCACGCAGCGCGGCAAACCGTGCTCCGTTTTTTCCGACGCACGCCGATAATGTGCCGCTCAGCGTGCGCCGGCGGGCTCGGCCTCCATCCGAAATCGTGTGACCGCCTGCTGAGCCAGGCACGTGGGGCGCGAGCGACCAGTGGCGAATCCGGCGAGGACTATTTCATCGCGTGATCGGACGTGGCGCTCGTTACTCGAGCCAGCGGGCAACGCGAGCCCGCGCGTGCAGCAGTCGGTTCACTTCGTGCCACTCGGGTTCAACACGCTCCAGCCGGTTGAGTACGTCGCGCAGGAGCCGCTCCTGCCCGTGCGTGGCCCAGATCGATCCAATCACAGCCAGGCGAGCGGTGAAGTCCGGGGTGTCTGGCTCAGGCCAGGGCACCGCAAGGCCCACGGTCTGAAACATCGGCGACGCGAAGCGCTTCAGCTCCTGGAGCGCGAAATCCCGCACACCCGCGTCCTCGCTCGCACAGGACGCAAGCAAAACGCGCCCGCCCTCCGGCTCCGCCAGTTCCAGCATCGCAACTCCGGCACCGACCCGGTGCCACGGATCCGCCGAGGTGGTCAGCCTGTGAAATTCTCCCAGCAGGCGGAGGTCTCGATCACTCAGCCGCGCGGCATACTGAAGAAACCGCGCCCGTGCTTCACCCTCGACGAGCTTGCCGCTCCGCTCCAGGAGTACCAGCGCGTCCTGAGGCTCACCGATACGGAAGAGCGCGTTTCCCGCCGAACGGACGACGTCCGGGTCCGTCTCTGCCTGGACGAGCCTCAGCACCGCATCCCCCGCCGCCCGCTCCCGCTCCGCGCTGACTTTGTCGAGCGTCTCGCGCCGTACGTCCGCATTCGTGGAGGAGAGCCGCGCGGTCCAGATGAGTCCGCGCGCATGCAGCCCGATGCTCAGGCAGACAACCACGAGGCCCGGCAATGCGATGAGCAGGCGAATCGGGATGTGACGCGGTCGTGTCACCGGGTCCATGGCTGGCAATCCTGAAAAGTCGCCACGCATACACGGCCGGCGGAGCTCACGCAAGCGGCACAGCCGCAGCGCGACTGAAGCGCGGTGCCGCGCGAAGACCGCGCAACAAAAAAGAGAGTCGCAACGAGGCGGCTCTCTAGGCTTCTTCCCCACAACCGTTGTGGCTTCTTTTCCCTCCTCCGGAGTGGCTGCATTTTAACCCACTTTCACGCGAACGCAAGTGTTTTCTTTAACCTGAGGCGAAATACGATAAGCTGGGGATAATTGGGAACCTCATCTCTACAACCTGTGAGTTTCCGACTATTTACAGCCACTGTCCCGCCACCGGACATGACGATAACCCGCCTTCAGGCGGGGCGCGAAGTATGGTCCTCCGAATTTGCCGGGGTCTCGTGCCGGGCGATGAAACGCCGTCCCAGGCGGTAATAGTGGATGACCGTCACGACCGCGAGCACCGAGGCGATCCACCAGAGGATGCGTGGGACGGGCCGGAGCCACACCGGGAGGTTCGGGTAGAGGAGGATGAAGATGATCATCAGCAACTGGGTCGTGGTACACCACTTCCCTGAGCCCCGGGGGTCGATGTAGGTCCGGTTCGTCGCGAAGTAGATGATGCAGAACCCCACGACGATGATCAGGTCCTTCCCGACCGCGATCACCGCGACCGTTGACGGTACCTGCACACCCTGCACGTGAGTCCCGTCGTGCGCGAGCAGCACGACCGAGCACAGGATCAGGAGTTTGTCAGCCAACGGATCAAGAAAGCGTCCGATAGCAGATTCAGCATGGAGTCGACGCGCCAGGTAGCCGTCGAGCCCGTCGCTCAGGGCCATCAAGCCGAACGTGGACAGCGCGCCCCATCTCGCCCACTCGTGCCACACCGGATCCTGCAGGTGCAGCAGCGCGATGACGAACGGCCCCACCAGAAGGATGCGCGTCATCGTGATGCGGTTCGGCCAGGCGACGTACGACATGTGATCCTCCCGGACACCCGTGGACCTCAGGCATCCGCCCGCTTCAGTTCGCGCAGACGGTCCGCGGCATCCGAGGACTTGTACGCCTCATCGAGCGGATAGCATCCGCTGATCAGCCCCTTCCGTGGACCTGTCGTGCAGTCGCTGAAGGTTCGGCAGATCCGCTTCGCGTCGATTTCACCGCATTCCAGGGAATCCATCGGCATCTCCGGGTAGCTCAGGACCATTCTGCCAATGCCGACAAAATCCACCCACCCGTTCCGAACCACCGCCTGGGCGACCTGCGGGAGCAGCTCCTGCAGGTACGTGTAGCCCGTCCCCACGAGCGTCATGTCCGGGAGCCGCTCCTTGAACTGCCGAACGACTGTGATGTGCCGGGCCACACCGACGAGCGGGTCCTCCGGCGGCTGGTAGCCATCCGATGGCGGGTAGGAGGCGGGCCGCTGGATGTGCGGGTTGTAGTAAGGGCTGCCGCCGCTCACGTTGACCGCAGTGACCCCGAGGCCGCGCAGCATCTCGAGGAAGCGGGTGGGCTCCGCCAGGTCGTAACGCGTGGGGTTCTCCGGCGACACGCCAAAACCGAACCAGTACGGCAACGTGGCTTCGAACTCCGTGGGACGTCCGACGCCCTTGCGACGACCCACCCGCGTCGCCGGATCATCCTCGAAGGGCACGAGATCGAAAGCGCTGAGCCGCACGCCGATCTCCAGACCAGGCACCGCACTGCGAACCCGGCCGATCAATTCGCGGATGAACCGGGTGCGATTTTCGAACGATCCGCCGAACGGCCCCGGACGCGCGAACGCGCTCAGCAGTTCGTGCCCGAGGTATCCGTGGCAGCACTTCAGGTCCACGAAGTCGAAGCCGCACGCTGCGGTCCGCTTCGACGCTTCCACGTAGTCGTCCATCAGCCGGTAGAGGTCGTCGTCCGAGATCACGACACTGTCGTCGTCCGGGGCGATGCCGAAACGTGCATCAAGCAGTGGATGGTGATACGCGATTCTCGGCTCTAGGCGCGTGGAGTTCGGCCGGCAGAACCGCCCCGAGTGTGTCAGCTGGAGCCCGATGACCAGATCGTCATCGCGTCCCGTTGACGCCCGGTGCTCGGCCACGAGTTGCTCGCGAAGCTGCGCGATCGCGCCCTGGGTCCGGTCGTAGAGCCACAGCTGGTTGGGATTGGCCCTCCCCTCGTGACGCACGGCCACTGCCTCGCCGCCCCAGATCAGCTTGGCTCCACTGCGCCCAAACCGTTTCCACCGGCGAGCGGTCCACTCGCTCGGGGCTCCCTCCGGCGTGCCGTCCCACCCCTCCATGGGATGAATGCACCACCGGTTGCCCGCCGTACGCCCGAATACCTTGGCCGACTGCGCGAGCGGAGAACCCTCGGACGCCGCGAGGATCCGCTCGTCGCAGGGCACATCCCAGCCGAGCTCGCGCCAGCGCGCGATCAGGGCCTCTGCCGTACGGTACTGGGCCATCTTCGGGTAGGTCACCACTTCCGCCATGTCGAATCCTCGTGCAATAACGATTTCTCGAGCGGCTGGTGCGGCGGTCGCCAGTATAGTGGCACTGTCGCGAGCGACAATCCCCAGCCGGCGGGCAGCGGTTCATGGGGCATTCCTACAATCCAACGTGAGGGCCGCAACCCACGAACGACAGGTGTCGGTTGCCCGGAGCACCCTGCGCGCTCTGGCGGCGTCATTGCCATGGGTAATCGCCGCACACGCAGCCCGTGCAGACTACAACGTACCTGACCTGACGCCGACGCTCGAAAATCGTCGCGCCGTGGAGCAGTACCGTGACGCGGAGCGCACCCGGGAGCTCACCGAGCTGCAGGACCGGCTGTACAGCGAGATCACCCGACCTCCCGGAAGCAACGCCGGCACGCATCACCGCGCGACCTGGGTTGCCTGCGGAATTGCCGGCCTGGCGCTGATCATCGCAGCAGGCGCGTGGTGGAAGATGGCCCTGCCGAAAGGGCGGCGACGCCGAAGACGCGGACCGACCGAAGGCGCCGCACGTAAGCCTGGGACCCGGGCTCGCCCCGCGGATGTCCTGCGGTCGCCACCGGGCGTAAGGGATTGAGACCTGCCGGCACCCCGCCGTTATAGTACGCGGGGTACCAGAAGCGGCAGGGTATCCGGCGCGTGCAGAACTATGGACATCATTCACGGGATCGAGTCCGTTCGGCTGAAAGGGGTAGCCCTCACCATCGGTAACTTCGATGGCGTGCATCGGGGGCACCAGGCGATCATCGCGGCAGCCCGGCAACACGCGCGGCGCGCCGAAGCCCTCACCGTCGTCATGACCTTCGAGCCGCATCCCGCGTCGATTCTCACGCCCGACCGCGTTCCACCGCGTCTGACCCCGCTGGAAGAGAAACTCGCGTGTCTCGAGCGGGCCGGTGCCGACGTGGTCGTGCTCGTCCACAGCACCAAAGACTTCTTCAGCATCCCGGCGGAACGCTTCCTCACCAACGTCATCCTCGACCGCTTTCACCCCGTCGCCGTGGTGGAAGGCCCGACGTTCGGCTTCGGGCGTCATCGTCAGGGCGATATCGAGATGCTCCGCGCCGCCGGAAGCCGGCACGGTTTTGAGGTGGAGATCGTCGAACCGGTGCGTGGAGCACTCGGGGGCCACCCCGATACCGTCATCTCCAGCTCAATCGTGCGCCACCTGCTTTCCTCCGGCACTGTTGACGGGGCGGCTCACTGCCTCGGCCGGCCTTACGCACTTCTGGGGACGGTGATTCGGGGCGCGGGACGGGGTCGCGGCCTGGGATTCCCGACCGCCAATCTCCAGGTACGGGACCAGCTCATCCCGGCAGAGGGCGTCTACGCCGGACGCGTGCGCCTGGGGGGCAGCGTCGCGGAGATGGTCCGCGGGCATGAGCCTTTCGTCGCGGCGGCCGTGAGCATCGGCCGGATCCCCACGTTCGACGAAACGGCTCTTGTCATCGAGGCCTTCCTCCTCGACTTCGACGACGATCTCTACGGTCGCCACGTTCGACTCGAGCTGCTCGATTGGCTCCGCCGGCAGGAGAAATACCCCTCGCCCGGGGCACTGGTCGAACAGATCGAGCGGGATGTCGCTCGAACCCGTGAGCTTTTCAACGCACACGGGCGGTACTGAGCGCCGGATGTGCGCAGGAATGAATGCCGAGGCCCCTCCGGTTAGAATGCGGGCATGATGGCCTGGGGCCCCTTCACGCTGACCGCGCCCGCGCTCCTCTACGGCCTGGCTGCCTGCGCCGTCCCCATCCTGATCCACCTGG